>JAYEME010000001.1:0-29940 GCA_034717915.1 Thermodesulfobacteriota bacterium
TCCAGGTGTCAACCGGAGTGAAAACATCGATGGTGACCCTGTTTATCACCGGACCACCGAACCGGGAACCGTTCTCTACGGTAACCCCGGAGAGAAGCCCCACATTCTTAAAAGCGATCGCCCCGGTAACAGTTTTGAGGTGTTTGTCGAGAAAGTATTGCGCGGTGCCGGGGCGGTTGCCGGAATGTCATACGAACTGGTCCGAAATGGGGTCGGACCTCAACAACCCACTGTACTTACACGGATTAAGTCTAAAAAGCCACCTCAATCAAGCCTTAGAAGCTCAATTTCATGGTCGAAATTAGCCCTGTAAGCCATTTCATCCTCTTTCAAAATAAAACCCTGATCATTACAAATTATTTGTCGTGACTTACCTGATCTGCCAAGGTTCTGCTTAATCATGGAAACAAAGGCTTGTGAGCCCACAGCCAAGGTTTGACTCCACTGAGGATCGCACTGCCTTAAATCGGAATGCTCTTTCATGGAATTCTCTAGCCAGGATTTTCTGGCTAAAACCAGTCCTTCGTGGCTTCTGACTCCTTGAAGCTTCATCAACAGACCATGGTCAAGGACATGATAACGTTCACGTCCTTGCAGCATCTCTGCGAGACCGCTATGTGGCCATTCCGCTGGATGTTTAACTGCTCCGGCTCTGACCATATTTAAATCGATATAAAGCAGGCATTGAACAAAGTGCTCATTATCTTCTACCGCTGTGGCGTGGTAGCGGTCTTCCCAAAATGCACCCTTACGGTTTTTGCGCTGATTATACTCCTGCGCAACCCGACCGGCTATCAACTGCATGCTTTTGCTGATTTCACCAAGGCCCTGATCACGAACAAGAAGATGGATGTGGTTCGAGGTCACGATATAGTTGAGAACCGATAAACGGTAGCGCTTTTTGGCTTCAAACAGCCAATAAATCCAGCGCGCCCGATCACGAGAAAACTTCAGTAAAAATTCCTGCTTGTGACAGCGATGTGTGATGTGCCAGATATGACCCGGCAAAAAGTAGCGATTCGCTCGTGGCATAGTCCCCCCAAAAAACTATAAAAACCTTAGAAACGCTATTATTATAACAAAATGGGGCCTCTAAGGCATATCCTCGCATGTTTTTAAATACATTTATCTGTGTTTTCGACCAGTTACTGAGGTCCGACCCCAGATTTCAGCCAGCATATACTATTCTATCAAAAACAATAACTTAGCTTGGTCCGACCCCGATAAAGTGCTTTTCAGGGACTAGATTGTTGTAGCATAATTGTCGCCAATAAATCGACTTTCTGAATCGGGAAGCCATAGAAGTTATCTAAAAAAACATTGTATCATTGGATAAACTTATGTATATTTTCGTCAACACACCCGCCATGCCTCTGTTCGTTCGCGAGCAAGCACACTTTGGTGGGTTTTTTATTGCCTAGGATTGTCGGTCATGAATCAGTTCGCCAAGCCTCCTCTCACGATAGAAGACCAGCTTGTGTTATGGCAAGGACGCGGTCTGCATGTGCCCGATGAGCAGCGCGCCCTCCGCTACCTTTCAGTCATCAGTTACTACCGTCTGAGTGCTTACAGTCTGCCATTTCAGATTGCCGGGGATGGACACAACTTTATTCCCGAAGTTGAATTTGACGACATACTTGATTTGTACGTGTTTGACCGCAAGCTGAGACTACTTCTCCTTGATGCCATCGAGCGGATAGAGGTGGCTTTCCGTGCGCGTATGACGCAAGTGCTTGGGGAACACCATGGCTCACATGCATATCTGGATACTCAAATATTTGATAGCCGTTACAATCATAGTTGGCTGCTGAAACAGGTTGAGGATAAATGCCAGCAACGCCAAGCAGAGACGTTCATCAAGCATTACAGAAGAAAATACCGTGAGCCAGAACTTCCCCCAATCTGGATGGTGATGGAGATTCTGACTTTCAAAGAGATCTCGGTATTGTTTTCCCAGCTACGACTCAAGGAAGACAAGAGGGCGATCTCTAAGTTCTGGACTCTCCCTGATGCTGTGCTGCGTTCCTGGTTTAGGGCCCTGTCCGATTTGAGGAATACCTGTGCCCATCAATCACGCACTTGGAACCGTGAGTTTGGTAGCCGCCCTCTGGTGCCTAAAAAAGTTCCCTCTGTCTGGCCCGACCTGTCATCACTCCCCACAACAGGAATTGACCCTACCCGGCGGCTTTACTATTTTCTGGTGGTTATCGAGTATCTGCTGCGTAGAATAAACCCTGGCTCAAGTTGGCATCGGCGGCTTATTGATCTTTTTGAAGAGCATCCCGACGTGAGTCGCGAACATATGGGAATCCCGGACCGGTGGGAGAGGGAACCATTCTGGCATTTTTAATATGCACACATACTGACAATGAGGGGTTAAGTTATGCCGATAAATCACGCTATCTGGAAAGTAGGAACCGATCCGCAGCCATTAACAGAAGTCTCCCTTGAATGGTTTGGAATCCAGCGCAGTTGATCTGTTGGCTAACTTTCCGCATCATAATTATTGAAAAACACGCCACGAGCCGCACGCCTTGACATACCCTTGGAAAAATTGGCCCCAGGGGAAGCGTCCGGGACATTCTATTAGTTGATTAGCCTTGTAGAACTCTGGGGTAAAGCACATATCATCTCTATCTGTTTTTAACACCGTAAAGCGGACTTTTTGCGACGCCATCAATCATGGAAACTCAGAAGATCAAGCAAGTCCTGTCTGTCCAGGCTTTTCACCAGCTCTCCATCATCTGCCTGAACCAACCTGCCAGCTAAAGCACGGCGACGACTGATCAGCTTGTCAATTTTTTCTTCCAGGGTACCGGTTGTAATAAGCTTAAAAACTTCTACGACCTGAGTCTGACCGATCCGGTGAACCCGGGATGTGGCTTGATCTTCCCGTGCGGCGTTCCACCAGCGATCATAATGAATCACACACTGGGCCGCAGTGAGATCGATTCCGGTACCGCCGGCAAGCAGGCTGGCACAGAAAACCCGACAGCCATCCTCAGTCTGAAAACGATCTATTTCCTGTTTTCTTTTTTTCAGATTCATCCCGCCCCGCAGACAGGCTATACCGACTCCAAGCCGATGCAAGTAGTTCTCTATCAGATCAAGCATTGAGGTGTACTGACTGAAAATCACGACCTTATAGCCACTCTCATGGCATTCGTTCAGCAGTTCTTTGAGGAGCTCCCACTTACCTGAGCCATACTCTTCAGGGTCACTTCCACCGGAAATCAAACAGGGGTGATCACAGATCTGCTTGAGATAAGTGATCAAAGCCAGAACTTTCATGTAGGGAATTTCACTGCTTTCGTCATGCAGTTGCTCAACCAGTTTTCGCCCTTGCCCGGCAACAAACTCACGATAGAGGCGGATCTGATCGGTATGGAGTTCACAGCTACGACTAGCTTCTATTATTTCAGGAAGTTCCGCTACCACCTGTGATCTCAGCCGTCGCAGAAAGAAAGGCGAGATCCGTTCCGCCAGTTCCCGGCTCCGTTCTTCCGACTGCTCTTCAACAATCGGGATCGTAAAGCGACGCTGAAACATCCGCTCCGACCCCAGGATTCCAGGCAGGCAGATATCGAGCAATGACTTAAGGTCGTTTGGCGAATTTTCCATGGGAGTGCCCGTCAACCCCAATTTGACACCAGCCTTGAGACTGGCGGCTCTGCCATGGATCTGGGTTTTTTTATTCTTGAGATTTTGAATCTCGTCAAAAACAATCACTTCAAAAAAATGTTCACCAAAATCAGATCCGGCACGATTAACGATGCCATAAGTGGTGAGGACAACTCTCTTCTCCATACATTGCTCAAGGTTACGGTCGCTACCATGGTAAAGTCCCCAACTGAGATCCGGGTAGAAACGCTCAATTTTATCAGCCCAGTGATAAACCACCGAAGCCGGAGCCACCACCAGAAAAGAAGCTGCTGGAGCAGATCTGGCGACTATATCAAGAAGAGCCAGAGCCTGGTGGGTTTTACCCAACCCCATCTCATCAGCCAGAATCCCGCCAATACCGTTACCCAGCAGTTGCACCAGCCAGGCCACTCCGGTTTTCTGGTACTCTCTGAGATGATTTGAGATATCAGCTTCCGGCAACGCTTTCCACCGGTCAAAAACCGGCAGAACCTGCCCGTCACTCTGTCGTTCACCATCGCTTCTACTCATGGTGCAATCAAGCCTGGAGCTCAGAGTCATGACCTCCCAACGTTGCAGCTTCAGCCCCTGCCTACCGTCATCATCCCGATAGATGCGATCTTCTCCAATATTATGCAGCCAGGAAAGGGAAGTTCCCTGCAATTTAAACCATTCCCTGCCGGGCAGATACTCCCAGCCCTTCTGCCGGGCTTGCAGAATTTCAATCAGATCAATATCCCGACTACCCAGACCATAACTGGCTGCCAGATAGCACCAGTCATCATCACTGCCCAGAATTTCCAGACGAATCTGATCCGGATTCTCCACCGGCACGAAATGCAGCAGATTCGGGTCGGTTTCATTGTGATTATGGTTCAAGGCATCTCGATTTTCTTCAATGAAACTGACAAAATCTGCCCCATTGATGTCAAAACCGTTCTCCGTTCTCTCGCGATCACCGGAAGAGCCAAAGAGTGAAGGTTGATCCGGTGTTCCCGGAGGGTATAGATTTGCATCAAAAGGAACAGGAGTGACCGGCAGGAACCCCCTGTCGGGAAGATGATAGCAGTCTCCCCACTGCCGGGAAGCAAGCTCTTCCCGACTGAATATCTCGCCTGACTTCAGACTCAGCATAGCCCGACAACAGATAGCGGTAGAATCTTCATTGAACGAAGTACGCCAGAAGCTCCGGGCCGATGGGAGAAACGGTTCACCACCACCCTGTTTTTCATTGAATGTTTTGAAAAAATGGCACCCCTGTCTGCGACCGGGAACAAAGGTAAAAGAACCATCCTGATCATTGCCGGTATGGACGGAGAAGGAATCTCCTTTGGCAGCATCAGCTTGCATAACAAAAGAATCCAGCCTTGATCGGAGATAAAACTGTCGTACCAACCAGAACCAGGGAGAATTATCCCGATTCAACCCCTGGGTTTGGTACCCCCGTGAAAACATCGCCCTCTCTCCATCGCTGAGAGACAAGTTGACCAGATCGTCGCCAAGTTGCTTGAGTTCTTTCGGGATCAGAGAAAACTCTGCATCCTGCACATCAACCTGCCGACCGGGGAAAAATTGGGTCTGGAGAAAACCTGCGGTCAATGGATCAGTTTTCACCTCCAGAATATCAGCAGTGCCTGTAGCGGTTATCTTTCCCTTGTCCGGTTCAATTTTAAGACCCAAAGCACTTTTATTTTTTTGATTGTCATCCTCTTCGTACAGACAGGTTGCAATATCAGGCCAGAGGGAGCTTTCAAAGGCAAACGGAAGGGGCTGCAATTTTCCCGCTTCATCCTCTTCAGAAAGGAGGGAAATCGCGACCGCAGCCAGATGACTGCAACAATTCCCCCTGGACTGCTTTCGGGAGCAACAAGTACAATAAAATCGATCGATATCGAAATTTCGAATTTTCCCGGACTTTTTAGTAAACCCGAGCATTGCCTTGCCCTGAGCCGTTTTACCGTTAAACAACCCACCGCCAAAATTCCGGAAAAAGAGCGTTGCTGATAATTCTGTCGATAAAAGCTCCCAGCCCGCCTCTAGATCCTTCTCTTTGAACCAGGGTCTGAGGATATTTTTATGAGAAAAAGACAACCGTTCCATAGATCAACTATCCAGTAAAAAAGGGAGAAAAACGTTGCTGCGCGACCGGCAGAGATAACGGACAAAATACATTAATTTTTCGGATAATGGCAACGGCTAATAGTCGGCAAAACAACGCTGGAGAAAACGAATCAAGCCGTGCTAGTGTCGTGGCATATATATTGAATAAATAATGGAGGACATTTAAATGCTCGATCTGATCAAAGAAAAACTCAACGCCATTAAAAACGACAATCAGACGACCATGCTGGCCAGACGGCGGGCCAACGCCCTTTACATGAATGGCCAATGTCAGCTATTGACCTGCGCCGGTGATACCTTCCATTTTTCTATAGAAGATATCCACAATGACTTTGAGCTGTTCATCAGTGTTGGTGAGGAACAGATTGACACGCAGTGCAGCTGCAAATCATCAAAGTGCGTTTGTCATCATACCATCGCCGGGCTGCTGGAACTCTCCGACAATCTGCAACGGGATGAAGCACCGCAACCGGTCGGCGGCAAAACCTACACCCGCGAAGGGATGATCAAGCGTGTCATGGAAGAAAGACGCGACAAGGCCGACAAAGCAGAATACCTGATCGAGTTTGCCGATAACGTTTTTGGTGAACATGAATTGACCAACGAACGCGACCTGCACTACCGGCTGACGTTCCGCGATCCGGAAAAAGAACAGGGCTACTGTTCCTGTCCCGATTACCGCACCAACAAATTGGGAACCTGCAAACACCTACTCTACGCGTTCTCCCTGTTCAGGGAAACGGAACCGCGCACACTGCCGGATCAGCCCTATCCATTTATCGAAATCTATCTTGATCCATTGGACGAATACCGGATCTCCTGGTTTTATCCGCAACAACTTCCGGCTGAGGCAGAACAACTGCTCAATGAATATTTTACTGACGAACAAAAATTGCGCGAGGATCGAACCGCCGATGTTCTGGACTTTATCGAAAGAAGCCGGGAGATAAAAGAGTTTCTCGTCCGTCCCGAAGTCCTGGAACAGATCGAAACCTTTTTTGAGCACCAGCTGCTGGAAAAAATCAAAACCGAGAACTCAGCTGATTTTTCAACCATCAAGGCGAAATTATTTGACTACCAGCAAGAAGGGATAACGTTTGCGGCTTTCCGCAAAAGTGCCATTATTGCTGATGAAATGGGACTCGGAAAAACAGTTCAAGCCATCGGCAGCGCCATAGCAAAAAAGAGGCTGTTCGGCTTTGAACGCACACTCGTCATCTGTCCAGCCTCGTTGAAGGCGCAATGGAAGAGCGAAATTGAGAAATTCTCCAACGAAACCGCTGTGATCATTCAGGGAACGCCTGAGGAGCGGGGCTCCCAGTACCGCAACTCAAACGATTATTTCGCGATTTGCAATTACGAAGCAACCTTGCGTGATCTGGATCTGCTGCGCGATTATAATCCCGATCTGATCATTCTGGACGAAGCTCAACGGATCAAGAACTACGAAACCCGCACCGCCGCAAGCATCAAACAGATTCCCAAAAAACACGGTCTGGTACTGACCGGCACCCCGATCGAAAATCGCCTCGTCGACCTTTATTCGATTGTCGACTTTCTCGATCCGCACATGCTCTCACCACTGTGGGAATTTTCGAGTCAACACTGCTGCTTTGATGTCGAAAAGAAAAACCGGATCAGCGGTTACTATAACTTGCAACAACTGAAAGAACGCCTACAACCGATCCTCATCCGCAGGGAAAAGAGGGAGGTGATCAAACAGCTCCCACAGATCAGTCAGCTCGATATCCCAATCAAAATGCATCCCTGTCAGGCTGGCTATCATGCCGACTACGCCAACGGAGTCGCTCAAATCCTGCGTAAAAAGTTTCTGACCCCCTTCGATCATCAGAAGGTGCTGCTGTTGCTGGCGAAAATGCGTATGGTCTGCGATTCAACCTTTCTGGTCGATCCTGAGCGGGACGATCATTATTCTCCCAAACTCGATGAGCTGCGCCATATTCTGCTCGACAAGCTTGATATAAAACAGTCCAGTCGCAAGGTTGTGATCTTTTCCGAGTGGGTACGGATGAACCATATTATCAGCCGCATGCTGCGCGACAACGACATCGGTTTCGTCGAACTCAACGGTAAGGTTCCGGTCGCTAAACGAACCAGGCTGATCGAAGAATTTGAGAGCAACGACACATGTCAGGTGTTTCTTTCCACCGAAGCAGGAGGGGTTGGTCTAAACCTGCAAGCCGCCGACAGTGTCATCAACTTCGAGCTCCCCTGGAATCCCGCCAAAAAGAACCAGCGCATCGGTCGCATCGACCGTCTTGGTCAAAAAAGCGAGCAACTGACCGTCATCAACCTGATCATGCAGGAATCGATTGAAACCCGTATCGCCGATGGCCTGTTACTGAAGCAAAACCTCTTCGAAGGAGTGCTGAACAACACCAGCAGCCTCGACAGTGTCGATTTTTCCGAACGGGGCAGGTCACAATTTCTGCAACAACTCGAAGAGAGTATCGAACAACTGGCGCAACCGCCGGAGATTGAGGAGGAACTTCCCACGCCACCTCTGGAGGATGAAATGTCCAACCCGCTGAGGGAACCGACGGAACCGGACGAACCAAAAGAACCATCAACGGAAAAACCAACAAAAGATGCCCCAACCCCGGCAACCTCCGGCGAGCAGTTGGAGCAGGTGATGAATCAGGGGATGGCCTTTTTGTCGGGGTTGATGCAAATGACAACCGGGCAACCGCTGCAAGGGGAAAGCAACAAAATAGAAGTCAATCCGGAAACGGGTGAAGTGGTCATGCGGTTCAAACTGCCGGGAATGAGTGGACAGGGCAATGAAAAGTAAAAAACAACTGGATCAACGCGGGCGCATGAAAAATGCGCAAAAGTGGCTTGCACAAGCGGATCCAGGCAACCTGGTTACGGCCTATCGCCGTCGTTACGCTGTTTCAGAAACCAGCGCCACGGATGAACTAGCAGCCTTCGGATACTGGGACAAAATACAGATTCAGCATCACGAACAAAGCGGTATTGAATGGGAATTCCAATATGATGGGTACAGCGGTGAGATGAAAGTCGTGCCGAAAGGTACGCCGGAATCCGACCGCTACCTTTTTTAACTGTTCAGCTTTTTTGTTGTTGATTTAGTAGTAAACTCGGGACAGCCCCGGCTCCATCGGGAGCTGTCCCAAGAGCTTACGGACTTGGCGGTTCGCACCGCAAAATCCTGGGACAGTCGGTTTTGCTGAGACGGTGACACCTCAAACATTAGTTTGCTGGGTAATCGTTAATTGTTGAATGCCACAACATCAATTACTGAAAAAAACGTTCGCAAATCCCTACAACAATCCCCGATCCGCCAGACTGACATACTCCCCGTTACCGATAATAATATGATCGAGCACCCGCACCCCCATCAAATCACCGACCTGCTTTAGCCGTTCCGTAATTTCGATATCTTCACGACTTGGGGTTGGATCCCCTGAGGGGTGATTATGGACAAACAGAACCGCTGCGGCAGATTCTCGCAGAACCGGAGCAAACACTTCGCGGGGATGAACGATGCTGGCACTGAGACTACCTTCGGAAATCTGCACCTCTTTAATCAGGCGGTTTTTCGCATCGAGGAGCAGGGCGAGAAAAACTTCCTTGCGATAATCGCAGAGACGTTCGTGAAAGTGGAGAAACACCGCTCGTGACGAACTATAGGGTTGCCCCGGCTCTAAACGCGTATCGCCGAAGCGACGGGCAATTTGAAACAGAGCCTGAATTTCAGCCGCTTTTGCCGGACCGATCCCGGGTTGTTGACAAAGCTCACTGATACTCGCTGCCGCTAACTGCCGTAACGAGCCAAACCGGCTCAACAAACTTCGCGCCAGATCGACCGCACTGTTTTTACTGGAAGAATCGCCAGTTCGAATAATCAGTGCCAGCAATTCAGTATCAGTCAGCTTATCAGCCCCCGCTGCAAGTAATTTTTCCCGTGGACGTTCATCCGCAGGCCAATCCTTAATCCGTCGCATATCCCCCTCCCGATCTTAATTTAAGTGAGTTTGTTAACGAAGAGCTCCATTTTCAGCGAGCAGATCAGCAACCGCTTCAGCCAATTTTCCATACCCCTGCCCATTGAGATGGATCGGGTCACTTTTGTACTGATTGTCCGCAAGTAGCTCACCAAGTGTGCCCTGTAGCAGCGGAATTTGTAACTCATCAGCCAGTTCCTGATAAAGTGGGACATCTTGAAGGCCGAGACCCAACTGAGGAACCGCAATCATAATGACATCAATCTCCCGTTGATTCGCCGCCTCGTACATACGCCGTAAATTGGCTCGCAATTCATCTTGATCCAGCTTGCGTATAATATCATTTCCCCCATGGCATATAATCAACAACTCGGGCTCACGTTGATCAAGCAGGGCAGGTAAACGCCTTGCACCTTCAACACTGGTCTCTCCCGACACCCCGGAATTAAGCACTCTCCGACTAAGAAGACGATTCAACTGGGCAGGATAACTTAATTCCGGTCTGGCTCCAATACCCGAAGTCAAACTGTCACCAAAAGCGAGAATGACATCATTCGGACGCAAAGCTGTCAATCCGCTATCACCGTTGTCACAGGAAGAGAGCAACAAAAGCAGCAGTAGGGAAAAAATCATTTTTGTAAATAGTTTCATCTGGTTCCTCTTGTTAGGAATAGTTTTCTATAAAAAACTGTCCAATTTCAGTAAAAATGTCATCACTATGACCACGAACTACCCGGACGGGAGGCAGTGAACGGAGAAACATCCGCCCGTACCCTCTTTTTACCACACGTGTGTCCAGAATCAAAACCACACCTCGATCATTACGATGGCGGATCAATCGACCGAACCCCTGCTTAAAGCGGATCACCGCCTGGGGAACGGTATATTCCATAAATGGATCACCGCCGCGTTGTTCTATCGCCTGAGCACGAGCTTCCAGAACCGGCTCAGTGGGGACTCTGAATGGGAGTCGAGCGATAATCACCTGTTCCAACGACCGCCCCGGCACATCAACTCCCTCCCAAAAAGAATCGGTACCAAATAAAATACTACTTTCGTCTTTGGCAAAACGTTTCAGTAGCTGATGTCGATTCTCCTCCCCCTGCCGTAAACAACGCAACCGTTGTGCTTCCAGTCCCGGGGCTAATTCTTCATGCACCTGTCGTAAAAGTGCGTAGGAGGTAAACAGGACAAAGCTGCGCCCCTGACTGCAAAGGAGTGCTTTTTCTACCGCATCCCGAACCGCTTCACCAAATCCGGGTCTGCCCGGTTCCGGCAAATCGGTTGGTATAGCAACCAAGGCCTGTTGTTGATAATCGAAGGGAGATTCGAGAGCCAGTTCAACCAACCGATTGGGCTCAACCCGATCCAGACCGACCCGCGAATGAAAGTAACCGAAAGCTCCCGCCACAGTCAAAGTGGCGCTGGTCATGATCAAGCTGCGGAACCGTTGATAGAGAGCTTGGTTGAGGCTTTCGGCAACTTCCAGGGGTGCTTGGCAGAGACTGGTGATCAACCCTTTTTGACGGCCAATCCGACCTTCACGAATTTCAACCCAGACACAACTGTTCTTTTCCACCGCCTGAAAAGAGGCCAGATCGGCGGCAATTCCTTCCAGTCGGCCGGCAATACCACGCAAATCAACGAGAGATGGATTCATTTTCTCAGCAACTGTTTCCGGTAAAACCTCTGCCGCACGCAACAGCCCGGCAATCCCTTGCGCCAATTCAAAACAGCCAACCCTTAAACGTTCCACCCGTTCACACAGCTTTTGCCAAACCGGTGTTTGCATAAAATCGGGGAGGATCCGGTGCTTCAACTCAAACCTGGAACTGATTTGCTTACCGAGAAAGTCAGGCAATTCTTCTGCTATGCCCTGCATTTCATCCAGCGACAAATCAAACAATTGTTGTCGCTTGTTCAATAGGGTTTCAATTTCGCCATGCAGAGTTCGGTAGAGATCATCCAGAGAATCGGGTAGTTCCTGTGACAACTTATCCAGGAAGCGTGGGAGTAACCCTTGATTTAATTTGCGCGGGTGGCGCAACCGATTCAATACCCGCGAAAAAGTAAACCGGGTTAGCTGCGAAGAAAAATAACTGGTGGCAACATCTTCAAGATGGTGGGCTTCATCAAGAATCACCCGCTCAAAGGGTGGTAGCACTGCTGTTGCCGAGTAATTATTGGTTTCCTGTCGCAATGCCAAATCAGAAAGCAAAAGAGCATGATTAACCACCAGAATATCCGCTCGTGCCGCCTGGCGCCGTGCTTTGTGAAAGAAACAACGACTATAATATTGACATTTCACCCGGGCACACTGATCCGCCTCACAACAAACTTCCTCCCAGGCCTGATAACTGGGAATAAAAGCGAGATCCTCCTTTGAGCCATCGCCGCTGGTTTCCGCCCATTGAATGATCTGCTGTAATTCTTCGACCTGCTGCTGATCAAACAGCCCTAATTCACGCCCAGCTGTTTCACCACGCCTGCGGCAGAAATAATTACTGCGTCCCTTCACCAGAACCGCATAAAATTCAATTCCGGTCGCTCTTTGTAAAAACGGGAGATCTTTACGGATCAACTGTTCCTGAAGATTGATCGTCCGGGTCGAAATGACCACCCGTTCCTGATTGGCACGTGCCCAGAGCAATGCCGGAACCAGATAGGCAAGACTTTTTCCGGTTCCCGTTCCCGCTTCAACCACTGCCAGTTGCCCCTTATTGAATGCTTCGGCAACGCTAAAGGCCATCCGCAACTGCTCCGGTCGATCCTCATAGTCAGGGAGTTTCTTGGCGATCATTCCCTCCGGGCCCAGTAAGTCAGCGATCTGTTCAGGGTTGAGCAGCTGGATATTTTTATCGGCAAACGCCTCGACGACCCGGTACAGATCATCTACAGCGTTATTGACAATATAAGAACCAACCCCCAGTGAACCAAACCGGGATGCCACCTCAATATCGGCAGCCGAAGGTTTCAGGTTGCCGCCGGGATGATTATGGATAACGACATCGCCATAGTGACAAGTCTGCAGAATCGCCGGAACGGCATTTTCTGAACCGCGCGCCAACACTTCAACCTGAACGATACGTCGATCTGCATCGGTCTGGCCAAGGATAAAAACCTCATTCCCGCCGGCCTCTTTGATGGCATAGCGAAGCTGGTCAATACTGTCTGGAGAAAAATAGGTCAACATGGCCGGTGATTATAGAGGAATAGGGGGGACAAAGGCGAAGGAAAATTATCACTATTATTACAAGATGCTTTCGCAAAAACTCATGGGATGGCTAAGCAAAAATTTCGTCCTACAAGGCATTGCCCCCTCAGGGGAGCCACTCAGCTTTAAGTATTGCAACAGGAACCGCCTGGTCAGAACAGTACCTTGGCTTAATTTTAATCACTTGACTAAATTAAATCATCTGCTTAAACTCGTAAAAAATTCATGACTGATGGGATGATTTATGGGCAAATATCAAAGTAGTGAAAAAACCAGGCAGGCGTTGATTGATGCAGCAGGTGAGCTGGCAGCAGAGGATGGGATCGGCTTTGTTACGACCAGGGCGATTGCTAATCACGCCAAAGAGAATATCGGGAGCATCCATTATCATTTTGGCAGTAAGGAAAAGCTGCTACATGCAGCTGTTTATTCAATTATTGAACGTTGGCAGGCAAAACCGTTGAGCGATATCTTGGCGCACACTGATTGCGGTACTGTTATTGGGCAAGCTGAAGCGGTTCGCCGGGTGATTGAGCGTTTTGTGGCATTGCTTTTTGATCCTGCTGCTCCAGCATGGCATAGCCATCTGCTTTATCAGGTTATGCAGCACGCCAACCCACTGCAAGAGACCTTTCGCACCCTCTTGTTGAATCCTGAACTGGATCAAACGATCATGTTGATTAAGACAATTGATCCCAGTCTGGATGATGAGACTGCCCAGTTCTATTATTTTTTTATGATCACTCCGCTACTGTTTCACGCCGATTATAAAAATGCGGTGCTGACCCGTATGGACAAAGTCGAATATGATGCCCAGTATCTGCTCAAATTGACCGACCTCAGTATTAAAAAAATGTTGCTGTTATTTAACTTGCCACAAACAGGAAAAATCGATGGATAAAAACATTACTTATCGGGTTGTCGTTGCTTTGTCATTATTCATTTTGTTTGCCGGTACACCGCTGATTGCATCGGCACAAAGTTATCCCGGCTTGATTCATGCCAGTCGGAATACTCAACTCGCTTTCCGCGTAGGTGGGCCGTTAACGCGGGTTGCAGTCAGCCCTGGTGAAGTGGTCACCAAGGGGCAAGTGTTGATGCAGATAGATCCGCGCGATTTTAAAGATAATATCCGGGTATTGGAAGCTCAATTGGGAGGAGCCCGGGCGCAGAAGGTGTTAGCAGAGCAAAATTTTGATCGAGCTCAAACTTTGTTTGAACAACATGTGAGTTCCAATGCCGATTTTGATCGTGCCAAGAGTCACTTCGATGCGTCTTATGCCGGAGTGCACAGCCTTGAGGCGCAATTGCGGATCGCCAGGCATCAGCTTCAGGACACTACGTTGGTGGCACCATATGCCGGTGTAATTATACGCCAACCCATTGAAAATCATGAAATGGTCAAGCCCGGAACAGTCGTATTGGCAATGCAAAACATTTCGGTGCTGGAGGTTGAAATTGCCCTCCCGGAAAGTGAAATGATCGCCCATCCACTCAAAAAGGGAGAGCAGGTAGAGGTTCGCCTCTCGTCTCAGCCCGATAAAATGTTTACCGCTCAACTTAAAGAATGGAGCACCGTAGCTGATCGGATTACCAGAACCTATGCATTACGTTTTTCATTTTCTGCCCCGGAACAGCTTCAGGTTTTACCCGGCATGACTGCTGATGTTCATCTGGTTAAGTGGACGGGGTCGCTATAATGGGTATGGGTCAACTGTTTGCTCTACGCAATAGAACATTTATGTTGGTACTAGCCATCCTTATGGTTGGCACTGGAATTCTGGCATTTAATAGTCTGGGACAACTTGAAGATCCAACGTTTACGATTAAAACGGCCATTATAGCGACGCCATATCCAGGTGCCAGTCCGGCTGAAGTCGAAGAAGAAGTGACCGACATCATCGCCGAAGCGGTCCAGGAGATGAGTCAGCTCAAGGAGGTTTATTCGACTTCTCAGGAAGGTTATTCGTTTGTCTATGTTGATATCGACGACAACTATACCCATGAGCGGTTGCCGCAGGTCTGGGATGAACTGCGCCGTAAAATTAGTGATGTTCAGGGGGATCTGCCCCCGGGTGCTGGCCCATCATCGGTCAATGACGATTTTGGTGACGTTTATGGGGTGTTTTTTGCTGTCACCGGCGAAGGCTATACCAATGCTCAGCTGAAAGATTACGCCGATGAATTGAAAAAAGAGTTATTAAATTGCCGTGATGTTGCCAAAATTGATCTCTGGGGTGAACAGCAGGAAGCGATTTTTGTTGAGTTCAAGCAGGCGCAGCTGACCCAATTAGGGCTCAGTCCGACACAAATCCTCCAAACCTTGAAAAATCAAAATCTGGTACAAAAAAGTGGCAAAATAAAGATCGCTGATAATTATGTCAGAATTTCACCCACCGGAGCATTAAACACCGAAGAACAGATTGCCGACTTACTGATCGGTAATGCGACCGGGATGTTGCGCTTAAGGGATGTAGCGCATGTCTATCGGGGCTATATCAGACCGCCGCGCAACTACATGCGCTATAACGGCAATGAAGCTGTAGGTCTGGGGATTTCGACCCAAACGGGTGGCAACGTCGTCTTGATGGGCGAAGCGATTCAGGCAAAGCTGAAGCAACTTGAATCTTCCCGTCCCGACGGCATCGAACTCAATTCGATCTATTACCAGAGCCGTGAAGTCACCGAATCAGTCAACATATTTCTGACCAATCTGCTTGAAGCAGTTCTCATCGTTATTGCCCTGCTGATGTTATTTATGGGGTGGCGCAGTGGAATGTTGATTGGTGCGGTGTTGTTACTGACAATTCTTTGTACCTTTATCGGAATGGCAGTGATGTCAATCGATTTGCAGAAGGTGTCACTCGGTGCATTGATTTTAGCGCTGGGAATGTTGGTTGATAATACGATAGTGGTTGTGGATGGTACCTTGATTCGGATGGAACGGGGTGAGGATAAGGAAGTGGCAGCAACGCAAGCGGTTCATGCAACCCGTTGGCCATTGTTCGGTGCGACCGTGGTTGCCATCCTCGCCTTTACTGCAATCGGATTTTCTCCCGGCAATGTTGGGGAGTTTTGCCGCTCGCTGTTTTATGTTCTGGCACTCTCGCTTTCTATCAGCTGGATTCTGGCGACCAGTCTCACGCCATTGTTTTGTGTCTGGTTCCTCAGAATTGGAAAGACGAAAAAATCCGGACAGGATCCTTACAACGGTCCCATTTATCGCACTTATCGCACTCTGCTCCATTTTACGGTTCAGTTTAAATGGTTAGTCATGGCTGCAACGATTCTTGGACTGGTTGTGGCGATGTTCGGATTTCAATATGTCGACAAGTCCTTTTTCCCGGATTCAACCCAGCGTTATTTCTACGTCAATTTCTGGAATCCACAGGGAACCCATATCGATAAAACTGCGACCGATATAGAGCATCTCAATGACTATGTGAGTAAACTCGAGGGGGTGATCGGAACAACAGCTTTTATCGGGGAGGGAGGGATGCGGTTTATCCTTTCCTACGACTACCAAACCCCGAATTCAGCCTATGGGCAACTATTGGTGGAAGTTGAAGACTACCAGCAAATAGATGGATTGATTGTGCAGGTTGAAGATTATATGGCAGGTCATTTTCCGCTGGCAGAACCTTTTACCAGCAGGATACCTAATGGTCCGGCAATAACATTCAAGATTGAAGCGCGACTCCATGGATCCGATGCCACGGTTTTGCGAGAATTAGCGGGTCAAGTTAGCGAAATTTTAAGCCAATCTGGAAATGCTAGTGATTTACGGGTTGATTGGCGGCAACCGGTAGAGGTCATTCGCCCCGAATTTTCTCAAACCCAGGCACGCTATGCAGGTGTCAGTCGAAATGATCTGGCCGCAGCAATTCAGTGGAAATTTAACGGCATTTCCGGAGGTCTGTTTCGCGAGGGGAACGATATGATACCGATTGTTTTCCGTTTTCCCGAAAAGGAGAGGATGGAGAGTGACAGCCTCGCTGGTTTGCAGGTTTGGAGTCCGTTGCACAATGTCTATGTACCGATGCGTCAGGTTACCAGCAAGATTGTTACCACGCAGGAAGATGCTCTGATAAAGCGGCGTGATCGCTTGAAAACGATGACGGTTCAATGTAATCCGACGGTCGGTTTGGCCGATGCCTATCTGCTCTCTATTCGTGATGAAGTTCAAGCGATTGCGCTGCCTCCCGGATACTTTCTCGATTGGGGTGGCGAATATAAAAGCTCCGTTGATGCGCAGGCCGGTTTGAAAAAGATTTTCCCGGTTTGTCTGCTGGCAATGTTTGTGGTGGTGGTCTGGATGTTCAATTCTTTCCGTCGACCGCTGATCATTTTTGCGACAGTTCCCCTGGCATTGATCGGGGTCGTGGGTGGTCTGTTGATCACCGGATTGCCCTTCGGTTTTATGGCGATCCTCGGATTCCTTGGATTGTCGGGAATGTTGATCAAAAATGCGATTGTCTTGATTGATCAGATCGAGTTGGATATTGCCGCTGGCAGTGAACAGTACAGAGCGGTACTTGACTCATCTGTCAGCCGGGTACGTCCCGTGGTTATGGCCTCCGGTACCACCATTCTGGGGATGATCCCGTTGTTGACAAATCCTTTTTATGCCAGTATGGCGGCGACAATTATGAGTGGTTTATTTGTTGCGACATTTTTAACCCTGGTATTTGTACCAGTGACGTATTCCTTGGTTTATCGGATAAAAGCGGAGAAACACCATGTCTAAAATGGTTATAAAGTTGTTGTTGTTGCTGTTGTTCGTGTCTCCCGGTTTTGGTGTGGCGGAGGAGTATGAACCGTTGACGATGGAGGTTCCGCAAGGCAATCTGACGTTGCAGGAAGCATGGCGACAGGCATTACGAAACTCCCCCGGTGTGGCCGAAGCTGGTGCCCGGATCGATGCAGCGCAGGCACTGGTTGATCAGGCACAGTCGGCCTGGTTGCCCACCCTTTCAGTTTATGCTGGATATCGGTTGCAGAACAGTACCATGCAGCCCGACTGGAATCCCGACCTGCGAATTTCTGACAGTCTGAAGGTTCAATCGACCGGGATGCAGGCAAACTGGTTGGTGTTTGACGGATTTTCCCGTAAAGCCAGAATTATGGCGGCAAAGTATCAGGTGGAAGCTTCTCAGGAAGGGTTGATTGAGGCACGTCGGTTGTTGGTCGAGGCCGTTTCAAGCGCTTTTTTTCAGGCTCAATTGGCGGCTGAAAGTATGTTGATTGCCAGGAGCAATCGTGAGTTTAACCAAACTCTGGAGATGGATGCCGATAAACGCTGGCAGGTCGGGGCTATCCCCGAAGCCGAAAAACTGAACTTCTCAGTTCGGGCACTCCAGGCAGAGAGTGATTTTTTACAAGCAGCGCAAAATTTTTCCGTTATCGGTACCGTTTTAGCGGAACTTCTGGCACTGCCCGATGCACAATTGCCCGAATCGATGTATCCGGTTATCAATTCGGGAGAAAGCCTGGAGCAAGAGCTCCCCGATTACGCCGAAGAGATTGCCTATGCTCTAGAGAACCGCACTGATATAAAAATCATCAAAAGTTCCATGTTAGCTTTGCAGGAATCGGTTAAAGCTGAAAAGGGGAGCTATCTCCCTTCGATTGTCCTGAATAGCGGAGTCAAATATGAAAAAATGGTGGATGTCGGACAAGTTGACCAGGAAGAGCATGACAGCTACGTCGACTTGAATCTTTCCTGGGACATCTATTCCGGGGGGCTGCGCTCCGCGAAGGTGCGAAAGTTAGAACGAGAGCTGGCTCGACTGCGACACGAATTGGAACAGAAAATTCTCTCGGTTCAGTCAGAAATCGGCCAGGCGTATGAACGGGCAAAAGCTACGACTCTTATGTACGAGCGTCAGCGGCGGGCATTGATTATGACCGCCCGCATTCGTGACCATATCAAAAAATCGTATCGTGCCGGAGTTGCAACTCTGACCCGGCTTAACGAAGCACAGACTGATCTGGTACGGGTGACCGGTGCCACAGTTGCAAGCCGAATCAATTTTCAGATTGCCATGCAGAAACTGCATACTGCCAGTGGCCGAATTCTTGTCGATATTGATCAACCGTAACGTTCAGTTACAGTAACCATTCAGCACCTCTCAAGTTGGGCCTGTAATCCCCATGGATGAGTTCATGTGTCCCTTGATATGGGGATTGTATGCCCAACATGCTGAATAGTTACCAGTTACAGTGCGTTCAACTTCTCGGTCAGCACCGGCACCAGCTGCTTCAGATCAGCCACCGCCAGAACATCCGCAACCTCACCAATCGGAGCGTCTTTATCGGTATTGATCGCGAGAACAAACTCCGATTTTTTCATCCCGGCTAAATGTTGAATCGCTCCTGAAATGCCACAAGCGACATAGAGTTTAGGAGTGACAGTCTGTCCGGTGGTCCCGACTTGACGACTCTGATCAGCCCATTCAGCATCAACGACTGGACGACTGGCACCATATTCACCTTTAAGAGCTTTAGCCAGGTTTTCGATGATTTCCAGATTTTCCGGTTTTCCAATCCCTCGTCCGGCACTGACAATGATCTCAGCCTTGGAGAGATCGACCCCGCCTGCTTCTGCTTCCTCGTAACCACCAAACTGAATATCACTACCGGCAGCAGCCTCAAGCTTGATCACCTCGGGAGTTCCGCTGGGATCTTCGGCCGGAGTGAAAGCACCACCCTGCAGAGTAACAACAGAGAGTGCTGTGGTTGCTTTTACTTCCCGCCTCAATTTGGCATTACAGGAGGGAACCACCAGGTTGCCATCCTTGATTTCAACCACCTCAGAAATCTGCGCTGCCTTGAGAGCCAGAGCAATTCGTGGAGCCAGATCCCAACCGTATGAAGAATGTGCCAGAACAACCATCTGTGGTTGCTCTTTTTCAATAACATCCAATATTAGCTGTTTGTGCAGACTCGGGTTAAATTCACCTGCTTGACCAGCATCTGCCAGATATAGGTTGCCAGCATAATTTGGCAAGGAACCGTCTGAACCAACCAGAAACATGCTGCTTTCGCTACCCAACTGGGTCGCAAAGTTGATCAATTCACTGTTGGTACCAAGGAGTTTTCCATCTCTATATTCTGCAACGAGTAAAATTTTCATTCTCAGCTCCTATGCTAATGCCGTAGTTTTTTCTTTGAGTATCTGGATCAATTGATCTGCCAAGTCAGCGGGATCACCTTCGAGAACCAAACCGCCACCTTTTTTCTCCGGTGGAGCAACCTGTAAGACTTGCAACAATGATGCTTCTGGATTAAGTTCAGCAGCTGGAGTTGAAATCAATTCCTTCTTTTTCGCCTTCATAATATTCGGTAGAGTTGGATAGCGTGGGGTATTCAACCCCAACTGACAGGTCACCAATGCTGGGGTGGCACAACTGACTTTAGCCTTGATTCCCCCTTCCAGTTCCCGTTTGGCGTTGATCGTGCCATCGGCAAAACTGAATTCAACCAGGGTGGTCAAACTGGGGATTCCCAGCATCTCCGCGACCAGAACACCGACCTGACCGCTACCACGATCCTGTGACTGCATCCCGGTAAAAATCAGATCGAACCCTTTATCCTTGGCATAGCTAACAATCAGTGATGCAATAGCGTAGGGATCTTTCAGGTGGCTTTCATCGTCAGCAATATGTGCGCCTCGGTCACACCCCATGGCCAGAGCTTTTTTCATCGTCTCCTTGACTCGATCTGAGCCGACACAGAGAACGGTCAGGTCGGCATCGCCAACCTGTTGCTTCAACTGCACTGCCTGCTCGACGGCGTATTCATCATACTCATTCATCCGCCAGGCAAGATCGGTCTCTTCGTACCAATTTCCTGCAGCATTAACTTTGAACTTTGATTCCATATCCGGAACCTGTTTAATGCAGACCAGTATTTTCATTGCTATTCTCCTTTTTTTGAATGCAGGATCAAGGCAAAAGGAGCAAGGTGCAAGGTTAAACCTTAAAGTCGAAGCGGTTGATTTTGACTCTCCTTGTACCTTGAACCTTGTACCTATGTTTTATCAACAAGTCGTTCAACTAATATTTCGGCCAAATCTTTCGGCTGCAACTGATCATCCAGATCCGCCCCTTTGATACCATCTTCGAACATGGTCAGGCAGAAAGGGCAGTTTGAAATCAGGGTTGGCGCGCCAGTTTCAGCAGCCATCTGTGCCCGCTTTTCACTGATCCGGGTGCCAATATTTTCGTCAGCAAGAATACGGCCACCTCCGGCACTACAGCAGAATGATTCCGCACCATGTTTTTCCATCTCGGTCAGTTGCGCCCCGGCAGCAGCCAACAGGGTACGTGGCGCCTGATAGATATCGTTATAACGCCCCAGATAGCAGGAATCGTGGTAAGTGCAATCAAATGGCTGCGGAGTCAATTTCAACCGTCCCTGTTGGAACAACTCTGCCAGGTATTCGGTATAATGACTCACTTCCACATCCATCCCGAGATCACGATAATCTTTATTCAGAGTATTGAAGCAGTGAGGACAAGTCGTCACAATCTTCTTGATCCCATGGTTATTAAACTGTTCGATATTTTCACCCGCTTGCATCTGATAGAGGTATTCATTACCCATTTTACGCATCGGTTCGCCACAACATTTTTCCTCTTTACCAAGGATGCCGACTTTCACCCCCGCCGCAGAACAGAGCTGGATAAAAGCCCTGGCAATAGACTGATTACGTTTATCAAAAGAGGCATAACAACCGACAAAATAGAGGATATCGACATCATGACTCTCTGCCAGAGAGACCACCGGCAGCCCTTCGGCCCAATCACCACGGCTGGCGTAGGCGAGGCCAAGGGGATTGCCGTTGACTTCGGTATTTTCCATGGCGGTCATCACCTCTTCGCCGGGGAATTCACCCTCCATCAGCACCAAATTACGGCGCATATCAATAATTTTATTAACGTGTTCAATGTTTGCGGGGCAGATTTCCTGGCACGCCCGACAGGTGGTACAGGCCCAGAGTACATCCTTTTCAACCGTTTCCGGTAAGCTGGCATCGGGCTGATTAAAAGCGATTTCACCGATTTGTTGTACCAGCTTCATTGGCGATAGAGGTTTTTCAGTCGCCCAAGCTGGACAGCGGTCTTGACAGCGCTTGCAGCTGGTACAGGCATCAGCATCGAAGATGTCTTTCCAAGTCATATCTGTGATTTTTGCTGCACCGAAACTTTCGGACTCTTCATCTTCCATATCGAGAGTTGGCACCAGCCCTTTGGGGCCAAGATCGGTAAATAAATAATTGGCGCTGGTGGTAAAAATATGGCGGAACTTGGTGAAAGGGATGGTTGCAATAAAGGCAATTACCAACAGCAGGTGCAACCACCAGAGATTACTGTGCAGACCTAAAACGGCAGACTCACCCATGCTGGAAAGAGCTTTTGCAACCCACAGACCGACAGGAGACCATGCTGCCAGCGGTGTTCCCATTTCGGTCACTGCCATTCTGGCACCTTCAATCACAAAACCGGTGATCAGAATAGTCAGTAGCAGACCATGCATCACGATATCATCGATTTTGTTCTCCAGCCCCGCGGGACGGACAATATAGCGGCGCACCAGCAGACCCAACAGCATGATAATCGCGACCAGTCCGGCAATATCAAGGGTCAGGGAAAAGAACAGATAAAATGATCCCTTCAGGAACTTAACTCCGAAGAATAGATCAGTGAAATCGGCTTGGAGGACAATCAGACAGGTGCCAAGAAACAGCAAAAAGAAACCCCAGAAAAACAGCGCATGAGCCAATCCTGGGCCACGCACATTGAGAACTTTGCTCTGCAACAGAACATTCTTGACCATCGTTGTTACCCGTAGCGGCAGTTGATCGGTACGGTCAAGAGCTTGCCCCTGTTTGTAAATTTTGATCCGCTGTAAAAAGGCATAGACCAATATTGCGACGGCTGCAAGACTGAGCAGGTACATCGGCACCAAAGTGGTGGCTCCATGACCAACATTCCAATAGATTTCGCGGGTATATTCCATGGCTATCTCACTTGTGCTGAATGAGTGGACAGTTTTCCAAGCTTCAATAATCCTTTTTACATATAGCTTACGTAAAGGTCAAGTATAAATATAACAATATTTTATTTATTCTGCAACATACCAAAATCCTATGTTTATGCAAAGAGTTATATGATTATTGACAGGACTGAACCAAGAGTGATACTGATGTTAAAAATATTACGTAAAGGTTATCTACTATGGAAATAAAGCAAGAAAAACTGGTTCAAATTGGCGAATTGGCAAAAACACTGGGAATTACCACCAGAACCATCCGTTATTACGAAGAGATTGGCCTGATGGGGCCAAGCGAACGGTTAGGTGGCGGGACCCGAACTTATAATCGTGATGATATCTTACGCCTGAAATTTATCCTGAAGCTAAAAGAGCTGGGTATTTCGCTCAAAGAGATGCAGGAACTGGCAAAAAACTTTGATATCAACCAACAATCATTTGGAACGATTACCCCAAAGTTACTAGAAATCCTGGACGGACATATCAGCAAAGTTGACCAGAAGATTGCCAACCTGGCTTCTTTACGCAAAGAAATTGTTGATTACCGCTCACGGATCTCTGATATTTTGCAGGGTCATGTTCCAGAAGTTAGCTAGTCATGACGCAATTTGAATATACCACCCCAGTTGAAATTCGTTTTATTGACCTCGATGCTTACGGTCATGTCAACAATGCCCTATATTTTACCTACCTTGAAACCGCACGGGTAAAATTATTCCAGGAACGCTTCGGTGGTTTTCTGGAGAGTGGGCTGATGTTTCTGGTGGTGCGGGCAGAATGTGATTTTCGGCAACCAATCGAATTAAATGACTCACTACAAATCTCCATTTATGTCGATCACGTAAAATTTACAAGTTTTGATTTCAGCTATCAGCTCCACGATGGTGCCGGAAAGGTCTTTGCGGAGGCAAAGACGGTGATGGTCTGCTATGACCCAAGAATCAAAAAACCGGTGGTTCTTCCCACTGAAATCAAAGCGGTCTTTAACAACAGCTGAAATATCCTCTACCCATTTTTCGGTTGTATTTGTAAATGAAGAAACACAGTCTTATCTCCCTTTCTTCAGAACCCATTTCAAGCCAAGACAAGGATCACACTCATGGATGTCATTGATCTACGTAGCGACACGGTGACTCAACCCACTCCCGAAATGCGTAAAGCGATGGCAAATGCTGTTGTTGGCGATGATGTCTATGGCGAAGATCCAACCGTCAACCGCCTTGAAGCCGAAGCGGCCGAGATGTTCGGAATGGAATCAGGCTTGTTTGTCACCAGCGGAACACAAGGGAACCTGATTGCCCTGTTGACTCATGCACCACGAGGCAGCGAAGTGATCGTGGGTGATAAAGCCCACATCGTTCTCTATGAACAAGCTGGAATGTCGGCACTCGGGGGAATCATGCCCCATCCTCTCCCGGTTCAGGAAAATGGTACGTTGCTCTTGGACGATATTGAGCATGCTATTCGTAGTGATAATGATCATTTCCCAAGAACGAAACTCGTCACCATCGAAAATACCCAGGGAACGGTTGGTGCCGTACCACTCAGTCCGGAATATACTGGCCAAGTCGCCGAACTGGCACATAGTCGTAATCTCAAACTACATATTGACGGCGCTCGCATTTTTAATGCGGCAACTGTCTATAATGTTTCACCATCTGAAATCATTGCTGGCGCCGACAGCATGACCTTCTGTCTGTCCAAAGGATTGGGGGCTCCGGTGGGGTCAATTCTGGTTGGTAGCAAAGAATTTATTAAAGAAGCACATCGGGCGCGAAAAGTGCTTGGTGGTGGGATGCGACAAGCTGGAGTTCTTGCCGCAGCAGGGTTGATCGCCATCCATAAAATGAGTCAGCGTCTGCATGAGGATCATGCTAATGCCGCCTATTTAGCTGAAAAACTCAGGGAAGTTCCTGGGGTCAAGATGATGAGTCAGAACACCAACTTCGTATTCTTCTGGTTGGAAGAAACAGCAAAACTGAGTCCGTTAGAATTTATCGACAGGATGAGAGAACAGAATATTCTACTCAGCCCCTATCCAGGATACGAACGTAAGTTCCGCGCCGTTCTGCACTACTGGATTACTCGTGAGCGGGTAGATGAAGTTGTCGGAGCGATGAAAATGGTGCTGGGATAACAGGGCGACCCAGATTCATTTTTGAATCCTCTGGTGGTTATGTTTTCTTTTTCACCAGTGCCAGATAGTTACCGCAGAGAATCAATCCGATTCCGAGAACCCCCGAAACTGTCCAATTGTAGTCTTCCCAGATTGTTGACAACAGCAGCGCAACAATCGGAAACAGTAAGGTCGTATAGGCAGCCCTTCCCACCCCGATTCTCCCGATCAGGGTCAAGTAACAACCAAAGGCGATGACTGAGCCAAAAAGCGCCAGATATACAAGTGAAAGCAGATAAGCAGGTGTGGTTTCAATAATCATCGGTGCGCCACTCAGCCAGGCGATCAGAAACATAAATAGGGCACCGTAACTCATTCCATAAGCATTGGTCTGGATAATCGGCAGTTTCTGCTGTTGGTTCCGGGCAGAAAGAATATTTCCAAGTGATGCCAGATAGGTTGCCCCGAAACTGAGTAACAACCCTGAGAGAATCGGCTCGGAGAAATTAACAGCAGCCATTTCCGGCCAGAACAGCAGGATTAATCCTATCAAGCCAAAACCACCACCAAGCATGACTTTCCATTCCATCGGTGTGCCGAGGAAAATTCGCCCATTAATCAAATTCATAATGACGATGGTTGAAAATACCACGGCAGCCAGCCCGCTGGTGATATAGAGCTCAGACAGGTAAAACAACAAATAGTTCAGGGCAAAGAGCATGATCCCCTGGAGTGCGATAAACAGATGATCCCGACGCGAGAAGCGCATCGGTCGTTTAGTCAGCAGGCACCAGACCAGGAGAATCAGCGCCGCCAGAGCAAACCGGTAAGCGACAGAAAATGTCGGTGAGACGATCCCGAGCTGGTATTTGATTGCCAGCCAGGTCGAACCCCCAGATCAGAATTGTCATTGCATAAAAAAAGAAATTGCCCATGGTTTTCCTTGTTCAATTCAGACTTAAAACCCGGAGAGTTTATACCTATTTTTTGCCAGCACAAGAGGAAAGAAAATCTTGTCAGAATAGCTGCGGGACGTAAAAAGGGCTCTCCGTTACCAGAGAACCCTTTTAAAAGTTTGCTCTAAGGTTAAAAGCTTACTCAGCTGATTTCAAATACTTATAGTAGTCGGAATCGGTGGAAATAATCAGCTTCCCTTTGTTGGTAATGGTCTTTTTGTACGATTCCATGGTGCGCAAGAAGGTGTAAAATTCCTTGTCCTGATTGTAGGCTTCTGCGTAGATAGCAGCAGCTTCGGCATCAGCAGCACCACGATATTCCAATGCTTTACGATAGGCTTCAGAACTGATGTTTTTCAGTTCACGCTGCATTTGGCCCAGAATTTCCAGTTTTTCCCCTTCCCCTTCTGAACGATACTGAGCAGCAACTTTCTTCCGCTCGTTAATCATTCGCTCATAAACCCGAACCCGAACCTGCTCAACATAATTGAGTCGCTTGAACTGTACGTCAATCAGCTCAATTCCATATTCAGGGGTACTGGCACTGGCCTCTGCAAGAATACCGGAAAGGATTTCTTCACGACCGACCATGTCTTCTGGAAGGATCTGCACACCATCTACCTCAAAACGTTCATATCCACTAGCCTTGTAGTCGCTACCGCGAACCAGCTCAACCAGCAAGTGGCCAGACACGGCATCGCGAACAACCGAATCAATAATATCATCGAGACGACTATGGGCACCCCGTTCGGTGGCAACAGTTTTAAGGAAGAGAAGTGGATCGGTAATCTTCCAGCGGGCTGTCGTATCGACCCAGATAAACTTTTTATCTTTGGTCGGAATCTGATTTGGATCCCCGTCCCATTTGAGAATACGCTTCTCAAAACGGGTTACATCCTGAATAAAAGGAATTTTAAAATGGAGACCCGGGTATGAAACTTCACCAACCGGCTTGCCAAACTGAGTAACAATCGCCTGTTCAGCTTCATTAACAATATAGAAACCACCCTGAGCAATCAGGATAGCTGCGACGACGACAATAATTATAAATCCATTTTTCATTTGACTGCTCCTTCCATGGTTTTCCGTAATGGGAGCAGCGGTAATAACCCACTGTTTTCCTCGTCCATAATGTAGGTTTCTTCCAGATTGGGCAGAACGTCTTCCATCGTTTCAATATGGATCCGTCTGCGGGTCACTATCGGGGCTTTCTGGTACTCGGTCAGCAATGCCACAAAACGATTCGTTTCACCGCGCGCTTTGTTAATCCGTTCAACAGCATAACCTTGTGCTTCTTGTAGCGCACGTTTGGCCTCACCGCGTGCCTTGGGAACTTCGCGGTTGTACTGTTCACGAGCCTGAAAGATCAGACTTTCTTTCTGCTGTTCTGCTTCGTTAACTTCGTTAAATGCATCTTTAACAGCCTCAGGCGGGTTAACATCCTGAAACTTGACGGTCACGATCCGCACCCCGATATCGTATTGTTTAAGGGTTGCCTGCAGGGATTGTTGAATCTGATCAGCAAGAGCGGCTCGATCTGTGGTTAGAACCTGAGTAACATCCGCATTACCGATGGTTTTACGCACCATCGCTTCGGCAATATCGCGAATCGTACCAACAGGATCCTTGATTTTGAAAATATATTTGAATGGATCGGCCACCTGGAATTGAACAATCCATTCCACGTCACTGACGTTCAGATCACCAGTCAGAGTCAGGGATTCTTCTTCAAGACCACGCTTGTTATAAGTGGTTTTTATCCCGGGAGTTACAGTTCGATAGCCAAATTCTTCCTTCAATACCCGCCCGGTTGGAACCAGGTAGACTTGTTCAACTCCAAAAGGAATTTTGAAATGGAGGCCAGGAGTGGAAAATTTGGAGAACTTTCCAAAACGTAAAACAACCCCGGTTTCTTCAGTATCCACTTTATACATGCTACTTGATCCACCAATCACAGCAGCAATGATGGCGATGACAACCAGCAGCGGAAGGATCCCTTTTTTCGGATCGAATTTAAATTTGTTTTTGACCTGATTAGCGATTTCAATGACTTTTTTTTCCAGGTCTTCCCCGGATGGGCCTTGTCCCCAATCTTGCATCAGTACCTCTTTCTATTGTTAATGGTTTTTGAGCTTTGACTTTATCTCACTCTTTTATAAGAACTTTTACTTATAACAGACTTTCTCAGTCAACGGCTATCCTTTTCGGTCAGAATTAGCAAGGGGTTCAACGATTATCTGGTTGGCAGGTTATCTCCCGGCAGGATATACTCAGTCTCCATAAATAATCGATAAAAGGAGTCATCCATGAAAGTAATCGTTGATCTTTGTGTTGTCCCCCTGGGCGTTGGTGTCTCAGTTTCCAAATATGTTGCTCTGTGCCAGAAAATTCTTGAAGATGCCGGATTGAAGATCCGATTGCATGCTTATGGAACCAATATTGAGGGAGAATACGATCAGGTTTTTGCAGCAATCCGCAGTTGTCATGAACAGATCCACGCTGCCGGAGCACCACGCATCAGTACCACCATCAAGCTGGGAAGTCGGGTTGACCGTGAACAGACAATGGTTGATAAATTGAAGAGTGTAGAAGACAAACTGACGACCTAATCGAACAGGAAGCGGCCTTGTGGAGCTGAATAAAATTGATAGTTGGCTTTGCCTGATCCTTTTACCCGATACATGGCGAGATCAGCATTTTTCATCATTTCCTGAGCGGTTGAGGCATCTTCGGGATAAATACTGATCCCGATACTTGCGCTGATTTTCTGGGTAAAGTCACCTTTGCTTAATTCATGAGACAGAGCGTTACAGATCCGCTCAGCCATGGATTCGATCATTTCAATCGATTCGATATCTTCCATCAGGATCAGGAACTCATCCCCACCCATCCGGGCCACCGTATCGCTCTCTCGCACACATTTGGACAAACGCTTGGCAACATCAATCAGCAGCAGATCGCCATAATCGTGACCAAGGTTGTCGTTGACAGCTTTAAGGTGATCCAGATCAAGAAAGAACAGTGCAACCTGCCTATGGTTGCGGCTAACCTTGCGCAGAGCCTGTTCTAAACGGTCTTCAAACAGTACCCGGTTCGGCAAGTTAGTGAGAGCATCGTGATGAGCCATATGGAGCAGGCGTTTTTCATTTTCATTGAGTAGTTCTTCTATTTTTAAGCGGTCGGTAATATCTCGCGCCACCTCAATGATGGCATAGACTTCACCTTTTGTATCAAAAAGCGGTGAAGCACAAAGTTCAAAAATCCGCTCCCCCTGTTCGGTCGTATGCTGATGGATCATCGTGACTGGCAGGCCGGTTTCTTTGACTTCCAGTAACGGGCAGGGATGCTCAGCAGTATCACAGGGAATTTGTGATCCATGCGAAAGCTGATGGCAGGTAAAGTTTTTCCGTTCTATTGAGCCGTTACCCTGTTGCTTTCGGGCGCTCTGATTCAACTGCAGAATCTGGTAGTCCACTCCGATAACCATCAGAGGATCGGACACTCCATCAATCACAGATTGTAAAAACTGATTACGTTCTTCAAGTTCTTGCTCAGCTTCCTTCCGCCGGCTGATGTCATGGATAATTGAATAGAGTAAAGTTTGACCCTTAGCTTGAATTGGGCTTCTGTAAACTTCTACAGGAACTTTTTGTCCATCTGCCAGGGTATGGATACGTTCAAATTGTTGCTGACTCTGGTTTTTTGCCTCCGCCAGTCTTTTGCTGACTTCAGCTTCTCCCAGCTGATTGATCTGCCACATTTTCATTTCTTTTAACTGGTCACGACTGTACTGATAAAACTGGCAGGCGGCTGGATTTACATCGACAATCCCGGCTGTTTCAGGAT
>JAYEME010000001.1:30040-54892 GCA_034717915.1 Thermodesulfobacteriota bacterium
TTGCTGACTTCAGCTTCTCCCAGCTGATTGATCTGCCACATTTTCATTTCTTTTAACTGGTCACGACTGTACTGATAAAACTGGCAGGCGGCTGGATTTACATCGACAATCCCGGCTGTTTCAGGATCGACCAGAAGCATGATTGATTGTGATTCTTCAAAAAAAACCTGGTACTGCTGCTGACGCTCTGATAGCTCCTGAGTTTTAATTTTAACCTGCTTGCGGGTCCAGAAGGTGATAATGAGAAGCAGAGCAAGAATCGCTATCAATGAGTAAAGGGTGGTTCTCAGCCAACTTGGGAGTGCCGCAGAAACCCTTTCACCAAGCCATTTTTCGAGAAGCCGGTAGTAGATTGAATCTGTTGACTGCTTCCATTTTTTGAGTAATTGATCGAAGTCAGTAGCAAATTGTTTGGAGGTTGTGGGCGAAAAAGCGGGTCGAACCTGAATTGGCTTGATCATGATTGGAGAAGGAAACAGGTTGAATTTCTGTCTATTTTTTATACCGTAAATACGCCCGACCATAGCGGCGTCGACGTCACCATTTTTAAGATGTGAAAAAGCCTCTTGATAGGAAGAAACTTCTAAATAGTTAATTTCAATATCAAAGTTATCGGCAACTTGAAGTAAACCTTGTTCCCCGAGGAAGTAGACATCTTTTTTTAGAACCGCTAACTTTTTCCCAGCTAATTCCAAAATTGAAAAAAACTTAGCACCTTTACGATGATAAATTTGTCCCCAACTACTCACCACAACTTCTTCAGCAAAAAGAAATTGGGCAGCCCGTTCTTTTGTGTAAGCAATAGCAGGCAAAATATCAATATCACCGGCGGAGAGAGAGTCAAGACATTGTTGCCACTGACAGGGAACGTATTCAATTGACCAGTTCTTGGCCTTGGCAATTTGTTGGAAAAGATCGGGGAATAGACCTCCAGCTTTACCCTGTTCATCAATGAAGGTCAGCGGGGGATTGTTATCAATGCCAATTCGAACGTCTGTGGCTCCAGATTGCAATGGCAACAGAATAAAAAACCCGAGAATGGTGGCAAATATCCAACGCAACTTAAAATCCCTCAACAACGCTGAGTTATAAAATAACAAGTTTCAGAATATATTTATCTTCTCTGCCGTAGGGTTGACAATTCATCCTTCAGCTTATGATAACTGACAAGACGCTCTGGACTCAAGTCTCCGGCTTCAATTGCCATGGTTACCGCGCAACCAGGTTCGGATTTATGCCGACAGTCTCTGAATTTGCAATTGCCCGCCAGGTTCTCAATATCAGAGAAGGATTCAGTCAGATCCCCTGCATCACCCCAGAGATGCAGCTCTCGCATACCGGGGTTATCCATTAGAATTCCACCATTCGGGAACAAAATCAGTTCCCGATGGGTCGTGGTATGACGACCTTTCCCATCAGACAGGCTGACAGCACCGATTTTCTGTCGTTCTTCACCGAGCATTCCGTTAAGGATAGTTGATTTTCCAACTCCAGAGGACCCAAGTAGGGCAATTGTTTTACCCGGTTGCATGTAGCTGAAAAGAACATCGAGCTGCTCAGCGCTACGAGCCATACAAAGATGGATGGGGCTGTTTCCGGCAATTTCTTCGACCTGAGCTTTGTAGACTTCGGGGTTTTCGCACAAATCGGTCTTATTCAGGAGGATCACCGCATCAGCACCACTACTGCTCACCAAAGTCAAATAGCGTTCAATCCGGCGTAGATTGAAATCACGATCCAGCCCACTGACGATGAAGATCAGATCAACATTGGCGGCTATTACCTGCTGCTCAATTCGTTCTTTACCTTTTCGGGTGCCCGGAAGATTGCGAGAGAAGGAACTTTTGCGTTCCAGCAGAGCATGAATTATCCCACGTTGATCCGCCTGAGGTTCGATAATAACCCAGTCACCGACCACAGGAAGGTCGGCACGGCCACCGGCTTTATGACGAACCTTCCCGGCAAAGCGAACCGTCAATTCCCCTTGAAGAGACCAAACCCGGAAATAATTTTTCTCGCCACGAATCACTCTGCCGGGAAGGTATCCAGACCTTTCCCATGATTTATATCTCTCTGCAAAAAATGGGGACCAGCCCCAATCTTCCAAGGTCATTTTTTCAGACTAGCCTTTCACACGACTCAATGGCAGGTTAAAAAGAAGCAATCCACTCGCAATCAGGATGATTCCAACCGAGTGATAGCCTTGAAAACGTTCTCCCAGAAACAGGACCGCTAACAAAGAAGCAAACAAGGGAACCAAATTGATATACAGGCCAGCTTTATTGGCACCAATTTCATGAATCCCCTGGTTCCAGAACAGATAAGCCAGAATTGAGGGACAAAAAGCGACATAGAGCAAACTGAGAATAACCGGTTGAGTCAGTACCAGTGGCGCTGCTGTTTGGCACTCCCAAAGATAGAGAGGGAACAGAAGAACCACACCGACGGCAAAGGTGATGGTCAAAAAGCTCATTGGTTTGATTTTTGGTCGGTTGCGCAATAAAACCGAGTAGAGACCATAGAGGCTCACAGCCAGCAACATGATCAGATCACCAATAACAAATTCAAGGTCTCGCAGACGTTGCCAATCACCATGAATGACAATGTACCCTGCTCCCAACGTACAAAGAACAATAGCAAAAAATTGAATCGGGGCAATGCGGTCACGAAATAAAATAAAACTGATCAACACGATAATGACCGGCATGACCGACTGGGTCAGGGCAATATTAATGGCTGTAGTGCTATGTGCCGCAGTATAAAGCAGCGTATTGAAGGATGCTATTCCAAACAAACCAAGCAGAAAAATAATTTTCCAATGCTTTTTGATTTCGGGCCAATCATTCAGGGTTTGTTTCCAGGTAAAAGGGAGCAGGATTAACAACGCGAGTGTCCAGCGCCAGAACGACATGGCAACCGCTGGAATAAGTTCCGCAACTCCCCGAGCCAGAACCGAATTTCCAGCCCAGAATAACGGTGGCAACACCAGCAACAAATAAATTCCGAGGCGCTTATTTTTCATTTCGTACCTATGATTTATAATCTGATTTTGGCTATTAATAGCGAATGCCAAGGAATTCAAAGAATTATTTCAAATAAACCGAGAGAGTAGCACAGGAACCGCCGTTTCGACGCGCAAAATACGTTCTCCCAAGTTGATGGGGAGAAAACCGCAGCTCTGCAGTTTTTCAACTTCGTAGGGGATAAATCCCCCTTCTGAACCAATCGCCAATGTTGCCGGTTGATTAAGACAGGAGGTAAAAGCCAATTCAGTTCCCGGATGAGCAACATAAGCGGTTGTCCCCCGAACGATATCCGGCAACTGATCCTCAACAAAGGGTTTGAAGCGTGGGCACAGCCGAATATCAGGAAGAATTGTGTCGCAGCCTTGCTCTAAACCCAGGATCAGTTGTTCTTGCAGCTTTTCAGGTTGCAGCAATGGGCTGCCCCAAAAACTTTTATCAACTCGATAACTGTTGATCAAAAATATCTTTTTCACCCCCAGAGAACTGATGCTTTGTAAAATTCGCCGCAACATTTTTGGCCGCGGCAAAGCCAACAACAGAGTAACGGAGAGTGGTTCTGGTGGCTGCTGATCAAGGACAACTGATATCTCCAGCTCCTGATCAGTCACGCTGCGAATCTTGCCACGCCCGATCAGACCATTGAGCAATCCAACCCGTAATTCATCTCCAATAACCGCCCGGTGGACATTTATTATATGATCCCGGCGTCGACCAAGCAGGCAAACCCGACTATCGGCAACAAAATCTTCTTCACCTAACAGAATCAGGTTCATAGTGGCAGACGCATTTAAAATGCCTCCTCAAAAGAGTAAGTATCCCGACATATTATCAGATCTGCTCCCGGCGGAGCAGCGGAATTTTTTATCTATGCTAAACTTTCTCTTTTCGGGTTCAGATCATATTCCGAACTTTGCTGAGGGAGTAACCAATGCTGACACGACAACAGATTGATGAAGCAGCAGAAAATCTACACGGGATCATCCGGCACACCGAACTGATCCACTCACCTTTTTACTCGAAAACTCTCGGAACACCGCTCTATTTCAAGTGTGAGAACCTTCAGCATAGCGGATCGTTTAAAATCCGCGGTGCTTATAATTTCCTTTCCCGGCAAACCCCGCAAGTATTGGCAGCTGGAGTTATAACTGCTTCAACTGGCAACCATGCCCTTGGATTAGCACATGCAGCAGCTCTGCTGCATTGTCCCTGTCGGGTCATTATGCCGGAAGGAACTCCGCTAGGCAAAGAATTAGCCACCTTGGAATCCGGTGCCACTGTTGAACTCTATGGTGAGAGTCTCACCGAGGCAGAGAGTCATGCAAGAGAGTTGGCTAAAGATGAGGAATTACTCTATGTTTCCCCCTTTGATCATGAACTGATCATGGCCGGGCAAGGAACTATTGGTCTGGAAATTCTTCAAGATTTAGCAGAAATTGACACCTTACTCGTCCCTGTCGGAGGCGGTGGGCTGATTGCCGGAGTCGCAACAGCAATCAAATCGGCAAAGCCGGAAGTAAAAATTATTGGCGTGGAGCCAGCTTGTGTTGCCAGCGCCACACTGGCTCGACGCAATGGACATCCAAAAAAAATCTCTACCCGCTGTCATACATACGCTGAAGAGATTGCTGTTAAACAGATTGGTGAGCTGGCTTTTCCGATTATTGAGAAATATGTGGATGAGATTGTTACTGTTGAAGAAGAAGCCATTGCCAGAGCAATTGTCGGGTTGATGGAAAAAGGAAAACAGATTGTCGAAGGTGCCGGTGCTATCAGTTTAGCGGCTCTTCTCTATGGGTTAAAACCCATCCACAAAGGAAATACTGTGTGCCTGCTCTCTGGTGGCAATCTGGACGTTCAGAGCCTCGCCAGGGTAATCGAGCAGGGAATGATCGCAGAGGGGCACTCCCTGAAACTACGACTGGAAATGGTCGATATGCCCGGAGCACTGGCTCATTTATCGAATATTCTCAGCAACCTGAAAGCTAATATTTTCCAGATAAACCATGATCGACGTAAGACCTCCCTCCCTTTGGGTGAAGCAGAAGTAACGCTTGATCTGGAAACCCGAGGAGCGGAGCATATCCATGAGATACTGATGCGTCTGGAAGAAGAAAGGTATCGGCCGGAAGTTATACGCTGATTATATCTATCTGAAATGGCTAGGGGCAGTAAGGAATGGCGCCAGTTTAAGCAGTCTTGCAGTAAACTCGGGACTGTCCCCAGATCCATCGGGGGCTGTCCCAAGAGTTTACGAGCCACGAAGAACTGCGGTGGTTCGCACCGCAAAAGCCTGGGACAGCCCCCATGTGGGGGCTGTCCCGTTGTTGCTGGAATTTTCCTTAAACTAGCACCATTCGGGACAGTAAGAGTATTAATATGGGTAATCCATAAGAACGGTTAGTTCAGATCGACAGATCTATCTGCTTATCAGCATACAGAGCATAACTCTTATCCGGCCGCTGGTATAAAATCACCCTGCGCCTGTCATCGTCAACTTCACTGACAGCAACCAGGATGCTGATGTCCAACTGCAGAGTGTTGGTTTCTTCAGCTGGTGTCGCATCACTAAAATCAAGTCTGAGACGGTTTTTTTCAGAAATGAATCGACCGCTGGTTTCGACCTTCTCAATAATTTTATCACTCTTTTGATCGATCTTGACCTGCAGGTTCTGAAAACAGAGATTGTACTCGGAAAGACCGGCAACGAAAACCGGAAAGAAATTGTCAGATTCAGAGAGATTGTGCCCTGCACCTAACGTGGAAGAGATTGATCTGCTACGCAGCTGCTGAAGCAACTCACCAATTTCTTGTGGTGAGATTTTTAACTCAAGAAGCTGGTCAACTAACTCTGCCTCAGCAATTAAAAAACCGAGGTTATTCAGTTCCATTTCGGCGGTAGAATAATCAACCCGGGCAAGCCCGGTCATCTCCTTAAGTTCATCTATCAACTTACGCATGGTTCTGAAGCGACGACGGACAGGGTCGGTTTTGTCGACCCTCTGCTCGCTCTGTTGTTGCGGATATTCATCTCGTGATTGCTGAGGGTTAATACGTGAGTATGGGGGAACCGGCTCAACTTCCCGATACGGCTGATATGCCTGGGTGCCCCTGACCCGCAGATTTGCTGCCATGACTCGATCCTTCCATGGATACTTTTTTATATTCTACCCTATCTTAAAGCCTCTCTTCTCTTTTGTCGGTCATATCTCCATAAAACTTTAATCTTGATGAGTCTAACCTTCCGTCACTTTTGCTAATATTGTATATTGAAGTTCAGTGTTTTTTACTGTCTCAACGATTCATTCAAAGCAAGGACAGATCATGACAACGAGTAAAAATGATCGTATGCTCCTCCCCGATCGCCCGGTGGCTGAAAAACTCTATACCAAGCTGCGCCCCAGTTATGAATTGATTCTTCTCGATATTTATCAACAATTGCGCAGCCTTGCCGAAAAAGAAGGGCTATCGGTAACAATTAAATACCGTCTTAAACGTTTTGATAATTATTGTGAAAAGTTGGTAAGACTGAGCAAATTACAGGGGAGTGACCTGCTGCAGATTACCGATTTAATTGGTATCAGGGTTGTTTGTCCTTTTCTCGAAGATTTAGAAATTGTAGAGCAGTTAATTGCACAGAATTTTGAGATTTTAGAGATGGAACGCAAAGCAGAACAACACTCTTTTCACGAATTTGGTTACGATTCGATCCATTTGCTGATTCGAACCACACCGCTGAATCAACCCGTCGCCTTACCACACAGTGCTGATGTTTGTGAAATTCAACTGCGCACCATCCTTCAAGAAGCCTGGGCTGAAGTTGAGCATGAGCTGGTCTATAAATCAGACATCAACATACCCAATCACTCTATCCGCCGCAAATTGGCCTCACTAAATGCTTCTTTGGGCTTATCTGACCTGATTTTTCAGGAGATCCGTGACTACCAGAAAGAAATTCGACAGCGTGGTTTGAAGTGCCGTCAAGACGTGGAATCGATGTCTTGTGATTATGGGGCAATCCAGATTTCGCAACTGCCTGCATTAGAAGAGATCGCTCAGGAAAAAGATACTTCTGTTCCCAATTATCAAGATTCAAAAAAACTGGAAAAATTGATGTTTGCTGCTCTTGAAGCCCATAGCAACAATCAGTTTCAAAAAGCGATCAATATTTATGGCGCTATTTTACGCCTGAAACTTGATCCTGCAATCCGTTCACTGGTTTACAACCATCGTGGCATGGCTCTATTTGCATTGGCAGAGTATCAAAAAGGGATTGAAGATTTCAGCAAGGCGATTGAATACGATGATGAAAATAGCCGCGCCTGGAGTAACCGGGGGTTGGCTTATCGAGTTCTTGAAAAATTTGACCAATCACTTGAAGACTATGATCAGGTCGTTAAAATGAACCCCCAGCAGTACGAAGGCTACTGGGGGCGGGCACAGACCTTTTTTGAGATGAAACTCTTCAGTCGGGCGCTGAGTGATTGCCATAAAACCACTGAACGAAAATTTGATTTCACCCCCGCCTTGGAGCTGGAAAAAACTCTCCGGCGGAAGCTATTTTAATCACGATGGATAGCAAATGGACCCCAGGCTTGATCCACTGGCATCATTTCGATCGCGTTGATATTGACGTGTGCCGGACGATTGACGACCCAGAAAACTGTCTCAGCAATATCTTGTGGAAGTAAAGCCTCTGCCCCCTGATATACCTTGGCAGCCTGTTCATCATCTCCTTTAAATCTAACCTTGGAAAATTCGCTTTCTGCCATTCCTGGAGCCAGATTAGTCACCCGGATGTTGTGTCCAATGATATCCGCACGCAGGTTGCGGCTGAACTGCTGGACAAAAGCCTTGGTGCCACCATAGACATTGCCACCGGGGTAAGGCCAGCTTCCGGCAGTAGAACCAATATTGACAATATGGCCGCTATCACGTTTCACCATCTGCGGTAACAGTGCACGGGTGCAATACATGAGTCCCTTGATATTGGTATCAACCATCGTCTCCCAATCATCGATGTTGACTTCCCATGAGGGTTCCAAACCCAATGCCAGACCAGCGTTATTCAACAACACATCAACATTATCCAGCGACCCGAGTTGCTCAAACACCTGTTTTCGATCTCGGACATCCAGAGGAATAATTTGTCGAACGGCCTCTCCCAACTGTTTTTTCAGTTGCTCCAAACGCTCGGCACGGCGGCCAGAGAGAATAAGTTGCCATCCCTGAGAAGCAAAGTGCTCTGCGCAAGCTTTTCCAAAACCGGATGTTGCCCCGGTAATCAAGATTGTTTTTGCCATGAGTTGTCTCCATCTCTTTCAGTTGAATTTAGTTATCCGCCAACACATTTTTTATTTTATGTTATGCTACTTCCTTACACAAATTTTTCATACACAAAACAATAGGGGATTTTATACATGATTGATGCTTTTCTTTCTCTTCATCCAGTCTGGCAAGCCTTTTTTGCGACTCTTTTTACTTGGGCAATGACAGCATTTGGGGCTGGAGCCGTCTATTTACAACAGGAACCAAGTCGTAAAACTCTTGACCTTATGCTCGGCTTTGCTGCCGGAGTTATGATTGCAGCAAGCTTCTGGTCTCTATTGGCTCCTGCATTGGAAATGGCCGAAGGAAAAGCCCTCCCCCCCTGGCTGGTAGTCGCTTTCGGATTTCTCTGCGGTGGTGGCTTCTTACGCCTGATCGATAAATTTCTCCCCCACCTGCATCTGAATTTTCCAATCTCAGAAGCCGAAGGAATTAAAACAAAATGGCCACGTAGCACCCTGATGGTTCTAGCGATCACGATGCATAACATTCCTGAAGGGCTCGCTGTTGGTGTTGCATTCGGAGCAGTCGGTGCCGGCTTTCCAGAGGCATCCATGGCCGGAGCCGTAGCATTGGCTATGGGCATCGGGATTCAGAATTTCCCAGAGGGGCTCGCCGTTTCTATACCTCTGCGTCGTGATGGCCTGTCGCGTCATCGCAGCTTCATGCTCGGTCAATTCTCTGGTTTTGTGGAGGTTATCGCCGGAGTGGCTGGAGCAGCCCTGGTACTTATAGCTACACCTATTTTACCTTTTGCTTTGGCATTTGCTGCTGGAGCAATGATTTTTGTTGTTGTAGAGGAAGTTATCCCTGAGGCGCAACGGGGGGGAAATACAGATATCGCCACCTTCGGAACCATGGTTGGCTTTACTGTCATGATGATGCTGGATGTTGCTTTGGGATGATGGGATTGAAAATCCAAGAACTGAATCAATCGTGAACAAAACTTGATCTGACAGTCCCTCTCAGGTCAAGTTGAATCACACAACTAAACCATTAAGTCGGGATCTTCTTCTTTCCCCTCTTGGGGCTGCTCAGTTGAGTTTGGTTCCTCTCTCTTTTGTTGCTTCTCTTGCTGTTTTTTCAGCTTTTCCTCAGTTTTTTTCAACTTCTTCGCCGTTTTTTCAGCTTTTTTCTGTTTATTTTTTTCTTTGTTACGCCGAGCATGACTGAGCAGAAGGCCTAAGATCACTCCAACAAGAAGCGCTGAAAGAACCAATAATGCTTGCGAGACCGCATATTCCCATCTAAGAAAACGGATCGGAACCAGAGTTCCATTTTGCATGACATAAATAAGAACCGGGGCAAGTAATAATAATCCTGCCAGCAATTTTTTTTTCATTTTTACTCTCCTGATCAGACCGACCCTGAAACAATATGAATTCCCTTCTCATGAAGAAGGATTAAACCGAGCATCGCTATTCAAAATATATCAAATTCAGATATAAAACAAATGCCGACAGTTTGCAGTAAAATAATCTCTGCCAGCAAATTTTCGACAAAAAAATGGGGAACCCTGCTGGTTCCCCAAGATGAACGTAGGAGGTAACGTCCAATAAATTGTAGAGGTCGTCAGACGTTGAGCAGAACGCCCAACGACCTCGGTTGACTATTTATTCAGCTTCAGAGCCAAGTAACGACTCGCATCACCTTGTCGGACGAGAAGGAGGATGGTTTTCCTGCCACTATTCTCAATTATTTTTTTCACTTGTGCTGGTGTTTCTACTTCTTTGCGGTTCACTTCCTGAATCAAATTGCCACGCTGAATTCCAGCCCGAGCAGCTATTGATCCTGACTCAACACCAGTAACCAGGACACCACGTGCCCCTTCGTAGCCAAGCTGTCCAGCCAGGTCAGAAGTTAATTTCTGTAAACTCATACCCAGATCAGACAGCTCATCACTGCTGATGGGGTGACCATCTTTATCGGCGTCCAAAGTACCTATGGTGGCTTTGATTTTCTTCTTTTTACCATCGCGGAGAACCAGTAATTCAACCGTAGTTCCGGGTCTGATCATTGCTATTTTATTGCGGAACTTGGAAACTTTATCAACTTTCTCACCATCCAGCTGCAAGACAACATCACCCTGGGTAAGACCTGCTTTCTCTGCGGGGGAATCTTCCATGACCTGGGCGATCAAAATTCCTTCGCGTTGATCGATATTGAAAGATTCTGCCAGATCCTTAGTCAGATCCTGGATATAAACCCCGAGTCGACCACGTGTAACACCACCATCCTTAACCAGCTGTTGACGGATATTCTTGGCCATGTTGATTGGAATCGCAAAACCAATCCCCATGTAACCACCGCTGCGACTATAAATGGCCGTGTTCATTGCAACAACCTCACCATCCAGATTGACCAACGGTCCACCAGAATTTCCAGGATTGATTGCTGCATCGGTCTGGATAAAATTTTCATACTCATTCAGGCCGATAGAGCTGCGCCCTTTAGCGCTGACAATACCTGCTGTAAGGGTGTGTGAAAGCCCAAAGGGGTTACCAAACGCCAGAACCCAGTCGCCAACCTCAAGACTATCTGAATTCCCCAGTGTCAATGCGGGGAGTTTTTCATCAGACTCAATCTTAATCAAAGCAACGTCAGTGGGTGGGTCAGTACCAATAATTGTTGCTTCATACTCCTGTCCGTCCTGCAACTGCACCGTAACTTTGTCGGCATCACCAACAACATGATTGTTGGTCATAATATAGCCGTCAGCAGAAATTATAAAACCAGAACCCTGCCCCATCGAATGGCGTTTAGGAGCCTGGTGCGGGTTACGCTGCTGTGGTGGTTGGCCAAAAAAACGTCGGAAAAATTCATCATTGAAGGGGCTATTTCCAAAGGGGTTCTGAGCCATATTCTGTTGTTTGACTTCTTTTTCAACTTGAATAAAGACCACCGCTGGAGAGACCTGTTTGGCAACACTACGGAAAGCCTTACCCGTTTCCCGCAGACTCTCTAATCCAGTATCCTGGGCACTTGCTGGACGTATCAATAACGAGCCCGTTGCGACAGATCCCAACAAGGCAACAACCAAAAGTAATAATAAACGTTTAAACATCTTCACGATTGACTCCTTAAAAATGAGTTTTCCGATTTAGTCCGAAGATAAGTAGAGTGAACCAGCTCGATCATTTCATCCAGGTCAAAAGGTTTGTCAATCGTTACCGTTGCACCAAAACGTTGCGCGGCAGCGTGGGTTGCTTCATCACCAAAAGCGGTCATACAGATAAAGGGAGGGCAACGTGGATTATCAATTTGACTTTCTAAAACTTCCAGACCGGTCAGTGCCGGCATCCGCACATCACTGATCACCAGGTCATAATCTTCAGACTGTTCCAATTTTTCCAATAGCTGCAGCCCATTATCACAACCAGTCACCTGGCACCCGACCCGGGACAAAACCAGGATCAACAGTTCGCGCAGCTCCAGGTCATCTTCGGCGAGAAGGATTTGTGGGTGAATATCAAGAGAGACAGCTTCCATCTAACAACTCCAAAAGTTTTGTTATGTAATCTTTATCAGCAATCTATATGCCAAGTCTCTTCCTATAAAAATCAGTGGGTTAGCTAAATCACAGGTGGGGAAAAATGTCCCAGCGAGGCAAAATGCCCCGTATTGGAATATTTGAGATGGGTATACCCTGATGCATTCGTAAAAATTACGTTATGGGAATATAAAATTTCTCGTGCAAAAGGTCGTAATTTTCAAAACGTAGAGAGGGGCATAAGTGAGGTCGAGATCGGAAAAAAACCTATCACGCAACAGGTCAATTTTTTTGTAAAACTATCACTCTTTTAATTTACGGTAGAGAGTTTTACGATCAATTCCCAACAGGCGAGCAGCCAGAGTCCGATTATCCTCCAGCTGTTCGAGAACTTGCTGAATATAGCGGCGTTCCATTTCGTCCAGGGTGACAATATTGCCTTCATCAACTAAACTGGTTGAGAGTGGCACCTTCCCGTTGGGACGCCTGATCTGCTCTGGCAAATCCTCGACAGTCAATTGGTCATGCAGGGTTAACACCAATGCACGCTCAATTACATTCCGCAGCTCACGGACATTTCCCGGCCAGGGATAAGCAAGCAAGCAAGCTGCTGCGGGTTGAGCCAATCCAACCACCGACTTGTTAAAGCGTTGCCCGAGCTGCTGAATAAATTTAGAGGCCAATAGCAGAATATCATTACCGCGATCGCGCAAGGGAGGAAGTTCCAGTTCAATCACGTTAAGCCGATAGAAGAGGTCACTACGAAATCGCCCTGTCGCAACTCTTTCTTCTAAATTACGATGACTGGCAGCCAGCACCCGAACATCACACTCAATTTCACGACTGCCACCCAACGGACGAATTTTATGATCCTCCAGAACTCGCAGGAGCTTTGGCTGTAGTGCCAGCGGGAGTTCGGCAATCTCATCCAGCAACAGGGTTCCGCCGGAAGCCTCTAAAAACAGACCCTTCCGAGTTTCCCGAGCATCGGTAAAAGCCCCACGAACATGGCCAAACAATTCACTTTCAAGTAAGTTTTCGGGTAATGCCGCACAGTTAATCGCAACAAACGGCCCTTCATGGCGCTTGCTTTGACGGTGCAGGGATCGGGCAACCAACTCTTTTCCTGTACCACTTTCACCGCTGATCAACACAGACGTGTCGAGATCTGCAATCCGAACAATCTGCTGTTTGATATTTTGTAACCCCGGGCTTTCACCCAACAGTTCATCATCGGGTTGTTGGCGCCGTACCTGTTCTTTGAGGAGCCGCACTTTTTCCTGCAAATGGCGATGTTGCAATGCCCGCTTCAAAGAGATATTGAGCAGATCCAGATCAACCGGCTTGGTAACAAAGTCGTAGGCTCCGGCTCTGAGAGCGGCGATTGCCGTCTCAAGACTACCAAACGCGGTCATGATAACGACTGGCAAATCGGGACGATTGTTATGCAGTTCTCCACAGAACTCGATTCCACTGGTTCCCGGCATATTCAAATCGGTCAGAACAATATCTATCTCCTGCTGATGGAGCAGTTCACGGCCATCGGCAACTTTAAGAGCAGTCCAGATACGATGTCCGCGGCGGCAGAGATCCTCTTCGAGTAAATCACATAGCGCCTGGTCATCATCGATCACCAGAATTCGACCCGGCAAATTATTTTCCGTCATGCCAGTTCTCCACTTTGAGCCTGAGGCAGATAGACACTGAAACAGCTTCCCTCACCAAGGGTACTGCTGACATCTATCCAACCGCCATGCTCTTCAACAATTCCGTGGGCGATGGACAATCCAAGACCGGTTCCCTGCCCGATATCCTTGGTGGTAAAGAATGGATCAAATATCTGTCGTAATCGCTCCGGTTTGATACCGATACCCTGATCGCGAACTTCCAGCTTTACCCAGTTGACATCCTTCTGCTCAATATTTTCCGGTGGAACCACATCGGGGGCATTGGAGCTGGTCAAGGTAATATTTCCACCATCGGGCATAGCCTGAATACCATTCAGGGTCAAGTTGAGTAACACCTGCTGTAGCTGTCCCGGGTCAACATGAACGGGCAGTGGCTCCCTGGCTTCGTCCATCACCAGTTTAACACCCTGTTCATGTGCCGTTGGTTTCAACAGGGGCTGGATAGCTTGCAGTACGGTATTCAGATCAACGGATTGTTTCTTCGCTTCCCCACGCCGGGCAAAACTAAGTAACTGACGGATAATTTTTGTCATCCGTTCGGTTTGTTCACCAATAATTCCCGCTGAGCGGAAAGCATCATCCAGCTTCATCCCGTCACTACAAATCAATTTGGCTCGTCCGGCAATAACATTTAGTGGTGTCCCCAACTCATGAGCAATCCCTGCAGATAACTGCCCTAAAGTTGCCAGCCGCTCTGTATGACGCAACCTTTCCAGAGCTTCGTATTTTTCATCGTTTGCAATCTGTTCAGCTTCTCGAGCTTCAGCCAGCTGGCCACGCATCCGTTCGATGGTAGTTGATAGTTCAGCGAGTTCACCGCTGCCGGACAAATTGACACTGGTAGTCAAATCACCGGTTCCAATCCGTTCCGCCTGGGCGCGCAATTTGCGCATGGGACGACCTATCCAGATACTTCCAAGCACCCCCATAAACAGCAAACCAGACGCGATAGATATTCCAACCACTATTGCTGAACGGCGCAGACTTTCCTGAACATAATCATGCATTTCGTCCATTGATTCAGAGAGTTCAATGGCTCCAATTCGACCCTCCTCAGTCAGCAGAGGGAGATAGGTCAGGAGAAAATCCTTACCATCGCTGGATCCGGCAAGCAATGCGACCGTCTCCTCATTAAGCAGATCATCCAACTGTTCAACCGGGACACGTGGTTGATATTGCGGGAGGATCTCTCCTTCGATCCAGACCCAGCGAACCAACGTCTGTTTGTACTCTTGATCAGCTTTTTTAAGAAACGCGATGGCAACAGCCTCACCGCGCTGCTGCCAGAGTTCTGTTACAAGAAAACGGAGACTTTCACCTATATGGCGTGACTCACGGCTGAGGTTCTTTTTCAACTGTTCCCGTTCCCGCTGAATAGAGAAGTAGCTATAGGCAGAAAAAACCAGGGCAACTCCAAGGAGAACAGCAAAAGTAATTTTAACCGTCAAACGCATCGATTCATTTCTCAGTTAAGGAAAATAGACAGGTGCTAATCTTGCGTTGCTCTGAGCAGGTTGTCAAGCGGCAGTCAAACTCTTACAAAAAAACCCGGCCAAATCGACCGGGTTTCAAAAAAATCACCATCAATGTTGATGATCTAGTAAAAAGAGTCCACTAGGTCAGCTGGTTTTCTCTTCTTCAGCCTCGTCTTCATCGTCTTCATCGTCTTCATCATCAACTTCGACTTTTTTCTTGCCGAACAAGCGAGCCACAATAATCCCAACTTCATACAAAATAATAAACGGCAGGGCGATGGATGCCTGAGAGAAAATATCCGGTGGGGTCAAGACTGCCCCCATGACAAAAGCCAATAAGAGTGAAAATTTACGATTTTTCGACAGCCATTTATGGTCGACGACCCCCAGGCGGGCAAGAAAAAAGATTACGATGGGCAATTCAAAAACCAAGCCGAAGGCAATCAGTAAACGGGAAGCCATCGTCAGATAGGCTCCCATCGATAACATCGCCTTTATCCCCCCGACATCGGTTCCATAAGTGATCAGAAAGGAAAAAATCATCGGAAAGACAAGGGTAAAACCAAAAAATGTTCCGGTTCCGAAACAGACAGAGCTGAAAAAAACAAAGGGGATGGCGAGCCGTTTTTCATGACCATAAAGGGCGGGGGCGATAAAGTTCCAGACCTGCCAGATGATAACTGGAAAGGCAACCACCAGTCCGGCCAGTGCTGAAACTTTCAAAATGGTAAAAAATGGTTCGGTGGCATTGATAAAAACCAGAGAACTGCCTTCAGGCAATGCCTGGCGAACTGGTGCAGCAATAAACTCAAAGAGCTGTTCACCAAAGCTGTAACAGCCAATAAAAGCGACCAGCCAAGCACCAGCAGAAATCATCAACCGTTTGCGTAACTCACTCAGGTGATCAGTTATTGCCATACCGTCAGCCATTATACTTTGGCTCCGTTTTTTTATCTGACACTTCGGTCACCTTTTCAGAGGTGTTTTTTGTGACGGACTCGGTTTTCCCAGCAGAGGGATTCGCCGCCGGGGGAACATCTTCCTCAACTTCAAGACGGGATAGCACTTCATCAGCATTTTCTGGAATTTTCTTTTCACCCCGTGCCATAACTTCTTTGTTATGGCGTTCATCTTCTGCCTTAATTTCCAGATCAATCGTACTCTTCAAGTCATTGGTCGCACGTTTGAATTCAGCAAAACCCTTACCTAATGATCGAGCGAGACCAGGAAGCTTTTTTGGCCCCAAAACGATCAGAGCCAAGGCGGCAATGAGAACCATTTCTGTCATTCCGATTCCAAACATCTATATTTCCCTCTCGTCTCAATATTCTTACACCACGATTAAATGGGCTACCTAAGGATGCCGCCAGAGCGGACACAAACCCTCTATCTGGGCGAGAATAGCCTTACAGGAATCAGCTGTCAAGCACTCTGGATGGGTGAAAAGATTGACATCTCAGAGGGGGCTAGTTTACCATCTGGGCTCATTTTTACCCCCATAACAAGAGGTGAGTTAAAACCATGAACCATAAAAAGTTACAACAGCAAATCAAACAATTGGCTGCTGACAAAAACGCTCTGTTGATTGCGCACAATTATGAGCGCGATGAAATCCAGGAGATTGCAGATATCACTGGTGATTCACTTGCTTTATCGATAGAAGCGCAAAAGACTGACAAGCAGATTATTGTTTTCTGTGGGGTACATTTTATGGCGGAGAGTGCCGCAATTCTTGCTCCGGACAAAACCGTTCTCCTCCCATGTGCCGATGCGGGATGCCCAATGGCCGACATGGTCACTGCCGCAGGGCTGCGAGAAATGAAACAGCAGCATCCGGATGCCACAGTTGTGACCTATGTCAATTCAAGTGCAGCAGTAAAAGCTGAAAGCGATATCTGTTGTACCAGTTCAAACGCGGTCAGTGTCGCTCGCTCAGTTGAGGCAAAAAAATTGTTGTTGGTGCCTGATCGAAACTTGGGTCGCTATATCGCCAGCCAGGTTCCAGAAAAAGAGTGTATCTGCTGGGAAGGCTACTGCCCGGTTCATGATCAACTCAAGGTTGAGGAGATCCAACAGGCCAAAGCCGATCATCCCGAGGCACTGTTCATGGTTCACCCGGAGTGTCAGCCAGAGATTCTGGAGCTGGCAGACCATATCTGCTCAACCAGTGGCATGTATGAGTTTGCCGCTGCGAGTCCGGCAAAAACATTCATTGTCGGGACAGAAAACGGAATTCTCTGGAGACTACGTAAAGAAAATCCGGACAAGGAATTTATTGTCCCCAGCCCGGTTCTGGTTTGTCGAGATATGAAACTGACCCAACTTGAGGATGTCCTGCGTTGCTTGGAGACGATGGAACCACGCATCACTGTTGCGGAAGATATCAGGATCAAAGCCAAGTTGGCTCTGGATAAAATGTTGGCGGTGCCACGGGATTAATGACGCAGAAGCTCAGTGACATTGCCACTGAGCCAACAGATAATCTTGGAAAAGAGCTGTCTTGTTATTGAGCCGTTGGGGCAGGTTTTGATTCTGGAAAACTCTGGGCAATCTTCTGCATGGCCGTTGCCACCTCCGTCTTCATTCTAGCAAAACCAGCGTCGCTGAGTTGCAAAGTTGTCTCGTTCAAGCGCAACACCAGCTCCTCTTTTTCAAGCTGCCGGAGCCCTTTAAGCAGAGCTATCTTGATCTTTTTTTCATCCGTCGTATCGCCAACCATCTTGGCAAAGCGACCTGCCAGATCAACATTTTTAGTATTGATCAGCTCATCCTGAGTAAAAGAAACATTTGCCTGTTTTACAAATTTACTCAAAAATAAAAAAGTAGCCGTTTGCCATAGGTCTTTATTATACGTAGCCACAAAAACTCCCTTTACTGCTAAAAAAATCAAAGAATTCTAGGAAGCTGTCGGACTCGACAGCCTCCTGGCAGTTCTACCCAACCCTTCAATCCAGATTATCGACGCCAGTGTCTTGGAACCGCTTTGCTGCGGGCAAAACGTTCCAATCGGTGATAGAGGTTCTGAGCCTCTTTTTTTTGATCGATAATAAAATCTTTCACCCGCTTGGATTCACTTGAAGCCAGTCTGGAATAGGGAGAATCACTTTTTCCGATCATTACAGATTGCTGTTCCCAGAAATTATTGTAATAAGAAAATTCTCTAAAAGTGGTCTGCCACCATGATCTTCCCCGACCGGCGGGTTGATCCTGCGCTGTCGGAACCAGGTTTGCGATGAGGCGTTTGTTAGTAGGATCAATGGTCAAGGTATAGCCCGAAAGGATATCCATCCCGATCAACCCCTGATAGGCACCCGACATATCTGAAACGATATGCGCCGGGACAAACCCTTCTGTAATAGCACCGATTGAAAGATTATCGATAATTGTTCGTACCGCAGTTTGCGTCCCACCGATGCCGGAGATGATAACCATCAACTTGCTGCCATCCACATCAAAAAGACCGAGTTGATTCGCCAGTTCAGCGGAAACAACCAACCCGGGAGAGCCAGTATCAACCAGGATCGGTGCAGTCACTGAACCGTTGAAAGTTATATCTATAATAATCCGGTTTGCCGAGCCCTCTTTGGCTCTATAGGGGATCGAGATACTCTCTGACCCTGACTTATCGTTAGCAGATTTCTCCGCAATGTTGACTCCATTGTTACCACCGGTATCATCGGCAGTTTTCTCTTGGCCTGGCGTAAAAGTGATACTTGAAGCAGCGGATTTATATTCTTTGGTCGTCTCCCGGAATTCATCAGGAGCATTATGGGGGGAATCAGAATAGTGCAGATTTCCCTGATTATCTCGCCAGGTATAAATTTTCCCTGCGGAAACCTGGCTTGTTTGAAGACAGAAAGAGGTCATCACAATAAAGAGAAGGATAAAACCGAAAAAAACTTTGGAATCAGTAGAAAACATATTCAAACTTATCACCGTCGTAAGTCGGCTTCACTGACAACCTGATTATTGTTCCAGAGGCAACGCACTGAGCTTAACTCTGAGATCTTCTTTGTGTGTAGCAAGGAGCAATAAAGCGTTTTCGACATATTCTTGAGAGTTAATTTCATCGGCGGCATATTTTTGCAGCAGCTCCAGCCACTGATCATGAATCTCACAATGTTCAGAAGCATTGCCGTTATCTAACGGACAATCCGAACACTTATGATCCAAAACTTCCTTGGTGACAACCTCTTTATTCCAGGATTTACGATACTCACTCGCATACTGCTCAATCCACCTCAGAGCCTGTGACCTTCGTTCCTCTGGCGGATATTGCTGAATATGCGCCTCTATCTCCTGCAATTGTTTTTTTAAAAAATCATCGGCATGAAAAGAAAGCTCCTGCTTAAAACCAGCAAAACGGAGAATCAATGCAAAAATAGAATCATCAATGGTCTGTGTCATACTAGGTTACGCCCCTTTTTTATTTTTTTACTCCAACGTTTATGATTATACCGCTCAAACGAAATTATTCCAAACCCCGTTCATAATTAAATTTACTGCTCCCTTGCGGGTCATAACCTCGCTTGACCGCATCAAGAACCTGTTTTCCAGGCTGGCTGAATGGGCCAAGATGGGACAGGTCAACAATAAAGTTGTGACAACCAAAACTTTCCAGCTCTGAAATATTGGCAATAAAAGAGAAATCTGTTTCACTATTCAGCCAGGTTAATCCCTGCCGTTGTTGCACCCGATAGGCATCGTCACGATCAGAAAGAACCGGGTTGTCAGAACGGACATTTTTAATTTTAACCCGGGAAGTCAGTAAGGGAGCACTGGCATAAACCGTCATGGCTGTCGGAATTGGCAGTTGATGGCGCAAAATATCAGACAGGTTTTTACGATCATCCTCAATATAAAGTTCTGCTTCCCCGATCCCAAGTTCTGCCAGCGCGGCAATGGACTGGCTGTTGAGAGAAAAAAGACGAAAGCTGCTGTACAGGTTCAGATCCTGGATTTTATCAAAGAGGGGAAAATGCCCCAAGTTATTGAGGCGGAAATTGATAAACCCCATCTGTGCCAGCTGGCGGATAACACTGCGAGTATCGGGCCAGTCTTTGTCAAAGATAACGAAGGGGATATCCCAGACAAGTTGTTTTGAACGCCGCAGTAATTTATGGGCATGTTGGATATTCTGCCCGGTCAGAGGAACCAGAATCTGGTCAACTGATTGATCCTGAAGGATACGCTGATCCCTTGAATCTTTCAGTTGAATTCGGATCTGCCGTTTTCCCGGACGAGCAGAAGCCAGCGGGAACAGTGCCTCCCGGGCAGCTTGCAAATGCGCTGTTCTGAGCTGCTGTTTTTGTGGCTGATGGTTTTTGCTTAACTCGGCATAGAAATCACGGCGGATCTGTTTCAGTTGTTTTGGTGGAATGACGATCTCTGGGAGCTGACCACATTCAAACGTTCCCAAGACAAAAGGTTCATCGGCAGTGACGGCAAAGACTTGCTGGAGGATTTTTTTATCAAGACCCTTTTGTTCTGCGGGAAAACTATCGATAGAAAATTGAAACTGCTGAGTAGCAGCACCAATGGTTGCACTCAGCTGTACCTGCTGTGAACTCACCTCGACCTGTAAATCGACAGTCTCAGCAGGAGGATGAACATTGCTCAATTTCCGGCGACAAGCAGAATCGCTCAGCGAGAAAGCACTCGGGGATGAGACCATAAAAACGCTGTCTCCCACCCTGAACTCATTGATAAATGTGGAGGGGACACAAGCGAAACTATTTGCCGGAACTTTGTTGACGGTACGTTTTCCTAGAATCAACTGCCGGATTGTAAACGCCTTGCCGCTTTTATCAACTGCGGGTTGCACCCGCAGACGAGCTCCCAGATGAAGAGCATCTTTGGTTTTAAAACTGATTTCTCCCCCACGCACCTGGGTAATTTCGCCAATATAGCGTCCGGTTGCACCTTTATGGGCTGGAATCGCCATATCACTCGGTTGCCCACCGGATAAAAATCCTTGGGTTGGTTGGCGACCAAAGCTCTCCTTCAATAATATTTTCGCCTCTTTCAGGATCGCTTTACGTTGATCGGTCGGCGCATCAAGAGCCTGCCGATAAGCCCTGATAACTTTATGGACATATTCGGCACTTTTCATCCGTCCTTCAATTTTCAAACTGCAGATGCCCGCTTGTTCCAGTTCTGGGAGAAGATCAATTGCAGAAAGATCGTTAGGAGAGAAATAATATCCTTCTTGCTGGCGGTAACGATGATTGCGTCGACAAGGTTGTGCACAACGCCCACGGTTACCACTTTTACCACTGAGGAACGAGGAAAAATAGCATTGGCCACTATAAGAAAAACACAGGGCACCGTGAATGAACTGTTCCAGCTCCAGAGTGGTTTGCTGCCGGATCGCAGCAATTTCATCCAAAGTCATCTCTCTGGCCAGAACTCCACGGGTAAAACCCATCCGTTCCAACATTTTAACTCCAGCAGCATTGTGGATGGTCATCTGCGTAGAGGCATGCAGTTCCAACCCCGGAAAATGATCTTTCGCCAGCTTCCAGACCGCCAGATCCTGGATAATCAGGGCATCGACACCAATCTCTTCCAGAGCCCCCAAAGTATCGATCAGCTGCGATAGTTCGTTCTCTTTTACCAGAGTATTGAGAGTAATATAGAGCCGTTTCCCTCGCTGCTGCATGTAGTGAGTAATTTTTTCTATCTCTTTCAAACTGAAATTTTTTGCTTTAGCACGAGCAGAAAACTCTTTCAGCCCAGTATAAACAGCATCCGCACCGGCATCAACTGCAGCAAAAAAAGCTTCCATGCTGCCTGCGGGGGCAAGCAACTCAGGACGTTGTAATGATTTTTTCTGATCCATCTAAAATTCCGGTTTATTTATTCAGCAGTGTTTCAAACTGCTGCGGATTAAATCCAGAAATATGTTGGCCATTGACCCAGAATTGAGGTGTTCCGTTAATGCCAACTTTTTTAGCAATTTGCCGATGGATTTCGAGTTGACCATTGTCGGTAAAAGGGGGAAGAGGTTGCCCATCATACTTGCCACTAAAAACTTCTTCGTAAGCCAGTTCTGGATCTTTTGCAGACAGGATATAGCGAGCTTTGTTTGCAGCTTGTGGATGGAGCTGATCGAGGGGAAAAAGAAAAACGTAGCGGGTCACGTCATCTCGACCAGCAAAAAAATCTGAACCATGACGGCAGAAGGGGCAATCAGGATCTGTCACTTCAACCACCTGATTAGGACCGTCGCCAATGACAATTGCCTGATCGAGGGGAAAATCCTTTAGCTTGCCAGACATCAAATGATTTTTTCTTTCCCGGGTCAGATTGCGGGCATCGTCAGTCCAGAGTTCACCAAAAAACATATGCCCCGTAGCGGGAACAAAATAGATAAACTCACCATTTTCAACAATAACCTCATAAACTCCTGTCACCGGTGTTGGGTTGATCTGCTGATATTTAATTTGTGGATAATACGCAGTCAATGCCGCAGGAATATCCTGAGATTGCTCTTGCGGTTGAACCGCACAAGCAGATAAAGAGAGAAAACTCAACAATAACAACAGCGAAATAATTATACGGAACATAAAAGAACTCCTTTAAAATATTCAGATTGAGCATACACCAGTCATTGAGGCAGGAAAAGGGCTGCAAGTTGCCCGTCTCAAGTTGGTTGAATTTGATTGCTAGGCATCCAGTTCTCGAATCCCTTGAGGTGTATTTATATGGGCTAACATCCGTGTTGTTTCCCCATTTAATATTTCAACAGAACCTTCCAGGTTAATAGAACGCAGGAGTTTTATTAACCTTTCAGATTCGGGATGAAATATTTGCAACCTGGCTAAAGACAGGCCATGATCCTTTAATTGTGTTGCAGGATGTGCCCCTCCTTGCCATTGGATAAGTGCCGGAGCTCCCCCCTCAAAAGGAAGAGTTCCATCTTTTGGAATGGTAATATGCCAGTTAAGCTCCCCGCGACTCATAGGTTCAATGGTTCCGACAGCTTCCGAACAAAGTTTTAATCTGGAATGGATATCTTCGGTTCTTACCACCCATGTCCTTAACCTGGGAGGAGTATCTTCTTTTATATCATCCAGAGCGAACCAGCGCGGCCGCTCCGATTTTTCCGCGTCGGGATTACACGCAATCACCTCCAGAAAAATAGCTTCCCCAAGGCGTAATAATAAATTATGTGTCCCCATCCTGGAGTGCTCTCCCCCTGCTTGAGGCTCTACGTCCAAGGTGTTTTTTACAAGCTCTGCACCCGCTTCAAGGGTCGGTGCAGTGATGACAATGTGATCAATAAAACACGGATTCATTTTTTTTAACAATATATTTCAGATTTTTTACAACGTGTTCTGGTGTCGTAGCCCATGTTTTTCCCTCTGCGAATAGATCAATAAAACTATGCTCTTGGTCTTTGAAAACCTAATGTCTATAAAGAATTGAAAGATCAATGATGCTGCAACACCGTGGGTCGGATTTTTTGCGACGCCATCAACTATAAAATATTACCGATAACCCGCCTGATGATCGCATTATAAAACTCATCATTTTTTAAATAATCAGCAACCTGCCAGGCAACCAATGGAAGCAGAACACCAAGAAGGAAGGCGATTATAATTTTTGACAGCCCCCCTTTTTTATAATATTTCTCTATCGCTGTTTCCACAGTGGCGGTATCCTCCACTTGCAGGGCGGAAAGTAACTGTTTAACCACTTCATCGTTATTATGGTTGTTTCCCGCTATCTTGGATATTGATAATACCCGTTCTTTAAAATCTGTTTCGCGCTGCTCATACTCAGTGACTTTCTCTTTAAGATGCTTCAGGTCGTCCGGGTTCTCTTCCCTGAGACGTTCAATTTCACCATTCAAATCATCTAGTTCGATTTTCAGGTTCGAAATCTCGTTGATAAGTTCGGCATTGGATTGCTCCAAACCAGCAATTTTAGCCTTATTTACAAATTCTGACATAAAACCCTCTCAGGTGTATTCTACATTCAAACCTCGTGTCTTATCCCGTACAATCTTACAGTCTAATGGGCGGAGAGTACAAATACAACTCAGTTGAACTTACTCCTCCAATTCTGCGTTGATTAAATTGTCAACGAGTTCAGAGAATTCCGGGGACACCATACTCAACTCAGATTTTCTTGCTTTTTTGGCCCGGGTTTTTGCGGTTGCAATACCCGCCCCAGGGTTTGCTCCAGTTTCTCGACAAAGCTTAGGGAACCCATAGGGCGACCAGTGCGCTCATGTCGATGGAGCAAATCAAGCTCCTCGGCTGAGGATAACGATAGAAACTTGCTCCAGTCGGCCACTAGATCCAATAGTGGTGAAACGTTGACCAGCTCGTCATTTTCCCCTTCAAGATGGGCGCGGACACTACTCCAGCGATAGGCTTCAGGATATTGTACCAGCTCAGCCGCAACCGGATTCATTTCAATATAGCGTGCAGCAGCCAACAAATGGTGTTCATCCATAGGAAAAGAGGTGAATCGTCCCTGCCATAGATGCCCGCGCCAGTTTTCACGAAAGTTGATATGTCGGGTATAGCGGCGATGGGCTTCTCCAATGGCTCGGGTTAACCCCTCCGGAGTTTGCGGCACAGCGATCAAATGAATATGGTTCGGCATCAGGCACCAGGCCCAAATGTCAACTTTATAGTGACGACACCACTTTGCCATCAAGTCGATATAGACAAGGTAATCGTCTTCACAAAAAAAGGTCTGCTGCCGACGGTTACCCCGTTGGGTAATATGGTGAGGATAGTCTGGAGCTACGATTCGCGCGATTCTGGCCATGGACAAACTCTAGCAGGATATTTGAAAATGTCAAAGTTAAGTATGGTGTCCCCGGAATTCCG
>JAYEME010000002.1:0-1414 GCA_034717915.1 Thermodesulfobacteriota bacterium
ACAAGAGGATATGTCATTCTCTTTGAAATTGAGGACAAAGAAACCGTCACCATTTTGGCAATTCGACACCAGCGCGAAGAGGATTACTACTAAACGCCATCAACCAAAGGGATCCCATGTCCGATCAATTCCGTAATCTTCTAGTTATCGATGATGAAGCCTCCATGCGACATATGCTGCGGCTGGTTCTGGAGCAGCATAACTACCGCGTCAGTGAAGCTCAGAATGGGGCAGAGGCGATCAATCTGATCTACAAAGAGAAGTTTGACGTCATCCTCTCTGACATCCGTATGCCCGACATGGACGGACTGACCTTTCTTGATCAGCCGGAAGTCCGCTCCCTTGACAGTACAATTATCATGATGAGTGCCTATGGCAGTGTTGATACCGCACTCGCATGCATGAAACGCGGAGCGTACGACTACATTTCCAAGCCATTTAAACCCGATGAAGTTGTTCTGACCTTGCGCAAAGCCGAAGAGCGTCAGGAGTTGCGACAGGAGAATCATGAGTTAAAAAAAGCCCTCTCAAAACAGGACAAAGATTTTTCAATCATAGATATTGTTCACTCCAGCCAAAAAATGGAACAAATTCTAAAGCTGGTTCAAACAGCAGCCAAGGCCGAATCCTCCATTCTGATCAGTGGTGAAACCGGAACCGGTAAAGAATTAATTGCCAAAGCGTTGCACAGTGAAAGTGGTCGCAAGGGACAATTTTTAGCCATCAATTGTAGTGCTATCACCCCCGGGCTACTGGAAAGTGAATTGTTCGGGCATAAAAAAGGAGCCTTTACGGGTGCTGATCGAGAGAAGCAAGGGCTGTTTTCCATCGCCAGTGGTGGCACTCTGTTTCTCGATGAAATTGCAGATCTGCCGCTGGAACTGCAACCGAAATTACTGCGGGTTCTTCAGGAAGGTGAAATCAGAAAAGTCGGGGCGACCCGTGCTGAAAAAATCGATACCCGGGTTGTAGCTGCAGCCGGAACCGATTTGCAGGAAGCGGTAAAGAAAAACCTGTTTCGCCGTGATCTTTATTACCGCCTCGCCGTTGTTGATATCAATCTGCCCCCGCTACGGGAACGGCGGGAAGATATCATTATTCTGGCCGAACATTTTTTAACCCAATTATGCAATCGTGAAGGGCGGCCGTTACTGCAACTGAGCGATAGTGCAAAAAAAAATCTGACCAACTATCATTGGCCAGGCAACGTCCGGGAACTGGAAAACTATCTGGAAAAAGCACTGATATTCAGTCCTGGGGATTCTCTGGAGCTACCCCCTCTCCGCATCCGCCAATCAGCCCCAGGAGAATTTAACCCTGACGAATATTCTCTAAAAGTAGCCTCACGCCGACTTGAAGAGGAATACATCCACAAAGCCCTGGTTAAAACTGACGGCAATCGTACCCAAGCTGC
>JAYEME010000003.1:0-22846 GCA_034717915.1 Thermodesulfobacteriota bacterium
CGGGGCCAATACCCCTTCACTAGGCTATGCAAATTCTCCATTTATCGATGGCCCACAGCGGATAACCGATATCAGCGTCTCCGAGGGAAACAATCTGCAGAATTTGAACCTGCCACTCTGGCCTAATGGAACTATCTATAACTCGGTGGCAAGAACTCCGGTTGCCGGAGCCAGAGTGACAATGCTCAGCGCAATCAGTGGGAACGAGTTGCCGGATTCGTGTTTTGATGACCCGATTCAACAGAATCAGATGACCGCCAGTAATGGCTTCTACAAGTTTGACCTTAATTTCAGTAATGCTGCCTGTCCTGCAGGTGGAACTTATCTCATCGAAGTGACTGAACCTTCGAGCGGATACCTGGAGACACCTTCAGTCATTATCCCACCGACCAGTGATGCCAGCACGGCGGCTTTTTCCATCCCTTCCTGCCCCGGCAGCGCGGATGATGCGGTGCCGGCTACCGCTGGTTTCTGTGAAGCTGTTACTTCTACCGATGTGCCCCCCTTGTCGGTAGCGGCAAATTCTGCAGGTACTATGTATTACCTCCACCTTATTTTAAGTGACGGCACTGTGCCAGGGCAGAGCCAGATTTTCAACAATCCTATCCCCATCGATCCAGAACTGGATGGAGCTGTAGCAATCACCAAAACAGCGTCCCTGACTAACGTAAAAAGGGGCTCGCTGGTTCCTTATACGATTACTGTAAGCAATATTTTTGGTTTCCCACTGGAAGATATCCGTATCATCGACCGTTTTCCGGCAGGATTCAAATATGTGTCAGGCAGCGCACGTTTGGACAAAAGAGCAGTTGAGCCGGAAGTTAATGGCAGGGAACTGGTCTGGGACAATCTTGAACTGGAGGTCAATGCGGTACGTACCATCAAGTTACTTCTGGTCGTAAGTTCAGGAGTCTCAGAGGGGGAATATACAAATCGGGCACAGGTCTTTAACAACATCCTTGGAACCTCTGTCTCTGGTGAAGCAACTGCAACCGTACAAGTTGTTCCCGATCCCGATCTTGATTGTACCGATGTCATCGGCAAGGTCTTTGATGATCACAATATGAACGGTTGGCAGGACGCTGGTGAGTTGGGGGTTTCGGGAGCTCGTGTTGTTACGGCGCGTGGTTTGATCGCTACAACCGATGAACACGGCCGCTATCACATTACCTGCGCAGTGGTTCCTGACGAGAATCGCGGTAGCAACTTTATTATGAAACTGGATGATCGCAGCTTGCCAACCGGTTATCGCGTGGTCACGGAGAATCCGAGAGTACAGAGGGCAACACGCGGCAAAATGATGCGTTTCAACTTTGGAGCAACGATCCACCGGGTTGTCACTATCGATATTGCCGATGGCGTATTCGAGCCGGAAACAGCGCAACTCCGGCTGCAGTGGCAGTCTAAAATTGAGCAATTATTGAAGGTGTTAAAAGAATCTCCTTCAGTATTGCGCTTGTCGTATCTGGCAGATATTGAAACTGAAAGATTGGTGCGAAAGCGCCTCAAGGTACTGAAATCTGAAGTCTCAGAACTCTGGGATCGAGACGATGATAACTACCGTCTGACGATAGAAACTGAAGTGTTCTGGCGACGTGGCGGTCCACCACAATAGTAAATAGTAAATTTAAGTAGTTCGTAACTCTAAATGTAAATGTAAATAAATGAAAAAGTTGAGTTTCACAATATTATTAATGAGTCTGATTCTTACGGCTGGAGCTAATACCTCCGCAGCCCTGGAGTGGGCCTCCCTGTTCCCCGGATCCGGTAGTCTGGTTCGTGAAGCGTCAGTCTATGGTCAGTCGACCGAAATGCATCTGCCCTCCGACCAACCATCCACACCCTGGGCTCTTGATCCTTCCATCTTCGACGAGGATCAGGGCGATCAGGTTGAGGTACGTCAGGTTGTCGAAGCAGATATCAAAACCGTCAAAATTGTCAACCTGATTCCGGCAATCCACTTCCGCGAAGGGGATGCCGAGATTCCCGAAAATTACCTGACCCGTCTACGCGAGATTCTCGAGAGCATGCGTGATCGAGAAAATGTCCGTCTTCATTTCGTTGGCCACGCCGATTCCCAGCCACTCAGCGCCGACTTACAGGCTATCTATATTGATAATATCGGACTCTCCCGTGAACGGGCAGGGACAACTGCAGAATATTGTCAACGGTCACTGAATCTCCCTGCCGAAGCAATTTCCTATGAAGGATTGGGAGACAGCACTCCTCTTGCCAGCAATGCAACCGAGAAAGGTCGAATGCTCAATCGACGGGTTGAGGTGGAAGTCTGGTATGACGAAATTGGTGAAAAAACAATTGAGAAAGAAGAAATTGTTCCCCGCGAGTTCAACCGTGTCAAAGTTTGTCGAACCGAAACTGTCTGTAAATTGCGCTATAAAGAAGGACATTCTCACCGTGCCAGAATCAAAAATCTGATCGTGCCGTTACATTATAACGATGGCATGGTGAGTGTTACGGAGAGATTTACCCAGCAAGTCAGGCAATCTCTGGTAAATCTTTCGGGAAAAAAGAGTGTTCAGGTTAAATTTATTGCCTATACCGACAATGCTCCTCTGGTGGGACGGCAGAAACGTATTTACGGCAACCATCTCGGTTTATCAAAAGCTGTCGCTCGCCGGGTTTCTTTGGCTATACAGGATGTGCTGGTTTTACCGAGTGCAGCTGTGAATAGTGCGGGCAAGGGTGCAACAAGACCGGTGGCAGCCAATGATACGCCGAAAGGTCGATCCCTGAATCGACGTATTGAAGTTGAATTCTGGTACGACGATCCTCTCCAGGATCTGCCTGATGAACCACAGCTATGCCCCGATGTGAGCGGAGCCGAAACCGTCACCCGAGTCTATGACTCTCCAACAGGCAGTATCGCCCCGATTTTGTTCGAAAATGGTCAACCGGTTATTTCATCCAGCATGATTGAACGTTTGCGCCAAACCATGGCCGAGGTCATTGACAAGAGCAACGTACGCCTCCGTTTTGTCGGTTATCTTAGCAACGAACGTCTCGATCGCCGTACAGCTGCTATCTATGGAGATGATATCGGCTGGTCGACGGCACGCGCACTACGTGCCATGGAAACCGTCAGTGAGAAGATGGATCTGGTGGAAGGACAAGCAGAATTCGAAGGGCATGGGTATGTTCAGTCTGAGGATGTGGTCACCACCGGTTTTATTGAATCGGACATATCACGCGTTGTGGTTCAAGTGGTTTATGACGAGCTGGCCATTCTTGATGATTATGAAGGGGTTGAAATTACCCGCCTGGTTCGTGAAGTTGAAACGAAAAATCCATTTGCCCTCAATCTCATGCGCATCACGGTTGACGGTCAACCGGTCAATGATCCGGGCAAAAGTGTTCCCGATGTCCAGCGCTGTACCGACGTTGCCCTGGATAAAACGCAAATGCAATTTAAACACGACAATCTGAAGTTGGAACCACGCCTAAATGTGACCGCCTGGCCGCGTTCTATCCGCTATCGGGATGTTGCAGCGACTGAATTTATCGAAGACCGGGTCGATTTTCGTCTTTATAGTAACTATCGCAATTTTATCGAGCGGGCTGAAGTTTTGATCTTTGCAGAGCAGCAATCGGTGCGGGATGTTCCCCTGGCGGTCATCGAAATGGATACCAATGGTCAAGGGTACTGGCAGCCTGATTTCGAAGCATATTCTACTGCTGGAAAGAACTTGAAATATCTGCTTCGGGTTTACGACGACAACGGCTTTTATGATGAAACTCATCCGCAACCCCTGTGGGTTGTTGATCAGATTGATCCGGTTGTTGTGTTTGCAAATCCGCGGGTAGAATTGTTGGCCGGGTACGGCGAGAGTCGCATTGCTAACCGGAATATTCCGCTACGCGGCGGGACAATTCAGGTTCACGGTAAAGAAATCCCTGATGATCATGGTGTCTGGCTGGCTGGACAGTCCGTACCGGTGGATAAAAAAGGGAACTTTGTTGCCGAGGAAATTCTTCCGGAAGGGATCCATACTGTAGAAGTTGCCGTTCTCAACCAAGCTGGTAACGGCGAGCTGTTTTTGCGTGATCTGGCATTGGAGCGAAGTGACTGGTTCACCGTTGCAATTGCCGATATGACCCTCTCCGCCAACGAGACCAATGGGCCGGCCAGTTTACTTGCACCGGATAATCCACAATACAGCAATGATATGAACATTCATGGTCGTCTGGCTTTCTATTCTTATGGCAAATTCAATAACGGCTGGGCACTGACAGCGAGCGCTGATACCAGGGAAGGGCCGCTGGACGAAATTTTCTCCAATTTCCTCGACAAGTCGACCGCTGCGCAATTCCGCAGAATGGATCCGGATCGTCATTATCCAACTTTTGGCGATGACAGCACCGTAGTGGAAAATGCCCCGACCAGAGGTAAGTTCTACGTCAAGATGAAAAAGAATGAGACCTATGGTCTCTGGGGTAACTTCAAGGCTGGTTATCTCGATAACAGTTTGGCACATGTCGACCGGGAGTTATACGGCGCCAACTTGCATTACCAGTCACTTGACACTACCAGTTTTGGTGAACAGCGTCTGGTTGCTGAAGGGTTCGGTGCAGATCCCGGCACGGTAGCGGGACGGGACGAGTTTCGTGGCACCGGCGGTTCTCTATTCTATCTGCGACAGCGTGATATTCTGGAGGGATCTGAAACTCTCCGTATCGAGGTGCGCGACAAAGATTCCGGGCTGGTTCTGGGAACCAAGAGTCTGACTCCTGAGCTTGATTACGATATCGACACCATTCAGGGGCGGATCCTGCTGGCGGAAATCTTGCCAACAACGGCAGCAGATGATCTGCTGGTAAACACCGATTCAATTGGTGGCAACCCGGTGTTCCTCGTGGTTCGCTACGAGCACACCCCGGGATTTGATAATCCCGAAACTTTAGTGACGGGTGGCAGAGTTCATTACTGGATCAACGACCATATCAAGGTGGGTTTAACCGCGGGCTGGGAGGAAGAAACTGATATCGAAAACAGTGTCGGAGGTGTAGATCTGACCCTGCGCAAGTCATCATCATCGTGGCTCAAACTTGAAGTTGGTCGTACCCGGGGTCCGGGTGTGACGACAGCAACCTCTGCTGATGGCGGTTATGAGTTTGTTGCTGCAGAAAATGATGCAGACAGCGAAGTAGCAGCAACCGCCTACCGCATTGACGGCAGCCTCGGTTTCAATGACCTGGTTGAAAAATGGCGCGGCCGAATGACTTTTTATCTACAGGATCTCGGAGCCGATTATACAGCACCTGGACTGGCAACAGACAAAGAGATAACTCAATACGGCGGGTCATTGGAATTGCCATTTTCCGAGCGTTGGATGGGACGACTGAAACTCGACTGGCAAGATCAGCCTGAAGGACTGGAGACAGAATCGGGCGAAGTGAATATTGACTATCTCCTAAGTGACAACTGGACTTTGAGTTCTGGAGTCCGCACCGACAGTCGGCAGGATAATTCAGAGATTGTCTCCTTAACCCAGGAGAACGGCGATCGAACCGATGGTGTCGTTCGGGTAAGTTACGATTCCCTTGAGCGCTGGATCGGCTATGGTTTTGTTCAGGAAACGATTCAAACTTCCGGTGATCGTGATGATAACAGTCGCATTGGTCTCGGTGGCAGTTGGCGGTTGACTGACCGGTTCAATCTTCTTGGGGAAGTTTCAGAAGGCGATCTCGGTACCGGAGCCAGTCTGGGCACCGAGTTTCTCTATAGTGACCGAACGACAATGTACGCCAATTACACCATGGAGAACGAGCGTGCTGATAACGGATTGCTGTCGCGGAAAGGTAATATGGTTTCCGGTTTTCGCAGTCGCTATTCCGACAGCGCCAGTGTCTACCTGGAAGAGCAGTATACCCATGGCGATGTACCTACGGGTTTGGTTCATTCTACTGGTGTTGAGCTGACGCCGACTGACCGACTCAATTTTAACGCGAATCTTGATTTAGGCACTCTTAAAGATCCCGACACTGCCGCGGAAATAGAACGGACAGCAGTAGGGGCGAGTGTCGGTTATGGTTTCGACCGATTAGCACTTGCCAGTGGTTTGGAATACCGGGTTGACAACACCGAACAGGCCGATAACAGCAATGTAAAACGAACCACCTGGTTGTTCAAGAATAGCTTTAAGTTTCAATTGAACCCGGACTGGAGAATTCTCGGAAAATTCAACTATTCCCAGAGTGAGAGTTCACTTGGCGATTCCTATGGCGGAGATTATACCGAAGCGGTTCTGGGTTATGCCTATCGACCGATCCATTTTGATCGACTGAATGTGCTGCTCAAGTACACCTATTTCTACAATCTCCCGGCAGCTGATGATGAATCGGGAAGTGATACAAGTTTTATCCAACGTAGTCACGTTGGCGCAGTAGACGTCATGTATGACCTGACGCCCCGATGGACCCTGGGTGGCAAGTATGCTTACCGATTTGGCCAGGTTGCCCAGGATCGGGAAAACCCGGAGTTTTTTGATAGTCGCGCCCATCTTTATGTACTGCGGGCAGACTGGCATTTTCTACACCGTTGGGACGCACTTGTAGAAGCCCGCATGCTTGACCTGCCTGATGCACAGGATAGCAAGAGCGGTGCGTTGGTGGCACTCTATCGTCACTTTGGTAATCATCTCAAGGTGGGCGTTGGATACAACTTCAGCGATTTTTCCGATGATCTGACTCAGCTTGATTATCGGCATCAGGGCTTTTTTATCAATCTGATAGGAAAATTATAGATGGACAGGATTAGGAATCAAATATTGAGCGGAAGGTTGCAGATATGAATAAATTTTTGAAAGTGATTTTATCGGGAGTCTTAATCCTACTCTGGAGCGGTGTTGTCTACGGACAAGATGTTACCAGAGCCCAGATCAAGGGGCTTGATGAACAGGTTCAAGATATCAAGGGTGATGTCATTGCAATAGCTGCTGAACTGAACCTGTTGGAAGAGAAACTGCTCTATCCTTCCCATACTCAAATCTCGATATTCTTGTCCTTGGTCGAAGGTGAAAAGTTCAGACTTGATTCGGTTGAGATTCTGGTGGATGGAGAGGCAGTTACACACCATCTCTATACATTCAAGGAACTCGAAGCATTACAGATGGGTGGTGTGCAGCGGATCTACACCGGAAATATCCAAACCGGTGAGCATGCAGTGCAGGTAAGTTTTAGTGGTCTGACAAAAGGTGGGAATGCTTTCGAGCGTTCGGAGAGCTTCAAAGTTAAAAAGGATGTGGGACCAAGTATCGTTGAAATTACCCTGGATCGTCAGGGGATAACCTTTAAAAACAGGTAACTCATGCAGCGGCTGGTCATTTTTCTCATAAGTTTATGTTTGCTGGCGTCATCTGCGATGGCCGTCAGTACAACTGCGCCCAAAGAGCTGCAGGATCTCTATTTTGGAGAGACCCTCTATTACGCTTTTCAGGAAGAGTGGTTCGATGCCATTACCCGCCTCGACACGGAACTGATGCAGCACCATGGACTCGATCAGCCTGAACTTGATTCACTTTTCCCGCACATCGGTCTGGCTGAATTCGCCGTGGGAGATTTCGAACTGGCCTATCGGATGCACCAGCGTGCCGGTCGAGCCATTACCGCGGTGATCAATGGAAATGTTGCTGAAGAGGTGCGCAACGAAGCGTTATTCCGTCTGGCGCGGATCTATTTTCAGAAAACTCAACCAATCAATGCCTTGCATGCTTTAGAACGTATCGAAGGCTCTGTTCCTGAGGCTATTCGCGCTGATCTCGATTTCCTCCGTGCCCATGTGCTTATGGCAAACAGCCGATTTGACGAGGCTGCGACTATCCTCGCCGGGCTGAAAAATGTCAAAAGTCTGGAAGGATTTGCCAGCTACAATTTGGGAATTGCCCTGTTGTGGGGAGGGCAGGAGGAGGAGGGTTTAAATCAGCTTGACCTCACCGGTCAGACCGTTAGCAAAAACTCAATGACCCTGGCAATCAAAGACAAATCAAACCTCATTCTTGGCGACAGATTGTTGGGAGAAGGTAACTTTGATCAGGCCAAAGAGGTTCTGGATCGGGTTCGCCTGGAAGGACCGTTTTCTAATCGAGCATTGCTCGGGTCAGGCTGGGCTGATATTTCGGTGGAGCGTTTTGATCGGGCACTGGTTCCCTGGAGCCTTCTTCTGCAACGTGAAGTGACCGACCCGGCGGTGCAGGAAGCACTGCTTGCTGTTCCCTATGCCTATGGAAAACTGGGGATATACAGCAAGGCCGCATTGCTCTACGGCAGTGCTCTACAGATGTTTGGGGAAGAAACCGATAAACTCAGTGCCTCAATCAAAAGTATCCGTGAAGGTGAATTTCTCCGTGCCCTGTCGCGGGAAGAGCTGAAGCAGGATGCTAATTGGGTGGTTAAGTTGCGTGAGCTTCCAGAGACACCAGAGACTTATTACCTGCTTGAGTTGATGGCCTCACACGATTTCCAGGAATCGTTGAAAAATTATCTCGACCTGAAACAGTTGCTTAAGAAACTGGAACGTTGGCGTGGAGATCTGGAAGCTTATGAAGAAATTATAGAAAAACGCAGAGCTTATTATCAGCCACTGCTTCCAGAAATAGATAATCGGTTCCGGCTGCTTGATTCGCAGATGCGGCTGCGATTGGAACAGAAAGATCTAATCGAACAGCGGCTGCAGAATATGTTGATTTCCCCCAGACCTGATTATCTGGCAACAGCAGAAGAGCGAATTGGTAGAGAACAAATCGTCCGACTGGAACAATCTCTGCGAGCAGATGGGGCTGAAATTTCTCCTGTAATTGCAACCCGGATCAAGTGCTTACATGGAGTACTGGACTGGAATATCCAAACCGATTATGACCGCCGACTGACCGAAGCCCACAAAAACCTGCAAGCCCTGAATTACCATGTTGAGCAGCTGCGGCAACAGTATGACTCATTTGTGCGGATCCGACAGGCTGCAACACAGAGTTACCAGGGCTACGACCAGTCGATTCTCCGTCAGCGTAACCGGATCACCGAAAGTCAGAAGCAGGTCAAGCAACTGATGGCTCGGCAAGGGCACCTGCTTGAAGTTATGGCAGTCGCCGAGTTGAGTAAACGCCGTGAACGTCTTGAAGGATTTCAGGTCAAGGCGCGCTTCGCCATGGCTGACAGCTATGATCGCGCAACCAGGGATCAGGAACAGAAGAGGGTAGAAGAATGAATAAATTAATACTCTTCATTTTTGTCCTACCGCTGTTTCTTACAGCCTGTTCTTCGATTGATAAACGGGGAACGATTGCCGAATTGCGCAACCATCAGATTGAAATCAAGGGAGAGGAAATAGTTGACGGACTCGACAAGGCGATGGCGAGCTATCAAGGTTTTTTGAAGGAAACCCCTGACTCGGCTTTGTCACCTGAAGCGATTCGCCGACTGGCTGACCTGAAGGTTGAGAAAGAATACGGTTTCGTAGCTGGCGGCAAATCAGAAACAGCTGAAAATCAGACTTTAACCGCTCCTGAACCAGCAGCACGCCCAGAAGTTGCATTAACGGAAACACAACCTTCAACGGATGCAGCAGATATTGAGTCCGAAACCGATTTTGAACAACGGACGACTCTAAACCAGCCGGCTCCGACAGCAGCTACAACCGATTCCGAGACGGATCAGGCTATCGATGATCTGGAAAAAGCAGGGCCGCTTGAGGCGATAATTCTCTACCAGAAATTGCTCGATGAGTATCCACTCTATCAACGCAATGATCAGGTACTGTACCAGATGTCTCGTGCTTATGAAGAGCTGGGTCGGATCGATGAGGCGATGCTGGTCATGGATCGTTTGGTACAGCAATACCCGGAGTCTCGTTATCTTGACGAAGTCCAATTCCGGCGCGCAGAAAATTTCTTTACCCACCGGAAATATCTGGATGCTGAGGATGCCTACGCCAGCATTGTCAATATTGGTGTCAGCTCCACTTACTACCAACTGGCTCTCTACAAATTAGGTTGGACGTTCTATAAACAGGAACTGTACGAAGAGGCGCAGCATAAGTTTATCGCCTTGCTCGATTACAAGCAGTCTGTCGGCTATGAATTCGAGCAAACGGAAGATGAAATCGAACGCAAGCGCATGGATGATACCTTTCGGGTTATCAGTCTGGGGTTTTCCTATCTTGGTGGCGCCGATTTGGTGGTCAACTATTTCTCAACCTACGGCCAACGAGCTTATGAGGACAGTATTTACAACAATCTTGGTGAATACTATTTTGCCAAGCGCCGTTACAGCGATGCCGTAGCCACATTTAGTGCTTTTGCCGATCGGAATCCTTTTCACAAAAAATCTCCACAATTTCATATGCGGGTCATTGAAATTAATACTGCAGGTGGGTTCCCCAGCCTGGTTATTGAGTCAAAAAAATCCTTTGCCAAAAAATATGGTCTGTTGGCGGAATATTGGCAACATTATGAGCCCGATGATCGTCCGGAAATTATCGATTACCTGAAAACCAATCTGACTGATCTGGCAAATCATTATCACGCCCTTTACCAGAGTCCGAAGCAGGTTGATAACAAACCAGATAACCTCGTTGAGGCACTGCATTGGTATCGAGAATTCCTGACCTCTTTTCCGCTGGATGAAGAGTCACCGGCTATCAATTATCAGCTGGCTGACCTGCTATTGGAAAACCATTCCTTTGCTGAAGCGGCGGTAGAATACGAAAAGACCGCTTACAGCTATGTGACGCATAAACAATCTGCTAAAGCTGGTTATGCGGCTGTTTATGCTTATCGAAAACAACTTGAGCTTGCTTCTGAGGATAATAAGCTGCCAATCAAGGAAGAAGTTGTTCGCAGTTCTCTGATCTTTGCTGACACTTTTCCGGAACATGAGAAAGCCGCTGTCGTTCTTGGCGCCGCAGCCGATGATCTTTATGCCATGGAAGAGTATGAGAAAGCATTGGCCACCGCACAAAACCTCATAGAAACTTTTCCCGCTGCCGATGTGAATGTCACCCGTTCAGCCTGGCTGGTCAATGCGCACTCATCCTATGAACTTGAATTTTATAGTGAGGCTGAAGCAGCTTACACCAAAGTACTTGAGCTTCTTCCTGAAGAAGATGAATCTCGATCTGACCTGTTCGATAATCTTGCTGCAGCAATCTATCGTCAGGGAGAAGAGGCCAAAGAGATTGAAGATTATGCGACAGCTGCTGATCATTTCCTCCGTATCGGCATCATGGCACCAACGTCTGGTATCAGGCCAACAGCAGAATATGATGCTGCCGCTGCTTTGATGCAATTGCAGGATTGGGAACGAGCCGCAACTGTCTTAACCGGTTTCCGGGATAATTTCCCAGACAATGAATTGCAAGCAGAGGTGACTAAAAAAATTGCCTACGTCTATCGGGAGGACGGCAAACTTTCCCTTGCGGCAACAGAATATGAACGAATTGAAAGTGAATCTGATGATGATGCCGTGCGCCGTGAGGCACTACAGGTGGCCGCTGAATTACACGTACAGGCAAATTCAACCGAGCAGGCACTAAAAGTTTATCGCCGTTATGTGGATTATTTTCCAGAACCGATTGCGATCAATCTGGAAACACGCAACAAAATGGCTGAAATTTTTAAAAAACAGCAGAGACGTGAAGAATATCTGAATGAACTCAGACAGATTGTCACCATTGATGCTTCTGCGGGCAACGAACGGACGGAAAGAACTCGTTTTCTCGCAGCTGAATCGGCCTTGGTTCTAGCTGAATTAAGTTATGAAAGGTTTGTTGTAATTGAGTTGGTCAAACCTTTTGCTGTCAATCTGAGGAAGAAACAAGAGTTGATGAAGGCAGCGACGCAGGAATTTAGCAGGCTTCTAGAGTACGGGATTGGAGACGTGACCGCAGCTGCGACTTTCTATCTGGCTGAAATTTATGGCCACTTCAGTAACTCTCTGATGGACTCTGAACGTCCTGACGATTTAACCCCTCTGGAGTTGGAAGAGTATGAACTGGCAATCGAGGAACAAGCCTATCCCTTTGAGGAGAAGGCAATTTCGGTTCATGAAAGTAATCTGGAACTGATACCACTGGGTGTCTACAACAAATGGATTAAAAAAAGTTTGGAAAAGCTGGCCAGTTTTGTTCCCGTTCGTTACGCAAAAGTGGAAGAAGAAAGTGCTGTTGTTGTTTCACTGGAGACCTATAGCTACGAAATAGAGGGTATTGTCGTAGAAGAGAGACCTGAGGAACAACCAGCTGTTACAGGATCTGGCCAAAGTGAAGTCATGGTTCCCGTAGATGAAGAAACCGTCAAACCTGCTGCGGCAATTGACTCGATCCAGAAAAAAGATCCCGAACTGGATTAAGAGAAGATATATGACAAACAGACAAACACGACACTGGATACAAGAGGCAATCCCCATAAGGTTAACTCTACTGCTAATGCTGGCCTTGCTTGCAGGGTGTGCCACTGAAGGAAAAGTGCTTCCCCAGCCGGTTGTTGAAACCCCAGATGTTCCTGAAGAGACAACCGTAACCAGATTCGATGATGGCCGAAAAGGATTCCTCATTACGGAAGTTGTAGGTCTGGATGGAGCCGTGCGTCGCGACTTTGATCAAGCTGTTGTTTATTTGCATAATCAAGACTTCGCTCCAGCGGTTGAACTCTTGGAAAAGGTCGTTGAAACATTACCCGAACTCACGGCACCCTATATTAATCTTGCCCTGGCTTATCAGAAGATCGACCAACCCGAACCGGCGGAGGAATATCTTAAAATTGCTCTGGAAATGATTCCAGGACATCCGTTAGCAAGTCATCAATACGGATTATTGCTACGAAAATCAGGGCGCTTTGCTGAAGCGAGAAATATATACGAACAGTCGTTGGTGAAGTTTCCGGAGTACCGTCCAATCCACAGAAATCTTGGAATCCTCTGCGATATTTACCTGGGCGATCAGGAGTGTGCCATTACCCAGTATAAGCTATATAACGAGACGGGTCGGGAGGATCAACAGGTCAAGCTGTGGATTTCAGACCTGCAGATGCGATTTGGACTATAGAAATGAAGAGACGTAACATCTCCAGGAGGAAGATCAGCATGAAACTTAAAATTTTCCTGTGTTTGTTCCTGATCCTGATCCCTGCTGCTTTAGTGGCCGCAACTGATCCAGGTGAAGATGGACAACAAGGAGAACCACAAACCAAGGAACTTTCGGGGATGTCAATTGTCGGTAACGATGAAGCGCCAAAATCTCTCTATATCGTTCCATGGAAAAGCTCAGAAATTGGTGTAGAGACCAGTCTGGGTATGATGTTGATCAAAGACGCCGTTCCGGTAGATAGGGACGTTTTCAAAAGACAGCTGGACTTCTACGAAGTCAGCACTACGAACAAATCTGGGAGGTAAAAGAAATGGAAAGCATCTATTCAATTGTTGGTTTTTTTCAAAAAGGTGGAGCGTTCATGTATCCGATTCTGCTTGTATTGGCAATCGGGATGGCCATCGCAGTGGAGCGTTGGTTCCAATTGAGCCGGACCCGCAACGAAAATGTTAAAATGTGGAATCGTGTGCAACCCATACTGGTCAAAGGTGAGTTTGACAACGTCCGAAAAATTGTTGACAAGGACAAATCCACAATCGCACAGATGTTGTCGATGGGTTTGGCACGACAGGGTGCCGTCAGACGCCGGGAAGATATCGAAATTGCTATGGAAGAGAGTATGATGGAGATCATTCCGCAATTGGAAACGCGGACTCCTTACATCGGTTTACTTTCAAATATCGCCACTTTGTTGGGACTGCTCGGTACCATTATGGGTCTGATCGAAGCATTTACTGCCGTAGCCAATGCGAATCCGGCTGAGAAAGCTGACATGCTTTCAGCCAGTATTTCGGTCGCTATGAATACGACGGCATTCGGCCTCATGGTCGCAATTCCACTGTTACTTATACATGCCAAACTGACTTCGACGACAGGACAAATTGTCGACAGCCTGGAGATGGCATCGGTCAAGGCGCTGAACAGTATCTCCAGCTTCAGCAAGCGCCAGAACCCAACGAGCTGATTATGGCCAGACGACATCAAAGCAGACGAAAGGGACTGAGGGAAAATCCTGAGCTGGATATTACCTCATTTTTAAACCTGATGGTTATCCTGATCCCATTTCTGCTCATCAGTGCCGTGTTTTCACAGGTGACGATTCTGGAGCTGAATGTACCGACTTCAGCTGGAGGTTCGGCAGCATCCAAGCCGAATTACACGATTGAAGTCATTGTCCGGAAAGCCGGATTGGAACTTGGTAATGGGGTCAGTGTCGTAGCTGCAATGCCGAAGAAAGATGGTCAGTATGATCTTGACCAACTTTCTGCAATGCTCATCCGCCTGAAAAATGATTATCCAGATAAGGATGATGCCTCAGTTTTGATGGAACCGGATATTGAGTACGACACACTGATTACGATTATGGATAGGGTCAGGGAAACCGAACTGCCAAGTGAGAATAGTGAAAATATTCAGAAGCTGGTGCTCTTTCCCCTGATATCGATTGGAGATGCGCCATGAGAGATAGCAGACGTATCAGACGTATGGAACGCAGCAGAAAAAAAACACCGGGGTTGAATCTGACCTCGTTGATGGACGTATTCACAATCCTGGTTTTTTTCCTGCTGGCTAACTCTTCCTCAAGTGAAGTTTTGGCCACTCCAAAAACGATTACATTGCCCGACTCCATAGTGGAAGTTAAGCCCAGGGAAACTGTGGTGATCATGGTCAGCCCGGAAACTATTTTGGTTCAAGGGGAAGCGGTCATCAATACACCAGAGTTGCTGACAGCGACAACTGATTCAGTTCCGGCAATTGCCGAGCGGTTAGGACAGCTTGAACGTAATATTATTGGGATAAGCACCAAGGAAATTGTAGAGAGCAAGGAAATTACTGTCCTTGCAGACAAAACAATTCCGTTTCGGGTGTTGAAAAAAATAATGTTAACCTGTACGGCCTCTGGATACGGGAAGATTTCCCTCGCAGTTATCCGGAAAGCCTCGCAAAATTGATTGGAAATTCCGTGGATACTTCCATTTTATCACAGGAATTAGAGCCCCTGAACGCGCAGATAGAACAGCTTCAGACAACAGTTATAAAACTTGAAGATGAACTGCGGGTTGTAGAGGAAGAGCTTGGATCTTTTGCAATAGATCAGCAGCATTTTGATATTTTGCAAGAGGCCTGTAATGCTATTGACAAGCTACAAGAACTGGATGCTGGTAAGCTTTTCTGGGATGGTCTGCCGGAAGGGGTTGATGCTTCTGGACACAGTGCCCGATTGCGAGCTCGTATCGCTGCCTTTAGTGAAGAGACCCGGGATGTTAAGGAAAAAAGGGAAACTCTTCAAAAGGAAATTGATCAACATCTGGGTCTACTTGACTATTACTTTGATGAGATTCTACAGGCTCAAGAGCAGGCACAGCGGCGTCAGGAAGAATTTGCTATAGAGCGGGAACCAACCTCCCTCCCGTATCGAGCAGTACTTATGCCCTGGTCCAAAGAAGTTGAGAGTGAAAAGCGCTTTCGACGATCTTTGCTGGTTTCGATGTTTTGGAGTCTTCTTCTCTGCATCGCTATCTCTTGGGTGACGGTACCAATACCTGATCGTGCCAATGTGATTATTGAGATACCAGCGCGTATGGCGATGCTTCTCAAGCAGGAACCGCCCATGCCAATGCCTGCACCGGTCGTAGTCCCAGAGAAGCCGAAGATCCCGGAAAAAGTAGAACCGGAAAAGAAAGCACCAGAAAAGCTAAAGAAAAAAATTGATCCTGTGAAGACCCTAAAAAAGAAACCAACTAAAACAAAACCAGCTAAAGCAAAACCTGCTGGAGGCGGAACTAAAGGCACTAAAAGAAAAGTTGAAAAGCTTGGTGTTCTGGCATTCGTCAGTGATTTTTCTGATCAGTTGGATGAAGTTCCGGTTGCCAGTCTTAAAACTAAGACAGGTTTGAGTACTAAGATTCCAGGGCAAGCAATTGCGCAACGTTCGCTGGTAACAAAGCAGGCACAAGGTGGTAGCAGCAAGGGAATCAGCAATTATGGTGTAAGTCGAAATCTTGGTAATGGTGGCACGGGTGGCGGTAGTGGCTACGGTAATGCCGGACAGATTGGTGGTGTCGGGACTGGTAAGGTCGAAAGTGCAATGGCGGGCTTAACCGAAGAAGCCGGGCGGCCACTGAGTGATGGTATGGGTCCAGGCCGAACTGACGAAGAGATACAGATTGTATTTGATCGTTACAAAGCAACCCTCTACCGAATCTACAACAAGGAGTTACGGAAAAATCCAACGTTGCGTGGAAAACTGCTCTTGCGGCTGACCATAGAACCGGGTGGGGAAGTTTCTCTGTGTGAAAAGGTTGGAGCGACAGATTTAGCTTCACCTGAACTGGTTACCAAGATCATCGCACGGGTGAAAAGGTTTAATTTCGGACCAAAAGATGATGTACCACCAATTACGTTTACCTATCCGATTGATTTTTTACCGGCAGGGTAGGTTTAGAAATAATGAGAGAGAAATAGTTACTCTTGATTGGCGTTTTTATTCAAGCTCCGGCCGAAGCCGGAGCTGTTTATTACAAGACCTGGCGGAGGAATAATTTAGCGCGTTCTTCTTTTGGTTCGGTGAAGAAATGTTCGGGGGTTCCTTCTTCAACCAACTTACCATAATCCATAAAAAGAACTCTATCGGCAACTTCGCGAGCAAAACCCATTTCGTGAGTGACTACCACCATGGTCATTCCTTCACGAGCAAGTTGCTTCATAACTTCCAGAACCTCACCGACCATTTCCGGGTCGAGAGCACTGGTTGGTTCGTCAAACAGCATTACTTTAGGATCCATAGCCAATGCACGGGCGATTGCAACCCGTTGTTGCTGACCACCGGAAAGTTGACTGGGATAGTTTGCTTCTTTTTCTGGAATTCCAACTTTTTCCAGGAGAGCACGACCTTTTTCTTCAGCCTCCTTGCGACCCCGTTTCCGCACTTTCATTTGCGCCAGAACCAGGTTTTCGAGAACTGTTTTGTGAGGGAACAGGTTGAATTGCTGAAACACCATACCCACCTCAGCCCGCACCTTGTTCATATCGGTTTTGCGGTTGGCAAGATCGACCCCGTCAATATGGACATGACCACCGGTCAGCATTTCCAAACCGTTCAGACAGCGCAAGTAGGTCGATTTGCCCGACCCGGAAGGACCGATAACGACAACAACTTCACCCGGCTTGATATGGCTGGTGATACCATCCACTGCACGGACTTCTTGACCACGTCCAACAAATATTTTTTCTAAATCAACTGTTTTAATCACTGACTGCTAACCTCCGCTCAAACCAGGCAACCACTTGCGATAAAGTGAATGTTAATATCAGATAAAGAAATGCCACGACAAACCAGACTTCAAAAACTGAAAAGGTTGAGGCAATAACTTCACGACCACTTTTGGTTAAATCGGTGATAGCAATGACAGATACCAGTGAAGAGTCTTTGATCAGGCTGATGAATTGTCCCGCCAGTGGTGGCAGAGTGCGTTTGAATGCCTGTGGCAGGATAATGTAAACCATCGCCTGAGCTGAATTCATTCCCAGTGAGCGGGCTGCTTCCATCTGTCCTTTCGGAATAGATTGAATCCCCGCCCGGATAATTTCAGCAACATAGGCACCGGCAAACAGTGACAGAGCACCAACGCCGGAAGCGATTCGACCGATATCCAGAACCGTACCAAGGAAAAAATAGAAAATAAAGAGCTGTACCAGCAACGGAGTGCCACGAATAATCTCAATATAGGTTATTGACAGCTGTCGCAGGGTTAAATTTCTGGAGACCCGACACAATCCGGTCACCACTCCGATGATCAGAGCAATAACACTGGCGATAGCTGATATGTAGATTGTGACCCAGAGCCCGACAGCTAACGGTCCAGCTTTCCATTCTGAGGTGCTTCCTACGGTATCGCCTGTCATCAGGTAAAAATCAACTTCCAGGTTGACTGTTTCGGTGTCTACAACAAAGGTAGCAGTTTCGCTATTCTCACCCTCTATTGTTATGGTCGTTGACTCGCCCTTTTTATCGATCTGAGCGACCGTGCCGGTAAAAGGAACTTTTTGTATCTCTACGTTCTGGTAGGCAAAATACTGGGGAATGCGATTCCAGCGCCAGGTATAATCAATCCTCTTGGTCGCAGCCCAGAGAGCTACCACCATGCAGATGAGAACCAGGGCTGTCAGCAACCACCAGAGCCAGTTCTTACTGTTTGTATTCACTTTACTTTGATCTTTCTATGATTGAATTTCATATATTCGCAACAAAAAAAGCGGAGGATACAAATATTGTATCCTCCGTAGGGATATTTATTCAGATTATTTCTGCAGTTGCTTTACCCAGGCATCGCTCTGAATCCACTTGGCGTAGATTTTATCGTAGGTTCCGTCACTCCTGACCTGTCTCATATAATTGTTAAGCCAGTTCAAAAAATCGGAGTTTCCACGGCGAATAGCCCATGCCAGTGGCTCGTAGGTGAAAGGCTTGTCAAGATAGACCAATTTCCCCTGACCTTTCTGGGCGAAGGCAATTTCCATGTAAGGGAGGTCATATACAAAAGCATCAATCTTGCCATTAACCAGGTCGGTAATCCCTTCCTGCTCGGTATCAAAAGAGATATAGGAGCAGCCGGGGATCAACCGGTTGGTGGCTTTTTCGCCAGTCGTGCCGAGTTTAGATCCAACTTTGTATTTCTTCTTGTTGAGGTCGATATAGGAGCTGACATCGCCAGCGAGCTCTTTTTTAATCAGGATAGTCTGGCCGATGACGATATAGGGATCAGCAAAGTTGACCTTGAGGTTTCTTTCCTGGGTGACTGTCATACCGCTCATGATCATGTCATACTTTTTAGTCAACAACGCGGGGATGATACCGTCCCAGGCAGTATTGACCAGCTCAAGTTTAACACCCATACCCTTGGCGATTCCCTTGGCCATATCGACATCAAAGCCCATGATTTCACCGCGCTGATTGGTCATTTCAAAGGGCATATAACCCGGTTCCATACCGACACGTAAGGTGCCACGAGCCATGATATCATCCAGAGTATCAGCACTGGCGATACCTGGAAGTACAACACATAGGGCTAACAGACAAGCAAGTACGATTTTTACACGTTTCATTGTTTCTCCTCCTCATTCAATTAATAGGAAAGCTAAGCCGATTCTATCGGCGGGATAAACTCAATAGGATTTCCCTTCATCCAGTAATTCAGATATCAACATCGGAATATTGCACTTGGGGCAGAGAGGTAGGTCGTCGATAGGCAAATAGACAATTTCAGTGTAACGGCACTTTGGGCATATCACCTCGATCGCTTCTTTTTTTGAACGATCCTTCTGAATCATGCTCTCTCCCCAATTTCAATAAAAGACGTTGTAATAACAACTTTTCGCTTATACCATAGCGTCCTCATTATAAACAAGAACTTACAAACATTGTTTGGATTTACATGACTGTGAAAAATACTCACAAGATGAATAAGCAGCAACTTTTTGCTGAGTTAATTCTGGCATCGGTTACCCTCTTCTGGGGGGCAACATTTCCAATTGTCAAAGATGCCATCACTCAAATGCCAGTCATGGCGTTCCTCTGGGTAAGATTTGCGATAGCGGCTATTATTCTGGCACTTTTGACTGGAAAGTCAGGTTTTGCAACACTGGATAAGCGTGGTTGGATGTTGGGAATCGTCCTGGGAGCTCTGCTGGCACTTGCATTTATTTTTCAAACATTTGGACTGGAACGGACATCCTCTGCAAACACCGGCTTTCTGACCGGCCTCGGAGTCATCTGGGTTCCGTTATTGGCAGGGCCATTATTGAAAAAACCAGCCGCAATGGGATCAAAAGTCGGGGTAGGCTTTGCCTTGGTCGGACTATTTCTACTAACCTGGCATACTCCTTGGTCGATTAACTTTGGTGATCTACTTGTCGTTATCTGTTCTGTTTTTATTGCTCTGCATATTCTCGGTCTCGACGTATTCACTAAAGGCTATGACGGTAAAGCACTTACTTTTGTCCAGATTGCCACTGCAGCACTTCTCTATCTAGTCGGCAGCCTGTTTTTTGAACCAGTTTCCTGGCCACAAGCTTGGACTGGATCGCTGATTTTTGCCTTCCTTCTCACTTCTGTATTTGCCACAGTCTACGCCTTCTGGGCGATGACGACTTTTCAGAATCGGACAACACCAACCAGAGCAGCACTGATTTACACCCTTGAACCAGTGTTTGCTGCGTTGTTTTCTATCTGGTTAGCCGGTGACCGGCTAACAGCGATCGGCTGGTTTGGTGGTGCCCTTATTGTTGCCGGGATGATTTTTGCTGAAGTCTGGCCACTTTTCACCACCTTTAAGTCTCCTCAAAAATACTAAAATATTGTTTTTTTTGTAGTCTATGTTGTCAAAACCTGCCAGTCACAAAGGGGCAGGATGGGTGATATAATAACTGGTGAGCCATTCAATCTTGAATCTTTCGGAATCCTCTTTCCAGGGGGATTTCCTCTCATAGAAGATATAACTGCTGCACTACTCAAGCTCAGAGAAAACGGGAACTATATTAAACTCCTCAACAAGTAACAACGTTAAACTTTTGCTGCGAATACATAAGCTCTTTCTGTCCCCTTTTCACCTCTAAATCTTCGTGCATTACAGGTCTTTATGCTTTACAAAACAGCGGAAGCAAGCCTATTATTCACGGCTATTCACTAAAACCTGAATCGGGGTGTACTCGACAATAAAATAGCACAACTCTTTATCGGGCACTTTTTCACTGATTCAGATTAAAAACAAAAACGAACAGAGATTGCATGAACCAACAAAATATACGTAATTTTTCCATCATTGCTCATATTGATCATGGCAAGTCTACTCTTGCTGATCGTCTGTTAGAAGCGACGGGCGCTCTAACTGATCGGGAGAGATCCGATCAGTATCTGGATAAAATGGAGTTGGAGCAAGAGCGGGGAATCACCATAAAAGCTCAATCAGTCAGGCTCTCTTACAAAGCTAAAGATGGTCAAAACTATATTCTCAACTTGATTGATACCCCCGGACATGTCGATTTCTCGTATGAGGTCAGTCGATCCCTTTCTGCTTGTGAAGGAGCAATGTTGGTTGTAGACGCAGCACAGGGAGTGGAAGCACAGACCCTGGCCAACGTCTATATGGCAATTGATCAGGATCTGGAAATTTTCCCGGTTATCAACAAAATCGATCTTCCCAGTGCCGAGCCGGAAAGAATAAAAGAAGAAGTTGAAGAAATCATCGGTATAGACGCCAGTGACGCGATACTTTCCAGCGCAAAAGAGGGGATTGGGATTGATGAAATTCTCGAAGCCGTTGTTCATAGAATTCCAGCCCCTGAAGGGGATCCGAAAGCCTCACTGAAGGCACTGACCTTCGATTCTTGGTATGATTCTTATCAAGGTGTTATTGTTCTGGTACGAATCATCGATGGAACGATTAAGAGAGGGGAAAAAATCAAACTGATGGCGACCGGTGGGGTTTATGAAGTACAGAAGGTTGGTGCCTTCAGTCCACATCCACTAGAATTGCCACAGCTGTCTGCAGGTGAGGTTGGTTTTATTATTGCTGGAATTAAAGTCGTTGACGATGCAAAAGTGGGGGATACTATTACCCATTTTCATAATCCAGCTGAAAAGGCTCTCCCAGGCTATCAAGAAGTCAAGCCGATGGTTTTTTCCGGGCTGTATCCTATCGATGCTGCAGATTACGACAACTTGCGTGACGCGTTGGAAAAGTTGCGTTTGAATGATGCAGCATTTTCTTTTGAACCAGAGAATTCATTGGCGTTGGGATTTGGTTTTCGTTGTGGTTTTCTTGGTTTGCTGCATATGGAAATTATTCAGGAACGCCTGGAGCGAGAATTTGGTGTTGAACTCATCACAACCGCCCCGACAGTTGTCTACAGGGTTACGACTACCAAAGGGGAACTATTGGAAGTTGAAAGCGCCAATATGCTTCCCGATATACAGTTTATTGAAAAGATAGAAGAGCCCTTTATCCTGGCATCGGTTCACGTACCAAATGAATTCGTTGGTGCGGTATTAAGCTTGTGCATAGAAAAACGTGGCATTCAGAGAGAATTAAAGTATCTAACCGCCAACCGGGTGATGGTTATTTATGAAATGCCCCTCAATGAGATTGTTCTGGATTTCTTTGATCGATTAAAGTCGATCACCCGTGGTTACGCTTCACTGGACTATGAGCATCTTGATTTTAGACTCAGCAAACTTGTCCGCCTCAACGTATTAATTAACGGTGACATCGTTGATGCGCTGTCCTTAATTGTTCATCAAGATAAGGCGCAGTTCCGCGGTCGCGAGCTGGTGTCAAAAATGAAGGAATTTATCCCTCGGCAACAGTATGAGGTTGCCATTCAGGCGGCTATTGGCAATAAGGTTATTGCCCGGTCAACGGTAAAAGCGTTAAGAAAAGATGTAACTGCCAAATGTTACGGCGGCGATATCACTCGAAAACGGAAATTGTTGGAAAAACAAAAAGCCGGAAAAAAACGGATGAAACAGGTCGGGAGTGTCCAATTACCTCAGGATGCTTTTTTGGCTATCCTCAAAGTAAAAGAATAATAGTAGTGTAACAATTAACTATTGAATTTCAGTAGTGTCTGGTTAGAAAGTTGCAGGTTTTGAATCTGACATAAAAATCCCCCTCAATCCCCCTTTGTTAAAGGGGGAGGCTCAAAAACTCCCCTCTTTGGCAAAGAGGGGCTGGGGGAGATTCGAAAATCGGGATT
>JAYEME010000004.1:0-1403 GCA_034717915.1 Thermodesulfobacteriota bacterium
CCTCAAAGTTATCAACATTCTTTTTGCCGAACTTATGCACCAGCGAGCAGAGCAGTCTCGGTTTTGCCTCTGCCAGTTGCGCCATTAAATCACGTCCGCTGGTGGTGCGCTTGATCGGCTCCCCTGTGTCGTTAAAAACCCGCTCGATCTGCTTATCGAGTTCGTCACGGTCGGTAATGATTACTACTCTTGCATTTGGATTGTTCTCCAGTATCCACTTTGCCAACAGCACCATTATAATACTCTTGCCACTCCCCTGGGTGTGCCAGATGATACCGCCTTCACGCCTGCGTATGTGTTCCTGTGCGGCTTTGATACCAAAGTACTGATGTGCCCGCGGCAGTTTTTTAATACCCCCGTCAAAAAGCACAAAGTCGTAGATGATTTCGATGAGACGCTTTTTATCGCATAGCTTCAGGAGGTATTTATCCAACTGCAAACGGCTGTCATCCGCTTCATCTTCCTTCCATTTGAGGAAGAACTTTTCGGGTGTGCCGATTGTGCCGTAGCGTGAGCCTTCGGAGTCGTTTCCGGCAAAAACGAACTGAACCGTTGAGAAAAAGGAGCCGATAAACTCTTTCTGCTGGTTGACTATGCTCTGCCTGATACCATCACCAATAGAGACGGTGCTGCGCTTGAGTTCCAAGACACCGATGGCAATGCCGTTTACATAGAGGACAATATCAGGCCGTTTTTCACGATTGCCCAGTATGGTCACCTCTTCCGCAATAGCAAAATCGTTTTCGATGGGGTTTTGCCAGTTGATGAGCTGGACAGGCTCAAAGTTCTCGCCCGCTTCCGCTTTTATCTGCACGCCATAGCGGAGCAGTTTGTAGACATTCTTGTTGTTGGTGTATAAACTCTCGTTGTAGTTGTTGGCGGCAACCCCCAGTTCGTAGAGGGTTTTGGTAATAAGGGTTTGATTGTAGCCTTTTTTAGTGAGGTAACGGATTAAGAGTTCTTCCTCGATGTTACTATTGTTGGTGCGGTCTTCCCAATTGCCCAGATAGGTGTAACCCAATTTTTCCTTGAACAATTTTACCACGCGGTTTTGCGTGATTCGCTCAATATCACCAACATTTCCCATTGGCTACCTACTCCTTTATTATTTCCCAATAGCCGCCTCTGGCCGGACCTATGCGGTTAATTTTACCCTCCGCTTTAAGTTTTGATATCTGTTTTTTTACTCCACGTTCTGTAATTCCAATTTGTTCAGCAATTTCCGGGATAGTTATATTTTTATCCTCTTGCATGCACAGTACTATTTTCAGGGAACTTTTCAGGGAACTTTTCAGGGAACTTTTCTGGCGGGTTTCCGGTGTGGCCTTATCCTGCGAATCGGGTATGATTCCCTTAAATAACAGCATAAGACCGGATGGTTCATAATCAAAAATTGGGGGATG
>JAYEME010000005.1:0-1394 GCA_034717915.1 Thermodesulfobacteriota bacterium
GTAGATGGTCAGGCTTTTTTTTCAAAAGTTACCTTGACAGAGCATTTTCTTATTGCTATGTAAAAAAAATAATGTAGTTTGTAATACTGAGAGTAATCAACCTGTACGTAAATCAAAATAACCTTAGGGAAGGGGAGGACAATTATGTATTTGAAAACTTTGAAAGCTCTGTTGCTAGGCTTGTGCATTGCAGCAGTAGGAATGATTTTCTGGGCGCCGAATGCTCTGGCCGCAGAGGGGAACCTGGATCAACAGGTTCAGGAGCTGATCCAGCAAAACCAAGCACTCACTGATAGACTTAATCAGTTGGAACAGCGGGTCTCCGAACCGCGGGCAACTACAGAGCCCGCGCATGCCGGGGCAGAATCGATCTTAGGACGAATAGAAGACAGTATTCATATTCACGGTTTGCTTGAGTTTGGTGGTGTATACCGTAGCGTTGATATGAACGTTGGGGGCCATGAACAGGATAGTGACCTTGCAATGACTACTGTTGAACTCGGAATTGCAGCAGAGGTCAATGACTGGGTCAACGCGGAAATGGTTCTGCTTTATGAGGATCCGACCTTTGGAGACGAGAATGATGACAACTTTAAAGTAGATACAGCCATTATCACCATTGCAAATGAGGAAGCAACACCTGCTTTTCTGATGGCTGGTAAAATGTTCGTGCCTTTTGGTGGACTCCTTGAGCATTTCCCGGATGATCCTCTTATCCACGCACCCCTCACTCTGCTCATGGGTGAGACAAACGAAAAGGCCGTGTTGATCGGAGCTGAATTGGAAGGTTTCACTGTTTCAGCCTATGTCTTCAACGGTGACGTAGAGGAAGCCGGTGGCGGTGACAATGTTATTGAAAGTTATGGTTTTGATGCCAACTATGCCTTTGAGGATGAAACTCAGGATCTAGACATGCTTGTCGGGGCATCATATATCTCCAACATCGCTGAGTCTGACGGAATAGAGGATGAGCTAACAGCAGATATTGCCAGTTATACTCCTGGAGCTGCTGCCTATTTCCATGTTGGCTTGCAGGGCTTCTTTTTTGATGCAGAGTACATGACGGCCACTGAAGAATTTGGTTATGGTGAGTTGAACATGGGTGCCGCCTCTGCAAAGCCGGAAGTATGGAATCTTGAAGTTGGATACAACTACAATTGGTGGAGAAATCTGGAGATTACCCTTAAAGTTGCAGGCTCTGACGATTGCGAAGGTTTAGGATTCCCGAGAGAACGTTACGGAATCAACTTCAACCAGGAGGTCTTCGACGATACGGTCTTCTCTGTTGGCTATATGTATGATTATTATGATAAGGATGATCATGCCGACCGAAACTCGCAGGATCTTCTCTTCGGTCAATTAGCTGTCGAATTCTAGATTTCTATCCTAGATAA
>JAYEME010000006.1:0-6438 GCA_034717915.1 Thermodesulfobacteriota bacterium
TCAATTTGCTCCCGTTGCCAAACTTCATCGGAGATAGAATCTTGGTAAGAAAAATACACAGATACGCTTGATGCTATGAAAGCCATTAAGGCAATTACGAATGATAATATTGCTATTTTGGTAGCCCTGCTTGTATTTTCGTGCGTACCCTTCAGCATGTCATATGCATTTGGCATAACGAATTCCTCATTTTTTTGAAGCTAACAGTGTGTTAGACAGAAAAGGTCTCTCCAGATTCTGCCTATCCTAATATTGTCTGATTCCGCCTAATGCGATATAGCTTCGCAAAGCTAAAACAATAAAATCAAAAAAGTCCGTGTTTTTTTACCCGAATATCAGGGTTGGAGGTCGCAAAGTCAATTCTAACAAAACGCAATACACAGAAACCTTTGTCAGTTCATCAAGGAAAGACAGATTTTGTCCAAAGCGAAAAACGAACAACAACTGATCAGCAAAACCGTGCCGACACCAGCAGGGTTCAATCTATGCAAAATCAACGATCAAGTCAAAGTTGAAATGTTTTTCTCGGCCTTTTCGGTTTGTGTGTCCTTAACGACTGGTTCGGGGCGATCAGTACCCACCGATCTCACGCATTTTAAAATTCAGAATTCAGGGGGACAGTTTGTCTAATTACTCCTCTTTTAAAATCTGAACTACTATAGGTGCAGAAGCTTTTCCTGCTATCAGGGAGGGCTTTTTTCGTTTGACATTGCTATTGAAGCGAATCTATGCAATATTCGCTTCAATAGGTGGAGCGAATATGGGTGGTGATATGAGAACATATCTGTGGCAGCAGCCAAAGTGGGCAGATTTTTACTGGGACAACTCTGTTCTTTTTGAAATTCATGGCACTTGTCGATACGAACAAGGATTGTTAAGGGCGCAAGTCGAAACTCTGGGACTGGAAGAGCGTTTAGAGGCACAGGCTGAGGTTCTTGTTGAGGAAGCGATGAAAACCTCGGAAATAGAAGGGGAAAGTTTAGATCGCCAGCAGGTTCGTTCTTCTGTAGCGCTGAGATTGGGGCTACCAACTGCCGGACTGCGTCAACCAGAGAGGAACGTAGAAGGACTTGTGCAAATCCTTCTGGATGCCACCCAGAATTTTTCTGTTCCATTAACAGCAGAACGCATGAAGGGGTGGCAGGCTGCGCTATTTCCAACCGGTTATTCGGGGATGCATAGGATTATTGTTGGAGATTGGCGGCAAAGCCTGATGCAGGTTGTCTCCGGGCCGGCAGGACGAGAAAAAATCCATTTCGAAGCACCTCCTGCTGATTTACTTGACCATGAAATCGAACGGGTTCTTGATTGGTGGAATTCACCACCACCGGGACTGGATGGGCTATTGCGAGCAGGTATCGTTCATCTTTGGTTTGTCACTCTCCATCCCTTTGATGATGGTAATGGTCGGATTGCTCGCACCCTGTCGGAAATGGCTTTGGCTGCTGACGAACAATTGATGACACGTTACTATAGTTTGTCCACCCAGATCATGACCGAGCGGTCAGATTATTATCATGCTCTTGAGCAGACCCAGCGAGGAACCGGTGATTTGACCGAATGGCTGCAGTGGTTTCTACACTGCCTGTGTCGATCACTGCAGAACTCGCGCAAGTTGATAGGTCGGGTTCTGCAGAAAGCCAGATTTTGGCAGGAGTTTTCACAAATCAGTTTGAATAGTCGACAGCAGAAGGCGGTTAACAGGCTCTTGGATGCCGGGAAAGACGGCTTTGAGGGTGGATTGAATAATAAAAAGTATTGCAATTTGACCAAGACAAATAGAACAACCGCTTTTCGTGACCTTGCAGATCTTGTGAATAAGGGGATGTTACTCCCACGTGAAGGGAAGGGGCGAAGTGTCAGCTATGATCTTAACTGGGAGGTTATATTGTAGCTGGTGAATAATAACCTGGATCCGTGAGTAAACGGCGGATGAAGAGTGTAAGTGCTTGGATTGAATAAGCGATTCAAAAAATCTTAGTTTCACCTATAGGTGCAGCGGCGATTTTTTGGACGCTTAGGCAATTCAATGACTTGCGCTATTCGCCGTCGGTTACTCACGGATTCAGGTATAACTGAAGCGTTAGAAGGTGTTATTCGCTCCATAAAATGAAACATTAAACTAAAGTAAGCTAATTCGTGGGTGTAAAAAATCAATTCTCATCCGCTGGTTGGATAAGGCAAAAGAGAATACATGAAATTGTCCCAGTTAAAACAGTCGATTATTGATTCTATTTCACCTGGAACCCGCAATTTGTTGATCGCGGTTTCCGGTGGTATTGATTCGGTTGTATTGCTGCACCTCTTGCGTTCGCTAGCAGAGCCCCTGAATCTTTCTCTTCAGGTCGCTCACCTGGATCATCAAATCCGGGCAGAAAGTGCAGCCGATGCTGCTTTTGTTGCAGATCTCTGTGCTCAGTGGGATATTCATTGTCACATTGAAGTAAGTGATGTCCCGATTATGGCTGAGCAGGAGAAAGTCAGTTTCGAAATGGCTGGTCGGAAGGCTCGCCGGGAGTTTTTGCAACGAATTGCTGGGCAGATAAATGCAGATCATATTGTTCTCGCCCACCACCGGGATGACCAGGTGGAGACATTTATGTTGCGGTTGTTGCGTGGCAGCGGACAGAGTGGTCTGGCAGCTATGCGGGTTCAGCAGGGTAACTGGTGGCGTCCTCTGTTAAATTGCAGTCGTGAGCAGATTCTTGAATATGCACAGCAGCATGAACTCAGTTGGGTTGAAGACGACAGTAATTGTGATCCGGCCTTTCTACGTAATCGGCTTCGTGCTCAAATAATTCCGCAACTCGTTGACATTAATCCTAACTTTAATAATAAAATTGCAGGATTAGCCCAACAGTTTCAGCTTGAAGAAGATTATTGGCAACAGCAAATTGTGCAGAAATTTGCGGATCTGGTTGTATCACGCAATGATGGTCTCCGCTTGAGCCGTCCGATTCTGCTGGCACAGCATCCCGTGCTGAGATTGCGTTTGCTGCGTGAAGCACTGCATCAAACTCGTGGTGATTTGCAAAAAATTGAAGCAGTACACCTTCAGGCGATTGAAGATATGCTGGTTGGTCGACGGAGTCAGGCGCAACTTGATTTGCCTGATTGTTGGATCGCCCGCCGTTATGAAACCCTTTGGTTTCGAAAGGTAGCACCACAGTTATCAGATCCTTTTGACCTGCTGCTCCCTATTCCAGGTGAGCTTGAACTCCCTGATGGGCGTGTGTTGCGTGTTACTCTGCAGAATGAACAAGAAGGTGAATCGTTGGATGTTGCTGAGTATTCATTTGCCGATTTGCCTCAGCCTCTACGGGTACGTAATTGGCAGGATGGGGATCGATTTGAGCCCTCTGGGATGGTTGGACATAAGCGTCTGAAGCATTTTTTTTCTGATAATAAGATCGAGTTGGAGATACGACTGAACACCCCTTTGCTGGTCAGCGGAGAAGAAATTTTGTGGGTCGTTGGAATGCGTCGGTCATGTCATGCTGTTGCTGGACATGATCGTGGGAGAATTCTGCGTGTAGAATTGCTTTAGAGGGCAAAAAACAGGACAAAAAGCTTGTAGCTCCATGTCCTTTTATGGTAATTTTTCCAGCTAGTTTTGCACAATTTATCAATATTCAAACAGAATCCAAGAATCTTTAATTAACTACTCCATAGGGGGTCTTGTGAGCCAATTTCAGAAAAATTTAGCACTGTGGCTGGTCATTTCTTTGTTGATGATCATGCTTTTTAATATGATGACTCAAAAAGATACTGAGCAGAAACAAATTAATTACACAGAATTTCTCAGTTCGATTGATGATGGTCAGATCAGCAACATTACTTTTCAGGGGAATAAAGTCACAGGTATATTTGCTGATGGAAGTAAATTCCAAACCTATGCACCAATGGATGAGGAACTGATCCCTGAGTTGAAAGAGAAGGGTATCATCATTGAGGCTAAGCCGATGGATGATCAGGGATTCTGGTTCACGCTGTTGATTTCCTGGGGACCCATTCTGCTGTTGATTGCGGTCTGGATCTTCTTTATGCGTCAGATGCAAGGTGGTGGCGGAAAGGCGATGAGTTTTGGCAAAAGTAAAGCCAAGCTGCTGACCGATACTCAGGGGATGGTGACGTTTAAAGATGTTGCTGGTGTTGATGAGGCGAAACAGGAACTTGAAGAGGTCGTTGAATTTTTGAAAGATCCCAAGAAATTTACTAAACTTGGCGGGAAAATCCCTAAAGGTGTTTTGTTGGTTGGTTCACCGGGAACAGGTAAAACATTGTTGGCGCGTTCTGTCGCTGGCGAGGCGGGAGTTCCTTTCTTTACTATTTCCGGTTCCGATTTCGTCGAGATGTTTGTCGGTGTTGGTGCCAGTCGGGTTCGGGATCTGTTTCTTCAGGGCAAAAAGAATGCTCCCTGCATCATTTTTATTGACGAAATCGATGCGGTCGGACGTCATCGGGGTGCTGGCCTCGGTGGTGGGCATGATGAGCGTGAACAGACTCTGAACCAGTTACTGGTTGAAATGGATGGCTTCGAATCGAATGAAGGTGTCATTCTGGTTGCGGCAACCAACCGCCCGGATGTTCTCGATCCAGCGCTGTTGCGTCCAGGGCGTTTTGACCGCCAGGTGATGGTGCCACGTCCGGATATTAAAGGTCGGCATAAAATACTCGTGGTCCATTCCCGCAAAGTTCCCATGGATGAGGATGTTGATTTGGAAGTTATTGCCAAAGCAACCCCGGGATTTTCCGGTGCTGATCTGGCAAATCTAATCAATGAGGCGGCTTTGCTGGCAGCTCGTGCCAATAAAGCCAAAGTTGACAAGGATGATTTTGAGGCGGCGAAAGATAAGGTTCTGATGGGTGCCGAGCGGCGTTCAATGGTGATTACCGAAGAAGAGAAGAAGGTCACCGCCTATCACGAAGCTGGCCATGCTCTGGTGTCTCTACTGACTCCGGGTTCAGACCCGGTTCATAAGGTCTCGATTATTCCGCGTGGTCGCGCCATGGGTGTCACTATGTATCTCCCTGCGGAAGAGAAGTACAGTGAGACAGCCAAAGGACTGCACATTCGGATCCGGTCATTGCTTGGTGGTCGGATTGCTGAGGAGTTAACCTTTGAATCGGTGACCAGTGGTGCCAGTAATGATTTAGAACGAGTGACAGCTATTGCCCGTAAGATGGTTTGTGAATGGGGAATGAGTGAAAAGATCGGACCGATGGCCTTTGGTGAAAAAGAGGGCGGAGAGGTCTTTCTCGGTCGTGATATGGGACATGTTAAAAACTACAGTGAAGCAACTGCTGTTGATATTGACAATGAAATCCGTAGAATTGTTAATGAAAATTATGCTTTGACTCGCACTTTGCTCAAAGATCACCAGCAACAACTCATCGATCTATCTGAACTGATATTGGAAAAAGAGACCTTAGAAAGCTCGGAAATTCTTAACGTTACTTTCCCTGACGGAATCCCTGAGTATTTAAAATCTAAAATTGTTGAGCCGGTGCAAGATGAGCCAAAGCAAGAAGACGACTTCAGTTTTGAAGGTGATACTGCTGGCACAGAGATAGCGGAGGAGGCAGAAGAATCTGTAAAGGTTGAACCGGTTGCTGAGGGAAAGGCTGAATCTGATCTCGCGACCAAGGAGGAAGAGACTCCTGAGTCGTGAGACTTGCCAGGGCAAAGAAATTAACCGGACGAGACTGTCATCTTGATCTGAGCCAGCCCTGCATCATGGGTGTGTTGAATATCACCCCCGACTCTTTTTCTGATGGGGGTCGGTACCAGAATGTTAACGTGGCTGTACGGCAGGGTTTGGATATGCAGCAGCAGGGTGCTGCGCTTCTTGATATCGGTGGTGAGAGCACCAAACCTGGTTCTCTTCCGGTTTCAGCGGATGAAGAATTAGCGAGAATTATTCCCGTTATTGAGGGTCTGCGGCAGGAAACAGATTTACCCCTGTCTGTCGATACCAGCAAGGCGGTTGTTGCCCGGACAGCAATGGATGCTGGAGCTAACTTCATCAATGATATCAGTGGGCTGACTTTTGATTTGGAAATGTCTAAGGTTGCCGTTGAAACGGATGCCGGGCTGTTTCTGATGCACACCAGTGCTCGCCCGGAGGTCATGCAGCAACAGACGGAGTATCAGGATCTGTTGGCTGAGGTTGTCGCCAGTTTACAGCAGAGTATCCATCTGGCTCTGGTGGCAGGGGTTGAACGCAGTCGATTAGCAGTTGATCCCGGCATCGGTTTTGGCAAAAGTGTCCTGGGAAATCTTGATCTGCTGCACCATTTGGATCACTTGCATCAGCTTGAATGCCCAATCCTTTTAGGAACTTCGCGAAAAAGTTTTATCGGTGCAATCCTTGATCAGGACGACCCGCAGCAACGGTTATATGGAACTCTGGCTACGGTTGCCTTAGGGGTGAGTCA
>JAYEME010000007.1:0-1381 GCA_034717915.1 Thermodesulfobacteriota bacterium
TCAGAGAGATGTCCGGGAGCATCTATCATGAAGGACGTAATGCCTCATCTTTAAAAGCGCAAGATATTATGACCAAAGAAGTGACGATAGTATCGCCAAATGCTCAACTCTTTGATGTTATGACTTCTATGTTGCATCAAGGACAGCGGAGAAGACCTGTTATTGAAAATGGTAAGCTGATCGGTCAGGTGACTTGTCGGCAGCTTTTAAAGATTATCACTTCTTTCTCCTAAAAAGATCAGTTTTTAAGCTTGAGACCCGATCCAGAAAGAGAAATCCTTCCAGGTGATCCAGTTCATGCTGAATGGCGATGGCTTCAAACCCTTCGGTACGGATCACCTGTAGCTGCTGATTTTGATCGAGAAATTGGACGACAATTGACTCTGAGCGGGTGACGTTACCGGTGTAATCGGGAACCGACATACACCCTTCCCGAACGATCTGGCTGCCCTTTTTTTCAATGATTTCCGGATTAATCATCTGCAGCAGTCCGTGATTTTCCTGTTTTTTCCCCAGTTTGCTTTTAGACACATCAACCACGGCAGCACGGCGGAGATCTCCGAGTTGCGGAGCAGCAATGCCAACGGAATGTCCAGCATCAACCATGGTATCAACAAGATCCTGCAGGAGTTGTTGTGCAGATTGATCAAAACTGACAATTGGGGCACAGATCTCTTTTAACCGGGAATCGGGATAGACAAGGACTTCTCTGACCGCCATTGTATTAAAGTTCCATCGCTGCCAGAGAACGGACTGAAATATCCACCTGGAGCTTCTGTTTCAATTTTTTCATCCACTCTTCGACGTCTTCTATCTCAGAACCTTCGGGCAACATAGCTTCCAACATCATAACGTAGACAGGATTTTTGTTATCGCCGATGAGTTTGGTATTCAGATCGGTGATATTGATGTTGCGATCACCCAGTTCTTTGGCAACCTGGTAGACAATCCCCGGTTTGTCAGCTCCGTAGACCGAGATCATACACAGCTCACCTTCCAGGTCTGGGCGAATTTCTCCTCCAGGCTTCAGGGTGCGGATATAGACCGACAGGTTTTGTTCTTCCAGTGGGTTAAAGGTATCGCTGAACTCCTCTTTGGTTGAAATCTCAGGATTGGAGATGATCAGGATCATCGAGAATTGCCCACCGAGAATCGAGCAACTGGAATCGGCAATATTAAAACCGCCTTGAAACAGAATTTCGGCCACCTGTGAAACGATTCCGGGGCGATCACGACCGATAATAGTCAGAGCAAAATGTTGCATATTTATCTCCTGCACAGAGAAGCAGAGGTGCGCAAATGGTCAATAGCGGAAAAGGGGAAAAGTGTCTTCATCTGTGGCAGTTTAAAACATGAGACGAAAACATTCCAGCCATTTGGT
>JAYEME010000008.1:0-22521 GCA_034717915.1 Thermodesulfobacteriota bacterium
ATGGCCATTTTGGTATTTTAGTTCGAGCTTATAGTTATATTCTGTCTATGGGTGGAGAGGGGCTGAAGAGAGCGACTGAACTGGCTGTCCTTAACGCCAATTATATTCGTGCCAGACTCGAGAGTGAGTATGATTTACCGAATAAGCAACGTTCTCTCCATGAAGTGGTTTTTTCTGAAGATGCCCTGCAGAACGATTGCCATACCCTCGATGTTGCCAAACGTTTGATCGATTACGGTTTCCATCCGCCGACCATCTATTTTCCGCTGGTCGTGCATGGTGCCTTGATGATTGAGCCAACCGAGACCGAAAGTAAGCAAACTATCGATGAGTTTTGCGATGCTCTGTTATTAATCGCCGAAGAAGCTAAAACGAATCCAGAGTTGCTGAAACAGGCTCCAGTTAGAGCTAAAGTTAAGCGTCTGGATGAAACCGCTGCGGCACGTCAGCCAAGGTTACGTTGGGAAGACTGATAAGGTTGGTTCTCATTGTGGATTAAAAAATGCCCGGCTTTGTCGGGCATTTTTTTGTTTAGCGCCCGTAAATATATTGACCACTGATTTGATAGCGAAAATGAGCACGAATTTTAAGTTCTTCATGTGGATAATATTTAGTCAAAGGACCAAACGGTGCAGCTCGGTAAACTGCTTGAATAGCTTCAAAATCGAGAAGATCTGAGCCGCTGGTCTGGATAAGATCAACATCAATCAATTCCCCTTTCTGGTCGACAATGATCAATAATTCCAAGGTTCCTTCAATTCCATTCATCACAGCTTTGGTTGGATAATTCCAGACAAGCTCTACTTGATCATGAAATCTTCGAAAAAATGAAACGAGCAGATTGCTCTGTAAATTAAGCCAGACAGTATCGCCAATTTCAATATCCTTCCGTTCTTTTACGCGGTTTCGCTTTGCTTGACTACCACTGGCGATCTGATCCAGGGTGTTTGTATCAGGACGGAGTTGTTCCATTGAAAGGATCGGTGGGGTCGCTTCTGGTTGAGCTGGTTGGACGATAATCGGCGCCGGTTTTTTCTCTATTTTCTTGAATAGTTTATCTTTAACCGGTGAAGTTGGTTGTTCCTTTGGTTGTTGTTTTGGTTGTTGTTTTGGTTGTTGTTTTGGTTGTTGTTTTGATGCTGGTTCATTTGCAGCTTGCTGCTGTTCTTTTGGTTGGAGTGGATTTGGTATTTTGGTTGTTTGATCTCGAACATCGTCTCCCACAGGGGCTTGTTCTGCTTCTACCTTTTGGTCTCTTTCCGCCTTACGGAATGATTCCACTGAAATCTCTGGTTCTGGTGTGATTGGTTGTTGATCTATCTCAAATTCTTGCTTATTTGTGACTTGTGGTTTTTTTACCGTTATTGGTTTTTCAACCAGGTGGACAATAGTTGGTTGTTGTTGCCATGGTTGTTCCTTGCTCTGCTCTGGCAAGTGGGTCAGAAACAAAAATATCAGTAAATGCAGACCGAATGACAACAGTAAGCAGAGAGCAAGTAGCTGGTTGCGACGGCTGTATTTTTTTTGTTTGTTAGAAGTGAGCAGATTCATATCCGGAGATTATAACCAGAGTCTTTGGCTACGACTAGCTTGATTAACGCAAAAACGAAAAAGGATTGCCCTTGGTTTTTCCTTTAGGTATAACCATGATGCATTGTGACAAGTCCCATTGTAAATACCACAGTATTTTTTTCAATATTTATCAAGTGATAATCAATACACGATATAATCCCATGGATCGAGGAGGTAAAGATGCATCTAGTTGATCAAATTAAAGCAAAGGCTCGTGCCAATTTACAAACTGTTGTTCTGCCGGAAGGATATGACGATCGGATGGTTGAAGCTGCAGCAAAAATTGTCGCTGACAATTTGGCTGAAATTGTCCTTTTGGGCAATCCGGCGACACTCAATGCCAAGGCAACTGAATTAGGAGTAACTCTGGAAGGGGTGACCATCGTCGAGCCAAAGAGTTCTGCTCTGCTTGATGACTATGCTGCCGAACTCGTCGAATTGCGCAAGAAAAAAGGGTTGAGCCGCGAAGCTGCAATCGAACTATTGACAGCAGCAGACAATCTATATTTTGCTTCTATGATGGTACGTAAGGAAGATGCGGGTGGGGCTGTTGCTGGTGCAGCAAATACGACTGGTGATGTGTTAAGATCGGCATTTCAGGTTGTCGGGACGGCTCCGGGGATGAATACCGTATCCTCTGTCTTTCTGATGGTGACAAAAACTCCTGAATTTGGTGAAAATGGAACCCTCTGCTTTGCCGATTGCGCTGTTAATCCGAACCCTGATGCTCAGGCATTGGCAGAAATAGCAGTGAGTACGGCTGCGAGTTGTAAAAGCTTTCTCGGGGTTGATGCCCGGGTGGCAATGCTCAGCTTTTCCACAAAGGGGAGCGCTAAGCATGATGATTGTGACAAGGTTCTCAAGGCTCTGGACATTGCCAGAGAATTGGCTCCAAATCTGGCAATTGATGGTGAACTGCAGGCTGATGCTGCCTTGATCCCCAAGGTGGGAGATAAAAAGGCTCCGGGATCCAATGTTGCTGGACAAGCTAATACTCTGGTTTTTCCAGACCTTGATTCTGGAAATATTGGTTATAAATTGGTAGAACGTCTTGCCGGAGCCGAAGCTGTAGGGCCAATCATCCAGGGGTTGGCAAAACCGGTCAACGATTTGTCCCGTGGTTGTTCTGTCGATGATATCGTCAGTGTTTCTGCTATTACTGCAGTTCAGGCTCAAGGGTGATGTTTGAGAAGAAGACTTTTCTCTCGAATATATAATAGTAAGTTTTTATGATACAGCTTTACAATGTTACTAAAAAATACGGCGGAGATTCTGTCGCGGTAAAAGACTTGACTCTGCAAATTGGCAAGGGTGAATTTCTTTATATTACCGGTGCGTCTGGGGCAGGGAAAACAACTTTGTTGCGGATGTTGTATGCGGCAGAAAAGCCGACTCGGGGACAGATTTTGATCGATCGTCAGAATGTTTCTCGTATTCATAGTCGCAAGATACCTTATCTACGGCGTAAAATTGGTGTTGTTTTTCAGGATTTCAAATTATTACAGAGCCGGACAGTTTATGAAAATGTCGCTTTCGCGCTGGAGGCACAAGGCAAGAAGCGTTATGAAGTGAGTAAGAAAGTCTATCAGGCGATAAAGGAAGTCGGGCTAGAACATCGCCTGCAACGAAAACCGTTAGAACTTTCGGGTGGGGAGCAGCAACGGATTGCCATTGCCCGTGCTCTGGTTGTGGATCCCCTGATTTTGCTGGCAGACGAGCCGAGCGGTAATCTGGATCAGGAAGTAACTTTTGAGATCATGAATCTTTTTAAGCGGGCGAATGCTCGGGGAACGACAGTTCTTCTGGCAACCCACGATCATAGCTTGAACCAGCGTTTTCCTCGACGGGTGTTGACTCTGGATCAGGGCAAGCTGGTTGGTGATCAGCAACCGCCACAATTATAATTTATCACTGTAGCAAAGATGCTACACATTCAAGATAGTTGGACTGGAGAGACCAAAGGTGCTGGATAAAATTCGCTACTTTATACTCCGTGCCCTGCGAAATATGCGCCAGTGGCCGTTGCTTTGTACGGCATCGATCCTGACAATGGCGATTGCTCTGGCGACTGTCGCTACATTTTTTTTGGTTGTTGTTAACATTGAACAGCTGGCGTTACGCTGGACCAAAGAAATTCAAGTTGTTGCCTATCTGGAAAAAAGTCCCAGTCAACAGAATATTGCTACCCTGACCAGAAAAATCAAAGAAATTTCTGGAGTTGAGGCAGTCAAATATGTATCTCAAACTGAAGCTATGCGGCGATTCAAGAAACATTTGGGAGCAGATGCCAGCTTGTTGGAAGGGGTGAGCCGGGATTTGCTTCCTGCCTCCTTTGAGTTGACTCTGCTTTCTGAATTTCGCAATCAACAGGGGATTAATACCGTCATTAAACAGTTAGAAAATCAACTTGATATTGATGACCTCCGCTATGGTCAAAAGTGGTTGGAACGTTTCAATAACTTTGCTCATATGTTACGCATTGTCAGTATCGTCTTGGGTGGTTTCTTGTTATTTGCCACATTATTCATTGTTTCAAATACAATTAAGCTAACCCTGTATGCGCGCCGTGATGAACTTGAAATTATGGCTCTGGTTGGTGCAACGATGCGCTTTATAAAAATCCCATTTCTCCTCGAAGGAGCGATCCAGGGGTTGTTGGGAGGGGTCATTTCGTTAGCTTTTCTGGCACTCTCTTTTGTGTTTATTCTTTCACGCATTCTTGAATCGTTCTGGTTGACCCCCGCCGGGTTCGATCTTCTTTTTCTGACGCTGAATCAACAAATTATTCTTGTCCTCTCCGGGGTTTTTCTTGGAATTCTTGGGAGCCTCTCGTCACTGCGACGTTTTGTCCGTATTTAAAATGATGATCAGAATTTCACCTCTTGCGATTTGCGGGCTGTTGCTATTTTTGCTAGCTGACCCATGTTGTGCAGGTTTGACCAGTAATCGCTCACAGTTGGAAAAAATCAAAGCTAGAATTGACCGAGCTGAAACTGCTTTGCAGAATAAACAACGCTCTGAACTCAACCTGAGCCGGGAACTGGTGTTGATAAAAAAAACGCTTGAGCAGGTCAATCGTCGGGTTAATGAGTTGAAAAAAACGCTTAAAACCTTACGAGGAAAGATTGATCAACAGCAGAAAAATGTTATTGAGAGTCGACGCGGGGTGAAAAAGGTTGGTGTACGTTTGGAAAAACGACTTGTTGCCCTCTATAAGGAGGGGGAAACTGGACCGCTTAAAATACTCTTTTCAGCAGATTCTCCAACGGAAATGGTTCAGCAATATCATTATTTAACTAAAGTCCTTCAGTATGATAAAGAATTATTGGAGGAATACCAACAGGCCATCCAAGTGCAGAAACAACAGCTGCTCGGATTGGAATCTCTTGAAGAGGAAAAAAACAAGTTACTTGCAACAGAACAGCAGCAACAATTGATTTCAGATAAGGGTAAAAGGTTGCAGATACGCCTGTTGAAAAAGGCTCGTATTGATAAAAAGAAACTTTCTCGTGAGATCGCTCAGTTGAAAGAAAATGCTTCCAGGCTTAAAGCTTTAATCACCAAACTGGAGCGAGAGCCGGTTACCGTAGCTGAGCCAGTTGCCGGTGATTTTGCTGTTGGCCGTGGAAAGCTTGGCTGGCCAGTGGATGGTCGGGTGGTTATTGGCTTTGGTCAGCAGAAAGATGCTAAACTGGGCACATATTATGAGAGTAATGGTATTGAAATAGCAACTCCAACGGGCAATCCAATTCACGCAGTTGCCGCTGGAAAAATTGTCTATGCCGATTATTTCAAAGGTTATGGAAATCTGTTTATTCTCAGCCATCCCGGTGGTTATCATACCCTTTATGCGCAGACTGATCGAATGCAGAAAAAGCTCGGTAGTCAGGTCTCTGCTGGAGATTTGCTCGGATATAGTGGCTTAGCCGGGCGTGATAGTATTTATTTTGAGATTCGTTCCAATGGTTCTCCCGTTAATCCACTATCCTGGTTGAAGCGACGCTAAGATGTTTATTAAGTCTCTTGTTTTTGCTGCAAGAGGATCAAGCTTAAGAGGTTTTTATGTTTAAAATAAAACGATTGATTTTGGGTGGTATCACCTTAGTGTTTTTATGTTTTGCAATGACCATCTTCAGTGGGAATCTCTTTGCCAGTGAAGAAGATGACTATATGAACCTTGAGATCTTCACCGATGTTCTTTCTTTGATCCGGAGCAGCTATGTAGAAAATGTTGATATGGATGAGCTGGTTTATGGGGCGATTCGTGGCATGTTGAACACCTTGGATCCCCACAGTAGTTTTTTGACGCCAGAAATGTACAAAGAGATGCAGGCTGATACTCATGGAGAATTCGGTGGTTTGGGGATTGAAATTACCATCAAAGATGGTGAGTTGATTATTGTTTCGCCGATTGAGGATACTCCCGCTTATGCCGCAGGGGTGAAAGCTGGGGATCAGATTGTGAAGATTGATGGCAAGGCAACCCGTGATATCGATTTTATGGAAGCGGTACGGTTGCTGCGAGGCCCCAAAGGGGAGGCGGTAACAATCAGCATCCATCGTTCTGATGAGGATAAATTACGGGAGTTCACTATTATACGCGATATTATCCAGGTTCAGAGTGTTAAAAGTAATTTTCTGCAAGGTCACTTTGGTTATGTTCGAGTTTCACAATTTCAGGATCGAACCGGAACGGATCTTAAAGAACATCTGCAGTCGTTGCGCCAAGATAATGGCGATCAATTGCGCGGAATGATTCTTGATTTACGTAATAATCCGGGGGGACTATTGGATCAAGCTGTTGCTGTGTCAGATCTTTTTCTAAGTGAAGGACTGATTGTTTATACGGAAGGGCGTGAAGCTGAAGCTCAATTGACATTCTCAGCCCAACCTGTTGGCACTGAGCCAGATTATCCCCTTATTGTCATGATAAATGGCGGGAGTGCCAGTGCCGCTGAAATAGTTGCTGGTGCACTTCAGGATCATCAACGTGCCATTATTCTTGGCGAACAGAGTTTTGGTAAAGGGTCGGTGCAGACAGTTATTCCTCTGGATGATCACTCCGGATTGCGTTTAACTACCGCGCGTTACTTTACCCCATCCGGTCGATCGATTCAGGCCCGTGGCATTCATCCGGATATCATTGTTCCTCCGTCAATAGCTATGGCTCAGGAAAAGAGTGTAACGCCATTGCGCGAACAAGATCTGGCGAATCATTTTCAATCTCTGGTGGAAAACCCGACCGTTGTGGAGCCAGGGGAATCACAAGGGTTGACTCGAGAAGAGAAAGGGGATAATCAACTGCTGCGTGCCCTTGATTTGCTCAAGGGGATCAACCTGTTTAAGGGTGAAAAACAGGCAGCTTGAACTTGAATAATGTTACGAATGACGCTAATTGACCATACGGTTGAAAGATATATACAAAGATGACAACTAAAAAAAAGAGACCGATTAAAAAAGTAAAACGCAAGACGGCCAAAAGTAAATCTGCAAAAAGTAAATCTGCAAAAAAACGCTATTTAAGCCAAAACATGCGGATTCTTCTGGCAACTGCTTTTTTGCTGACATTTGTGGTGATATGCCTGGTTGCGTTGGTGAATCTGCGGACAAATTTGCTGCCCGAAAGCTTTTCAGTACAAAGTGATGAATATTTGGTCTATGAAGAGCCGGCCGACGAGGTCCATCAGCAAAAAATATTTGATTATACGGATATTCGTGAGCTGATTGAAAACCAACTGATCAATGGCCCACACTCTATGGGGTGGCGTAGACTGCCAGATCGAAAAAATATTCAGGTGCGAAAGATTTTTGGTGATTTTCCGGCAGCACCTTTTCTGGCAGAACTGGTCACCCATATCGAGCATACTGATAGCCCTGCACAACTTAAAGCCAGTCGAAAAAATGGGATTATTCATCTTTTCTGGCAAGATGACTTGCGTTTGGAACTCCGCTATCAAATTCCCACAACGGTCAAAACTCAGCAGGGTAAAATTGCTGTTATCATGGATGATATGGGTGTTTCACTCAGCACCCTGCATAAACTGCTTCAACTGGATATCATCATCACCCCATCAATTTTACCCAGTACCGGCAAGGCGTTGTCATCAGCTTCACTGCTCCAGGAGAAGGGGCGGGAGTATATGATTCATCTGCCGATGCAGCCACGTAGCTATCCCCGTACAAATCCGGGGGCAAACGCGTTGTTGCTGGGACAGTCTGAAGCTGAAACACGTCAGCTGGTTCAATCCTATATGGCTGCGGTTCCAGGTGCTGTCGGAGGGAATAATCATATGGGGTCACGCTATACCGAAGAGTCGGAAGGGATGCGGATCGTGTTAAATGAGTTAAAAGAACAAGACCTCTTCTTTATTGATAGCCGTACGATTGGGAGTTCGATTGCCTTTTCTGAGGCACGTAAGATGGGGCTTAAAACAGCGACAAGGAATATTTTCCTGGATAATCAGGACGATATTCCATATATCCGTCGGCAGATTCGTAAAATGGTCAATCTCGCGGGTAAAAATAAGGAAGTTATCGCCATTTGCCATCCTCATGCTGCAACACTGGAGGCCTTCCGCTTGGAACAGGGTTGGCTGAAACAGCAGTCAGTTGATTTTGTTTCTGCTTCGAAATTGGTACATACTTATTGACTACGTGTGGTTATTCGATCTCTGAATCCAACGTCTGATCTATCTGAATCCGGTTGAAGATAGTTTTCCATTCCAGGTAGTTTTGGCGTCTCAGGAGTTCAAGGGGATCTGTATCGGCTTGCCGAACCAACAATTGCTGGAATTCTTCGGTTTTCCCATTTGCGGCGCGATCAAATAATTGTAACAGACTGACTTTTCCTTTGCGTTGAAAACGTCCCCGTTTCTTTAATAAAATGGTACGTCCGGAAATTTTTTCTCCTTGTCGATCCAGCCGAAAGAGGTCTATTTGAACTTGCTCATTGTCAGCTTGGGATTTTTGCAATAGCAAAATAGTTCTCTCTGTTGACCCGGCCAGGATCTCCTGTAACAATTTCTGGTGGTCTTTACCCTTTAGCTCCGGGTAGCAATCTTGTAATAAAAGTTCTAAAAAGCAATGTTCTTCAATAAATCCGCTGAAACTGCCCGTTGCATTTTCCAGAAAATAGGCGTTGGACCAGATTCCATCTTCAGGGAGAGGGGCATGACAACAGAGACAACTCTTTTGCAGATTGTTAACCCGTGAGTTGTATTCCTGAAGGCTGTGTTCTTTCTGATCAAAAAGGTTATTGGCAACTTCACTGAGTCTGACAGGACCGTGTTCCAGGTAATCGAGGTAAACTTGGCGCGCCAAATGGGTCAGCTGAACATGGACATCGGTGTTGCGTCCATGGGTGATGACGGGATAAATTTTCCCTTCTGGATTGGTACTCAATGATTCCACTTTGGGACTTTTGGCGATAAAACCTTCAAAACAACGATAACCACGATTGATAGCATAGGCCTTCAGAAGCTGGTAGGAGTTACGGAACGGACCGTCGAAACGAATGCGGGTATCAATCAGGCAGGGAAGCAGTTTTAACGTAGTTTTCGAACGTTTTTGCCGGATGAGAAAATCGGCCAGATTGTGACAGTTTTCAAGGGAAGGTGCGTCTTTTATCGGGACAATAATACGATCTGCAGCATAAAGTGCGTTACGGGTATAGATGTCGAGAGTTGGACTTGTATCGATGATGACCAATCCTTCTAGAGGTGAGTGAGCGATGATCTGAGCGAGTTGCTTTTCATCTTTAACCTGATGCTGGCATTCAAATAATTTGCGACTTGATTGAATATAATTGACTCCATACTGACCGTCAGAAAGAAGGTCAACCGGATTACTTCCAGTAAATAGATGACCGACATGCTGAGGACCGACATGTTGAGGATCGACCGTTTTGCTCAGGCAGAACATTTGATCAACAGTAAAATGATTATCAAAACTGAAAAGGGTGATAGGAAGATCCTCGGCTAAACCTTTCAGGTAGATAGCTAAATTTGTTGCTAAGGTCGTTTTCCCAACGCCACCCTTTTCACTGGCAATGGTTATTATGTAAGAACGTGCCATGAATCCCTCAATTTGAAATATTGAAAAAAATTAACTATTTATAGGGGATTATTTTAATCCTGTCAATCTAGATTGAGGCTAACCAGCTTATGTCATTTTGTGAAATCATCAGCTATAATGCCCACTCAATTTTTGGTGAGGGATAAGGTTTTTATCGATAATGAATATATCTGCAGCTATTTCAGTCTCAACCTTAGTTCAGTTATTGCAGGAGTTGGTTGAGGATAACTTTGTAGAAGTGTTGGTTCAGGGCGAATTGAGTAATGTTTCACAGCCCCCGTCCGGCCATTATTACTTCACGCTGAAAGATAAAAAGTCCCAGATCAAGTGCGCTATGTTTCGTAGTCACGTCAGGGCTCTCCGTTTTAAACCCACTGTTGGGTTGGCGGTTATTTGCCGTGGGCGGGTTTCTATCTATCCACAACGGGGTGATTTGCAACTGATTGTAGAGGGAATTGAGCCGGAAGGTGTTGGTGCACTGCAGTTAGCCTATGATCAGTTAAAGGATAAGTTGGAGAAAGAGGGATTGTTCTCTGAAAATTTGAAAAAAGCACTTCCCCCCTTTCCTCAAACAATTGGTATTGTTACTTCTGCCTCCGGCGCAGCGATCCAAGATATTCTGAATGTGTTACAGCGACGTTCTGCCGGGTTGCAGGTTCTGTTGCATTCAGTTCGAGTTCAGGGAAAAGGGGCTGCCGAGGAAATCGCTGCCGCAATCGCTGTTTTGAATAAACAACCTGAGCTTGATGTTCTTATTATCGGGCGGGGTGGAGGATCACGTGAAGACCTGTGGTCTTTCAACGAAGAAAGTGTTGCCAGGGCGATTGCTGCATCAAAAATCCCAATTATCTCAGCGGTTGGACATGAAACCGACTTTTCTATCTCAGATCTTGTCGCTGATCTCCGGGCTCCGACACCAAGTGCCGCTGCAGAACTGGTTGTTCAAAACAGACTTGAGCTGGAACGCCATCTGGATCAGTTGACTTTGCGTCTTGCTGCCCAGATCCGTTCACGTCTCTCTTTATTTACCAGCTATCTTTATGGGTTGGAGAGGAGGCTGAAATCTCCGGCAGAATTGGTGCAAATACAACAACTTCATCTGCAGCAGCTGCAGTTACGCTTAGAACAGGTGACAATTGGAATCATAGAACAGAAGAATCATCAATTGGCACTATTGGCCGGACAACTCCAATCATTATCTCCGTTGGCTGTTCTATCTCGAGGTTACGCGATTGTTAAACGGATCAATACCGGTACTGTCGTTCATACTGCAGAACAATTAAAAACAGGAGATCAGTTGCAAATAGACCTTGCGGTGGGGCAGGTGGCAGCGACTGTCGTAGAAATCGACAAAAAAGGGGTGAAATAGAGGTTAAAGGACTTGACGGAGGACTCAAGTGCTGCCGATAATTAACTAGAATTTATAGCAGCTCTAAAATGGATTGAATTATGGCAACAAAAATAAATTTTGAAGCATCACTGCAAAAGCTGGAAGAGGCAGTTGAACAGTTGGAATCGGGTGATCTTTCATTGGATCAGGCACTAAAAGTTTTTTCTGGCGGGGTCAGGCAGGCAGACGCTTGTCGCAAATCTTTGGCTAAAGTTGAATTACAGGTGGAGCAACTTCTTCAACAAGATGATGGGACTTTGCAGCGGGAGCCTTTTGCTGATGAATGATGGCTGGTTGTTACAACCTTACCTGAAAGAACGAATTCGTCTGGTTGACTCAGCATTAGATCGTTATCTCCCCGGGGTTGAAGGACTTTCTGCCCGCTTGCACGAGGCGATGCGTTATTCTGTTTTTGCTGGCGGAAAACGGATACGCCCTATTTTAATGTTGGCGGCGTGTGAAGCTGTTGGTGGTGAGATAAGAAATGCCTTGCCGGCGGCCTGTGCGATTGAAATGATTCACAGCTATTCTTTGATTCATGACGATCTTCCGGCGATGGACGATGATGATTTTCGCCGTGGAAATCCATCCAACCACAAAGTTTATGGTGAGGCCACGGCTATTTTAGCTGGTGATGGGTTATTGACTGAGGCTTTTATTGTTCTCTCTAATAAAGACTTTGGAGGTGATCTTCCTTTTGACCACTACCGCGAAGTGATTAATATTCTAGCTAAGAGTGCTGGGTCACATGGTATGGTCGGGGGGCAGATAGTCGATATGGAGGCAGAAAAGAAACCTGTTGATCTGCCCACTTTGGAATATATTCATACCCATAAAACCGGAGCTTTAATTTTGGCAGCAATTGAAATTGGTGCTCTGCTGGGGGGAGCTTCTGCTGAACAGCGTCGGGCTCTCTGTCATTATGGTGAAGCAGTTGGACTCGCATTTCAGGTTGCCGATGATATCCTTGATATTGTAGCTGAGCAGTCTCAATTAGGTAAGGATGTTGGTAGTGATCAGCAACGTGGAAAGGCAACTTATCCTGCATTGCTTGGTCTGCCTGGAGCCCGAAAACACGCCGATGAATTACGTGAGCGAGCCTTGTCTGCTTTGGATTTGTTTGATCAGTCAGCACATCCACTCCGCGAGATAGCTAATTATACTATCAATCGCTCTTGTTAAAGTTTTACCGAATCTGTAGTTAATATTCATCGCAAGGAAGCTGAATGAAAACACTTCTTTCACAAATAGAGTCACCAGATGAGCTGAAAAAACTCGATAAAAGTCAGCTCTTACAGATAGCAGAAGAATTACGCGAGCAGATTGTCGCAACAGTTGCTAGCAACGGTGGACATTTAGGTAGCTCTCTCGGGGTTGTCGAACTGACAATTGCCCTGCATAGAGTTTTCGATTCTCCAAATGATCATATTATCTGGGATGTCGGGCATCAAGCTTATGCACACAAGTTATTGACCGGTCGCCAAAAACAGTTTCATACCCTGCGTCAGTTTGATGGTTTGAGTGGATTTCCAAAACGGAAAGAGAGTGATCATGATTGCTTTGGCGTTGGCCATTCCAGTACATCTATTTCTGCAGCATTGGGTATGGCGGCGGGAAGGGATATCTGTGAAGAAAACGACAAAGTTATTGCGATCATCGGGGATGGTTCATTGACCGCCGGGATGGCATTTGAAGGCTTAAATCATACTGGAGACCTGAAAAAGAGACTGATTGTTATCTTGAATGATAATGAAATGTCGATATCTCCTAACGTCGGAGCCCTGTCCTCTTTTTTGAGTCGCAAAATGACTTCAGAAACATTTATCCGGTTTAAAAAGGAAACTGAACATTTGCTTGGCTACGTTCCCGGGATTGGTCGTGATCTGGTCAATCTGGCTAAACGTGCTGAGGAGTCACTGAAGAGTTTTATGACGCCGGGAATGCTGTTTGAGGGGTTCGGGTTTGATTATTTTGGTCCTATTGATGGACATAATATTGATGAACTGACAAAAACACTCCAGAATGTTGCTCAAATCAAAGGGCCGGTGTTGTTACACGTTCTGACCAAAAAGGGTAAAGGCTATGCGCCGGCAGAAAACAACCCACCTAAATTTCATGGGGTTGGACCATTTATTCCAGAGACGGGAGAGGTCAAAGGGACCAAGCAGGCTGGTGCTGTTTCATATACCAAAGTGTTTGGCGATACCCTGACTGATCTTGCACGGGAGGATAAACGGGTTGTTGCTATCACCGCTGCTATGGCAGAGGGAACCGGTCTGAAAAAATTCTCAGAAAATTTCCCTGAACGTTTTTTTGATGTAGGTATTGCGGAACAGCATGCAGTGACTTTTGCTGCTGGATTAGCTTGTCGTGGGTTGCGACCGGTAGTAACTATTTATTCCACTTTTATGCAGCGTGCATATGATCAGCTTGTTCATGATGTTTGTTTGCAAAATCTTCCTGTGACATTTGCTATGGATCGATGTGGGCTGGTCGGAGCGGATGGGCCAACCCATCATGGTGTGTTTGATCTCTCTTTTTTACGCCATGTTCCCAATCTGACTCTTGCTGTGCCAAGAAATGAAGTGGAGCTGCAGCGACTTATGAAAGCTGCAAGTTTAAGTTCTGGTCCTTTTGCTTACCGTTATCCTCGTGGTAACGGTGTTGGGTTATCTCTTCCAGATCAAATTGAACCGCTAGAAGTAGGATGTGGAGAATTACTGCGTGAGGGGGCTGATGGTTTGATTATTGCTGTGGGAGAGATGGTCAATCATGCCCTGTTCGCAGCAGCCCAACTGACTGAACATGGGATTAATCTTTCAGTGATAGATGCTCGCTTTATTAAGCCTCTCGATAGTGACTTGATTATAGCCCAGGCAGAGAAACCCCCCTTTGTCATAACTGCTGAGGAGAACTCTCTCCAAGGTGGATTCGGGGCTGCAGTCCTGGAACTTTTGAGTGATGTCGGTTTAACGACTCCAGTTGTACGTATTGGCATACCGGATCAGTTTGTTGGCCAGGGAACACAGGCGGAATTACGTGCTGAATTGGGGCTGGACGCAGATGGAATCGTAAAAAAGGTAAAAGAGGTCATGCAATACCATAATCAAACGGCGACTGCGGGTTGAATCGGTGATCCATTTCAACTGTTGATGATAATTTTAACCGGACAAGGATAGATTAGTGCGAAATTTCAGGATTTGTATTGGTTCAAATGACGGAGAAACTATAGCATATACACATATGGGTGATACGGAATTTTTCTATCTTTACGATTTTACTGATGGTGCAGAGTGTTCATTTGTGGAACGCCGGAAAAATGTTGCCCAGGATATGGATCATGCTCAATCTGACAAGATGAAGGCGATTATCTCATTGATTGATGATGCAGAAATCTTTGTTGCGCAACAGAAAAGTCCAAATTTTATCAAAATTGCCAAGCAAACAAAATTTCAGCCAGTGGTAGTCAATGTGCAATATATTCAAGATATATTGACTTTGCTTCAGGGTGAATTCGAGAATATCTATTCCTATGTAGAACGTCGGAAAAACGGTGAGACTTTTGAAACTATTCCAGAATTAGCTGCTGGTAGCTGATAGGGAGTTTAAGCTATGGCACGTAAAATTTTTATTGCCGCAACCGGAATGAACAGCGGTAAGACAACAACAAGTCTCTCTTTGATGCATATGGCACTGAAAGAGTACGATAGAGTCGGTTTTATCAAACCTATAGGACCAAAACCAGTTGAATATCAAGGGCTAATGGTTGATAAAGATGCCGTGGTTATGGCGCGTTGCTTTGACCTCGTGGCAGATCTGCCTTTGATGTCTCCGTTTGTTTTGCAACAAGGGGATACTCGGCGAATCATGGACGGTCATTTAAAAAGAGAACAGATTTCTCAGCAAATGTTTGACGCCATTGCTGAACTGGATGCCAAGAATGATTTTTTGATTATTGAAGGTGCGGGGCACACGGGTGTTGGTACCCTCTTTGGCTGTAATAATGCCCGGATAGCAAGAGAAACAGGTGCCACTGTTCTCATGGTGACAGGCGGCGGTCTGGGTAATGTTGTCGATTCAGCGCAAATAAATCTGGCCTTGTTTCAAAAGGAAGAAGCCAAAGTCAAGGCGATACTGGTCAACAAAATTATTCCAGAAAAGCGTGAACAGACTCTCAAGTATCTGAATATGGCTTTTGCAGATGAGGAGGTTCAGGTTGTCGGTGGGTTTAATTATCAACCGATTTTGGCAAACCCAACCCTGCGTCACATTGCCGATGTTCTTGATATCAAACTGTATGCTTCTGAGGATCAAGGACAGAGGATTATTCACAATGTTCAGATTGGCGCAGCTTCCGCCCAGCGAGTTGTAGAACTATTGCAAGAATCTACTTTGCTTATTGTCAACAGTAGTCGAGATGAACTGTTGGTGACGATTTCAAACCTCTATCAGTTGGATGAGTATCGTGACAAGATAGCTGGTATTATTATTCCAGGAATCGGTGAAATCAGTCATATTACGCAGAAAATAATTGCCAGCAGTGCGATTCCGTATATGCGTGCCGGTCGTACTTCTTCTGCCGTGTTTGAAATGATAAAGGACGACGTTTCAAAACTGACTGCTGAAGATACCCACAAAATAAAAATGATTACTGATCTTGCAGAAAAAAGATTTGATTTTGATACCATTGATAATTTACTTGATTAAACTTGATGGCGTCGCAAAAAAGTTCGCCCTACGGCGTTACGGTGGTTTTTTAGGGCCTCGACATACACTATGTATGCCTTCGCCCCTGAAAAACCACCATGCCTTGTAGGACTAAATTTTTGCTTAGCCATCCCATCAGTTTTTGCGAAAGCATCAAATTTAATTACTGAGGTTGTTTAGATTTTTTGGGGAAAACTATGCTGATTCGTGTTCGCTATCTGGATGGTCGTATTGACTTAATCCCTTCGAGAAGGCTTGAAGAGTTAATAGTCATGAGTGAAATTGAGCAATTTGAACGATCAGCAGGCTGGGTCACTGTTGGTGAGGATCCAATAAGAAGTGCTCTGCGCGGTCACTATAGTGGCCCTGAGCGGAGGAAGGGACGTTAGAGATTTACTTATTAATCATTAAAAATGGATTTTATTGAATTAACTTGTCGATATTATAGCGTTTTTATTTCTTTGTTCTTTGTCTTTATACTACCTGGTGGTATGATCAGTGTACACGAAGGAGGTACTGGATGAAGGAAGTTTCAGTTTTTTATCAAGATGGTATGATGGGTATAGTCAATGCCCGGAAGTTACAGGGATTAATTGAAAGTGACCGGATTATTAAATTTCAACGCTCAGACGGTTGGGTTTATCCCGATATAGATCCCATCAGAAGTTTTGCAGATTCAGGTTATCAGGGTTCGGAACGCCGCTTCGTGTAATATATTACTGCTGAGATTTGTAGATTAAAGGCTCAACTCGAGATGGTTGAGCCTTTTGTTTTGTTATGGCTGGAAATTTGTCAAATAGTTACGATAGGATTCTAAAATTTTAAGTGTTCTTAGCCTTTGATCTTGTCCAATCCTGAGTAGTATTTTCTGCCCTGATGAAAGATTCTCCAGCAAAGGATTCGCATAGGTATAAAGAACGGCTGGTTGAGCAAGCTGTAGCGGGTCTGGCGGATTTGGCGTGTCTAGAAGATGATCAATAACATAGACTAATCGGTCGTTAAAATAGGCATTCTTATAGCCCAATTGTTCGTAGGCAGTTTGGAATAACGGATAAAAAAATGTATATAATTTGATTGTCAGGTTTTGGTCAATCGATTCCAGAAAAGTCACGTATGGGGTGTAGCGTTTGAAATTTCTGCTGCTGGTTTGAGGTGCTTCTGTTGTTCCGGCGATCAGAAATTTTCCTTCAGGTGCTTTGATTGGTAAAAGGGCTCTTGGCAAACGTTTTTCAGGCAGGTTGTCAATCGTTGCGACAAATTTTTGGATGAAGTTTTCTGTGTAGAGTAACTGATAGATCGTTTTCCCGGAAATTAGGCTTTTTAACGCATCTAGAATGCTTTGGTCACTCTCCTGTATGGCTGGTAGGGTCTCCGGAAGTGACAGATTTTTTACCGCAATTTTTAAATCATCCTGTTCAAGTGGCAAGGCAGGTTGTTCCGTAACTGATTCAGGAACCGGATAGTGAACAATCGGTGTTTTAATTGGTTCTGGTGGCAGCGTCGGTTGAATGTCCTGAATTAAGTGTTCAGATGCCGGTTTGTTCTGTAGATAGAAGGAAAGCCCAAGGGCACTGAGCAAAGCTATTAATATCAAAATGACCAGGTTCGTCTTATTCATCGATCCTTCTCCTCAATTATTGTGTGATATCATTATGACTATTTTATTTCAGCATTTCCAGTCGTTATTTGATCTATATGATTATTACACTCTCTCCTTGTTGAGCAGATGAATTTCATTAAATCAGAAATCACTAAAAGAAAAACGACAGGTGATGACTCGCGCCGGTTATTCCATGGTCGAGGACACTGTTTCCCTGGTTATGAAGATCTTGTGATTGATTGGTTCAAGCCAGTTGTTTTGGTCACGCTGTATCAGCAGCGAGATGATTTTTGGCTTGTCCAGCTTGTGTCACTGTTACACTGCCAACTTGTGGATGTTGGTGCGATTATTTTGCAGGAGCGATATTTACCCGGTTCTCCCAGCCGTATTTTGTCGGGTGAATTACCGGCAGAGATTAATGCTGTCGAAGCTGGGTTGATTTATCGACTGCGTTTGAATGGAGCACAAAATATCGGGTTTTTCCCGGATATGGCGCAGGGTAGGGCGTTGGTCAGGGAAATAGGACAGGGGAAAAAGGTTCTCAACTTATTTTCTTATACGTGTAGCTTCTCAGTTGCGGCCTTATCTGCTGGAGCAACCCAGGTTGTTAACTTGGATATGAACCGTGGTGCCCTGAAATTGGGAAAACTAAACCATCGCCTTAATGGTTTGGATATTCGCAAAGCCAGTTTTTTGCCAATTGAGCTGTTTCGCAGCTTTAGCCGGTTGCGAAAGTTGACACCATTTGATTTGATTGTGTGCGATCCACCCACCGAGCAGGGGGGAAATTTTCAGGCACAACGTGACTGGCCAAAAATGATTCGTAAATTGCCTTCATTGCTGAGTCCCGGTGGGGAGATTCTGGCCTGTTTGAGTAGTCCTTATTTATCACCGGACGAGATACAGCAGCTTTTTGTTGACTTATGCCCTCAGGCAAAGTTGCTGCAAATCATTAACTCCGGTGCTGATTTTCCTGAGATAGATCAGCCTAAAGGGATGAACCTGCTCCATTATCAGATTGATTGAATTGAATTTGACTCATTGATTATTCCCAGGTTCTGGTTTGTTTCAGGAAAATATAAACAATATGACTATTGATTTTTTTATACTCGCGCTATACTGAACACTACTATAAGCAATGTTGTGTTGAAAGGAGGCTGTGAAATGCCGGTAGTTACTGTTCGTGCCCTTGAAGGAATCAGTGTTGAAAAAAAAGAAGAACTGATGGATCGCATTACTGTTGTTATGAAAGAGGTTCTGGGTAAAAACCCTGAGGCGACTCATGTTATTATCGAAGAGGTTGCTGCAGAAAACTGGGGTATTCGAGGAAAAACTGTTGCAACGATCCGTTCTGGGAAATAAAAATTACTTAAAAGTAAAAAAAATGGTCGTCTATTAGGCGACCATTTTTTTTACACAATGAAGAATTAGTTGCAAGTGATTGAATCACCAAAGATTGAGGCGACTATTCGAACCGCTTCTGGTGAGGTGACCTGATAAAAGACCTCTACCCCTTCCCGACGGCCGGTAATGATTCTTTTGTTTTTAAGGAGTGCCAGATGTTGGGAAACTGTCGCTTGCGGAAGAGAGAGACATTCCCATATTTTTTTTACATTGCAGGTTTCTGACATCAGTCCAGCAACTATCTTTAAACGAATGGGGTGTCCAAGAACTTTTAGAATCTCTGATTCTCGATCATAGTCCTGGTCAGAATCAAAAGGGAGTGTTTCCGTCTCTGCAGTCATGTTGGACTCCTTATTATATTTTGTATATATGGATATTAATGGTAATAATCATTTTCGTCAAGAAATGATTATCGGTATTTATCAGGATTTTAATGCGAAAAAAAATTGAAATATTTTTGTTGTTGTTTCTGCTCTCTTTGTCAGATCCTTCATTTTCTCAGGAACTGCCTGCGGCAGAGCACCCAATTCAATCTCTGGTCGGGGAAACCCTTGCTTATGATGTTTCATTCCTCTGGTTTGACCATCTTGCTGAAGGATCAATAACGCTTACCCTTGGTGAAGGTACTGGTACCTTTCTAGTGGTTATGGAAGCAAAAACATTGGGAATGGCAGCTTTTTTTACCAGAGATCGGGTAGAGAAATATCAAACATTAATGAAAATAGGTGCGTCGGGGTTACTGCAGCCTTTGTGGCACAGCTCCCACACAATTCGTGGAAAAAATAATTCACGCAGTGAAAAAATAACCAGATATACGTTTGATTACGATTCTGCTCAGGTTCGATATCAAAAGATCAAAAACAATCATGCTTATGCTGATGAGTTGTTCTCCATGGAGAATGACAAACCCTTATTTGATATTTTAAGCGCACTCTATAATCTACGTCTTGGTTTTTATGGACAGGCCGGACAAGAGACTATCCTTATTCCGACTTTTCATCGCAAAGGAACCCAGGATATTGTTGTTGAACCATTGAAGAAAATAAAAAAAAAGGATCGAAAGTTCTTTGCGGCTGATCCGGTCCAGTGCCGAATTCTTGTTGACCCTTCTGTTTTTGGTACCAAAGGACGCGATATTCTGACCTCTTTTGATAAAGGAATGCGACCACAAAAAGGGATCATTAAAAATGTTATTGGTTTGGGGGATGTGCGGGGAAAGTTTCGTGCTCCTTGAATTGAGTGGAGGATACTGTGCCGGAAGCGGATAAAGTTTTTGTTGTTGGACATCGAAACCCCGATTCAGACTCTATTTGTAGTGCTATCGCTTATGCAGAACTGCGCCGGGAACAGGGTCTTCAGGGTGTCAAAGCTGCTCGAGCTGGTACAATCAACCGTCAGACTCAGTTTGTGTTGGATCATCTTGGTGTTGACGTCCCCGAATTACTCGCTGATGCTTATCCTCGCATCAAAGACGTTGTGACCGAAAAGGTGATATCAATCCACCAATCCGCCCCCATGTCGAAAGCGATTGAGCTCTATAACCAGCATCATATCAGAATCCTCCCGGTGGTTGATGACGACGGTTGTGCTCAGGGATTGCTATTGTTAAAGCAAGCCACCGAGTTTTTTCTGGTGCCAGCCGAACCGGAAAAACTGCGTCGAATTCGTGCCTCACTCAGCTCTATTCAGAGTTGTCTCGGTGCAACCTCTCAACTCCTGTTTGATTGTGACCAGGTTGAAACTTTTGACCTTCACGTTGGTGCAAGGCGTGAAGCCAGTTTCAGTCGTTGGGTTGATGATATTATTCCCGCAAAAACGATACTGATAACGGGTGATCGTCCTGGCATTCAGCGACTTGCCGTTGAAGCAGGGGTTCGTTTGCTGATAATTTCAGGAAATTCCCCTGTTGATAATCAACTGCTTGAAACTGCCCGGGAAAATAAAGTGTCAATTCTGGTCAGTCATTATGATACCGCCAACTGTGTTTGGTTGACACGGATGGCAACCCCGGTTGGAATTTTGGCAGAGCCTGATTTTTTGGTCGCCAAGCCAAATGATTTGCTCGAAGATCTTCGCATAAAATTGACTCACGGAAAACACTCAGGGGCGATAGTCTGCTCTCCTGATTTGCAGGTTAGGGGGATTGCAACAAAAAGCCATTTGATAAAAAAGTCACCGATCAAGTTGATTCTTGTCGACCATAATGAGTTGTCTCAGGCAGTTCCCGGAGCAGACAAAGTTGATATACTGGAGGTTATAGACCATCATAGATTGGGTAATTTTCACACCGATTTGCCGATCAGATTCATTAATCAGCCCCTCGGAAGTACTTGCTCACTCGTCTCAACTCTCTATCAACAGGCAGGAATTGAACCGAAAAAGAAAATAGCCGGGCTGCTCCTGGCTGGATTACTTTCGGATACCATCATTTTAAAATCTCCCACAACCACCGATATTGATCGCAATCTGATTCCCTGGTTAGAAAAATATTCAGGGCTGAAACATCAGGAATTTGGCTCTCAACTATTTGCCGCAGGAAGTGCAATGGCAAGTGGTGTCCCGGCAAAAAAATTGATTCTTACTGATTTTAAAGAGTATGGAGTCGGTGATTTTCTGCTCGGTTTAGGGCAGGTTGAAGTGGTCAATTTTCATTCCTTCCACCAGCGTCAGAATGAATTGATGAGCGAATTAGAAAAAATCAGAGAAGATAAAGGCTATGAGCTTGCAGCGCTGCTGGTTACTGACATCGTGCTGGAAAATAGCCTGTTAATGACCGTTGGTTCAACTGAACTGCCATATATTATTGGCTATCCACAGGAGGCTGAAAATATCTATCGTCTGAATGGAGTTCTTTCACGAAAAAAACAGTTGGTTCCCCATCTGCTGAAAGTGTTCAAGGCTGTTTAAATGGCGCATGTTTCTTCTGTAATATGTTCAAGTATTGTAAATATGACGTTGGGGATAAAAATAGCCCCGCGTCAGGAGGGAGAACACGGGGCAAAAGTCGTTCTTGAGAGAGTTACTTCTTATCTTTGAGTCTATTATAGCGTGATAAACGTTAATGTCAACTAAATAATATAAAATAATCTAAAAAATATCATCTTTATTTTCTAACTTGAAAATAAAGCCAATGAACATAGAAAAAGGGCAGATTCAATAGACTGAATCTGCCCTTTTATGGAACCGAGATTCACAATATTTTTATTTGATATGGCATTCCTTACATTTAGTGGGTCCTTTTTTAGCTTCTTTGTGGCAATCTTTGCACATTTTATGATAAGCATTTTTTGCTTTGGGTGCTTTAGAATCGACACCATGACAACTCTTACACTGAGCATAGTCTCCAGTGTGATGGCAGGTTGCGCAATCAGTTCGATTTTGGTGTGCACTATGATCGAAAGTAACCGTTCCCATTTTGGGCGTATACTTGATCTCTTCTGGACCATTTGTCACAGCAATACCAATTGTTGCAATAGATGAAACTAAAATTGTGGCAGCTAATAGAGTCATAAGTTTTTTCATTGTCATCCTCCTTTTTTAAGGTGATCGGTTCCTGTCATTGATGATTCCACATTTCTTAGCTGATTTCATTCGACATCGATTGAAATATCGCAAGATGTCGGGTTGTAAATGTATAATATCAATAGCTTATAATATTCAATGTTTGTTGATTTCTTATGATAAAACTATTGTTATTAGGTTGTTTACACGGCCGGAAGCTCTCTGTTAGACTTCCATGACTTATTTCAGACACTTATGGATACCAGTATGGAAC
>JAYEME010000009.1:0-22448 GCA_034717915.1 Thermodesulfobacteriota bacterium
CCAAAACAGGAATGAACCGTGGACGAAGTAAAGAAATCACCCTTTTTCCCGATTCGGGTACGCTCGGCAGTATAATAACCATATTCAGGATGATAAAGAGCCTGCTCCATAAACGCCGCGAAGGGAATTCCAGCTGCTGCATCAATTTGTTGTTGCAATTCTAAAACTAACTCTGAATTCTGGTTTTCATTCATAAAATACCCACTATGGTTAAAATAAGCAGCGAAATTATAGCCAGCCACTAAAGCAAAGACAAGGGATAAAACCATGACAAACGCTTGAACTTGAAGGTGATTCATGTCATTATCGACCGCTGTATAAAAACCGTACTTACAGACGATCAACCTACTTATTTTATTTGGAGAGATCTCTATGGCGATCATTACCATTTCCCGGGAGATGGGCAGCGGTGGCATCCCAATTGTCCACCAGATTGCAGAGGAACTTGGCTACACCCTGGTCGACGGTGATGTCATTAGTGAGTCTGCTGAGAATTACGACCTTTCTCAGGAAGCCTTGAAACAGATTGATGAGAAACCACCAGCATTTGTTGAAAACCTGGATCGGCAGATCGAGCTGAACATGAACCGCATCCAGCTGATTGTGCTGGAACAAGCTCTTAAGGGGAATGTTATCATCTACGGTCGCGGCGGCCAGGATCTGCTACCCGACATCACCAGTGTATTGCGTGTGCGGGTTATTGCACCCTTTGAGGAAAGAGTTGAACGCTGGGCACAGCGCGAATGGATCGATCCAGACCTGGCTCGTTCTTTGGTGCGCAAAAGTGACCAACAACGAGCAGGCTTTATCAAATACTATTTCGACCGCAATTGGACAAATCCTATCGAATACGACATGGTCATCAATACCACCAGAGTTTCCAATGAAATGGCTGTTAAACTAATTATAGAAGCGGTGAAAGATCCCTATTTGGTTGAGAAAAGAGACATCTGTAAATTAAAAATTCGAGATTTAATCATCCAGAAAAAACTGCAGATTACCCGTTTAGATGACGAACGCATTAAAGACATCTGGTTCAATATTGATGTTGTTGACTGTCATGTTACCCTGTCAGGTCATGTTTACAGCGAAGCTGAGCGTCAAGCGGTTATTGATGACACGAAAACGGTTGAAGGAGTGGCCGGTGTAACGGACAACCTGAAAATCGTAAATTATTAACCGTTTCATTTCTCATATACAGAAAACCAGGAACAAAACGCCGGCACTGCCGGCGTTTTGCTTAATCAAAAAATTAAGGAGCAGTATCGATGTCGGGACATAGTAAATGGGCCAATATCAAGCACCGTAAAGGGGCACAAGATGCCAAACGCGGGAAAATATTCACAAAACTCATTAAGGAAATCACCATTGCGGCGAGAATTGGTGGTGGTGATCTTGAGTCTAATTCTCGATTGCGCCTGGCCGTAGACAAAGCCAAACAGGCAAATATGCCCAAAGACAACATTGATCGCGGCATCAAGAAAGGAACCGGGGATCTTGATGGAGTCACTTACGAAGAGGGAGTATTTGAAGGTTATGGTCCCGGTGGAGTCGCCGTCATTGTAGAATTTATGACCGACAATCGCACCCGCACTGTGGCTGAGGTTCGCCATGCTTTCAACAAATATGGGGGAAGCTTGGGAGTCAGCGGTTCAGTCGCATTCATGTTTGATCGTAAAGGGCAAATCATCCTTAGTGATGAAAATGATTTTGAAACCATCTTTGAAGCAGCCCTGGAAGCTGGTGCGGAAGATGTCAAAGAAGAAGACGGAATCATTGAAGTCATCACCGATCCGGTTGAGTTCGAAACAGTCAAAAATGAGCTTGAAGAACAGGGTCTCAAGTATCAATCAGCGGAAGTCACCATGATTCCACAAAATCTGAATCCAGTTGAAGGCAAACAAGCTGAGTCACTGATGAAAATGATTGATGTTCTGGAAGATAACGATGATGTGCAGAACGTGCATGCCAATTTTGATATCTCTGACGAAGAGATGGAAAAGATCATGGGATAGAAGACAGGTACAAGGTACAAGGAAGAAGGTTTTAAACCTTGAACCTTGAACCTTAAACCTTGAACCTTAAACCTTGAACCTTGAACCTTGAACCTATATGAGAATTTTAGGGATTGATCCCGGCAGCAAAGCAACCGGTTATGGCTTCATAGAGCAGCAGGGAAACCGGCTGATCCATTTGGATAATGGAGCAATCTTCACCAACAGTAAAGACGCCCTGGCAGTCCGTTTGCAGCGTATTTATCAGGGGCTCTGTTCCTTGATTGAAAAATATCAGCCGGAAGCAGTTGCAGTTGAACAGGTTTTCATGGCACGCAATCCAGCTTCAGCATTAAAACTGGGGCATGCACGGGGAATTGCGCTGCTCGCAGGAATCAATGCAGGTTTACCGGTTGCCGAGTATTCAGCCTTACAGGTCAAAAGTGCCGTAGTCGGCTATGGACGAGCGGGAAAAAGCCAAGTACAACAGATGACCAAAGCATTATTGAATTTACCCGAAATTGCCCAGGAAGATGCTGCGGATGCTCTGGCAGTTGCTATCTGCCACGCACACAGTCACCATCTGAACCGGCAGATGACACAATCAGCTCAAAAAAACTGGAAAAAACAAACATGATTGCGCTTTTAACTGGCCAGCTGGTCTATCGCACCCCGGAACAGATCATCATTGATGTCGCTGGAGTTGGCTACCGGTTGCAGATTCCCCTGTCGACCTTCTATGCCCTACCGGAAGAGGGTAAAGTTCAGCTGCAGGTTCATACTCACGTCAAAGAGGATGCGATCAACCTGTTCGGTTTCGCTAGCAGGACTGAAAAAGATCTCTTTATTCTGCTGATTTCTGTGTCGGGTGTCGGCCCGAAGCTGGCGATTACAACCCTCTCACACATCCCAAGCGAAGATCTGGCTCTTGCCCTCAGTCAGGGGGATATCCCTCGTCTGGTCGCTATTCCTGGAATTGGCAAAAAAAGTGCTGAGCGGCTGGTTCTTGAACTTCAGGATAAAGCGACCGCTTATGCAGTTTCTGCAGCCATTACCCAAACGGATGGAGAGACTCCAGACACTGAAAACTTTCATCAGGATGCGTTGTCTGCTTTGGTCAATCTGGGCTATAAAGAAACATTGGCAAAACGGGCATTGGGAAATTTACAGTTGTCCCCCGCTGCCCCCCTTGAAGATATTTTGAAAGCGGCACTGCAAGTCCTGCTGAAGTAACGGGAGCGAGAATGAGCGAACGTTTAATTGCCGCAGATGGCCAACCGGAAGAAATCAACTATGAGATTGGTCTGCGGCCAAAGACCCTGCAGGAGTATGTGGGTCAAACCAAAGCAAAACAAAATTTAAAGGTCTTTATTGATGCGGCTCGCAAGCGTCAGGAAGCACTTGACCATGTCCTTTTTTTCGGCCCACCCGGGCTGGGAAAAACAACTCTGGCCAACATTATTGCCCAAGAAATGGGGGTCAATATTAAAAGCACTTCTGGTCCGGTCATCGAAAAAACCGGTGACCTGGCGGCGGTTCTTACCAACCTGGAAGAGGGGGATGTCCTGTTTATCGATGAAATTCATCGTTTATCCCCGGTCGTTGAAGAAATTCTCTATCCGGCGATGGAAGATTATCAGCTTGATATTATGATTGGTCAGGGACCTTCGGCACGCACCATTAAATTGGACATTCCCAGATTCACTCTGATCGGAGCCACAACTCGTGCCGGGCTTCTTTCCTCGCCATTCCGTGACCGTTTTGGTGTGATCAGTCGGCTGGAGTTTTATTCCAAAGAAGAGCTGACAACCATTGTTAAACGGAGTGCGGATATTCTCAAAATCGAAATAGATAATGACGGTGCCAGTGAAATAGCCAGCCGCAGCCGAGGGACGCCACGTATCGTCAACCGCCTGTTGCGCCGGGTACGGGATTTTGCCGAAATTGAAGGTGAGGGCAGAATAACCTGTGCGCTAGCCGATCATTCGCTAAAACGCTTAGAAGTTGACAATCAGGGCTTTGACTACATGGATTGTCTGTTGTTGCTGACAATTATTGACAAGTTTTCAGGCGGGCCGGTTGGTCTGGATACTCTGGCAGCAGCCATAGGAGAAGAACGGGACACGATTGAAGAGGTGATAGAGCCCTATCTGATCCAACAGGGATTTCTGAATCGCACCCCGCGTGGAAGGGTTGTGACAGAGACTTGTTTCCGTCATTTCCAGCGCACTCCTGCCCAAACAGATGGCACCAGACCACTCTTCGGCTCCTAGGATGGAAATTCAAACCAATCTACACCTGCAACAATTTGCTCAACAACTTGCAACCTGGACAAAAGAAATCATCGAGCATGGTCGCACCCCCTTTCGGCGGGTTGATACCTATCCACACATAGAGACAGAACAGGGAGTTTTGCAACCACCACTGGTATTCTGGATCAATCGGCAAAGCATGATGGCTGGTGGCATCCTGTTATTACCAGACAGCAACCTGGCAGCCGAGCTTGAACATGGACGCAACTGTGCTTCAGCCTTGGGTCTGCGCAATTTTGCTACCTGGGAGACCGATCAAGTTAGAATCTGGCATGTTGATAACGATCAAATCAAAGAACATCAGTCATTTCCCCTTTCCAGCCCGAGTCATCCAGAGACTTTCCGCTATTTACTCGCTGATGTTCTTGATTCACTGAAGCTTCTGGCCGTTTTGGGTGCCATCCCGGTAACGGATCTTTCACCCCATTACTTCAATAATTTATTTCAGACCACCCTACAGCAAGCCTTACCGTCACTGATCAAAGCTTACCGAAGGCAACGCTCTGAAATGGAAAGTCCTTCAACAGAAGATGCTGACATCTGTGCGAATGAAGCAAATCGGCTCTTGATATTACAAGTGCTCTCTCTAGTCTGGTTTGACAAATTTCCAGAAACCATATTACCGGAAAGGATGAACCGCGCTTTTGAACTCTCTTTGCCTGCCCTTCCAGAGCGATTACAGCACGCACTTTCATACAAAACAACCATCGAACCACCCCCGCTACCGCTTGAAACAGCGGTCTGCTTTCACCACTTGCTCCTGCGCTTGCGCCAACTCTCCTGGAGACATACACCTGAACGGGCCAAAGAGAGTATTTATAACTTGACCAATTCCTGGTATCAGAATGAAACCGGAGACAAAGTATCAGCAGCTATTCACCTTTATCCGGCAGCACCACCATTAGGCACCGAAACAACAATTCTTCTCTCTGATTCACCGTCATTGCTAGCGACGGCTGCGCTATTAACAGAGATATTAGCTCTTGGACAATATGAATTATTTTTAGGGAATTTATTTCAATTTGATCGGCACAGCTTCTCGTCTCAAGCAATTGTTGGTCGCCTGTTAAACCGGAGCAGAATCGCAAGTTCAGAGCGCTATGAGTTTACCGCCAGATTGAGAATCACCTGGCCCAATCGGCGCCTGAAAATTAAACCCGGCCAGCCTTTTTGGCTCTGGGAATTGATCCATCTGCTAGGGCTTTGTCATAAGGGGCAAAAGTTTTCTCTAGAGTTACCAATTGACCTGTTGAAGAAACCTGAGCAGATGATTGCCTGGTCTTTATTGTGTGAAAATTTCAGTTTTCAGCAAATACGGTTATTGGATAATGGTAACCTTCAAGTCACTGCTTCACACAGTGAAAATCGGGATCAAGCTTTTCCGCTGCACCTTTTTGATGAAGTGAGAGAAGTCACTCCATCTGCGGATGCAAAAGAATTTAGAAACCAGCTATTGTTCGCCCTCACCTTACCGAAAGATATCTACAAACTCCTCGGAGATGAGTTAATCTGGCCAGCATCTGGCGGTATCCCCAGCGATCATCTCCCCGGTTGGAAAATCTACTGCCAAAGCCAACTCTACAAATGGTTCAGAAATATTCTCTACAACAGACCAATTCAGATGGATTCTGAGGATGAGACGTCAATAGATCCCAGCCAGAGCGAAATCCCCTACCCCGAGCCATTGCTGTTAAACGAATTGACACACTTGGAAAAGGGAATGGTGACAGATCAGGAATTCACATCGATCGATCATCATTTGGCAAATCTCCTCGCCTGTCCAGCGGTTGAAAATATCGAACTTTCAAATCTGACCACCCCCCCCAAACAAACCACCCTGGGAAGATATTCAAGGAAAAAGTTCAAAGAGACTATTGCTGAACAATTATCGAACCATGGGATCCCTAATTTCCCGGAGCAATATCTTTATTTTCTGGATCAACCGGAGATATGCCACTATACGGTCACTCCCCCTCTGAAGGTAAAAAGCAGCCTGCTTGGACAATTTGAATTGGAAGATGCGAAAGGAGATACCCTTACGGGTTATGGTGAGGAGTTGGAACAAACACTATTATTCTGTTCTGCGGCAGGAAAAACTGAATTTGATTTACCAAAGGATCGACGTCAACTCGAGCAGTTACTGATCCATTACAAAAAAGACCTGAATTCCCTGTATAAACTTCTGAACAATCTTTGCTATAGTCAAATTGAAGATTCTAAATCAGCTGACAAGTTGATCAAAAAGACCTGGAAAAATCTCACCCTGCCCGCCCCCTCATGGTTTAAAAAATGATTGAACTGCAATAGAGCCGACTTCCAATGTTTCAGTAGTTTTTCATAATATCTCTTTTGCCCATTTGAACTGGCTTCAAAAACTGCTATAATTCCCATAAGTTTTAAATTTCAATATTTTGCTAACAGGAGACCGTAATGCTGGAAATTCTTGAAAAAACCTTACTGACCGGAGTCGGTGCTATGGCACTGACTCAGAAAAAAGCCGAAGAGTTGATTGATGACCTGAAGAAACGGATGAACCTGACCGAGGATGAAGGGAAAAATCTCCTCGAAAAACTCCGCGGTGCTGCTAAAGAAAATCAGGAAAAACTGGAAGAGATGGCTCAGGGTGAAGTAAAAAAAGCCTGTGATCGCATCGGTGTGGTCAAGATGGAAGAATTTAAAAAACTGCAAAACAAAGTGGAACAACTGGAAAAACAACTAAAAGCACAAACCAAATAAAGTTTTCCACGGGATTGCATCTTGCCATTTAATCGAATCAACCGCAATATTCGCTCCCTTAAACGTTATCGACAGGTTCTTGGAATCCTTATCAAATACGGATTCGGACACATTGTCGAACAGCTCAATATCGATTACTATTATGAGCTGGGCAAACGAATTGTTTCACTGGGAACCGCTTCCCGTGAATTGGAGCGTCTGACCCAGGCTGCCAGGTTCAGGCTAGCTCTGGAAGAATTGGGTCCAACCTTTATCAAGTTCGGTCAAATTCTCTCAACCCGACCAGACATCGTCCCCACCGAGGTTCTAGAAGAGCTACAGAGACTTCAGGATCGCATCCCAGCAGTTTCTACCGATGAAATCAAGGCTCAGATCCATCGGGAACTTGGCTATCCAATAGAAGAGATATTTAAAGATTTCGAGGACACCCCTTTAGCAACAGCCAGTATTGCCCAAGTCCATCGCGGCACACTGAAGAACGATAAAGAAATTGTCTGTAAAGTTCGCAGACCCGGCATTGAATCGGTCATTGAGACCGATCTGGATATCATGATGGGGCTGGCCTACCTGGTTGAAAAGCATCTACCCGGTGGAGAGTTATACGATCCTGTTGGCCTGGTTAGAGAATTTCGCCGAACCCTTCATCGTGAGCTCGATTTTTCGCGTGAAGGCCGGACCACAGAACGCTTTGCGGCAAATTTTGCCGATGATGAAACTGTTCATATTCCCAAAGTATTCTGGGATTATACCGGCCAAACGGTTCTGACTCTGGAATACGTTTCAGGGATAAAAATTTCAAATCGGGACGAATTAAAAGCGGCGGGTCTCGATCTGGAAATTATCGCCAAAAACGGGGCGGACAACTTTTTGAAACAGGTTTTCATCCACGGCCTGTTTCACGCTGACCCGCATCCGGGAAACATTCATATCCTGCCGGGAAACATTCTCTGCATTTTTGATTTTGGGATGGTTGGACGCCTGGATGATGACTTAAAACTACACCTGACAGAACTGCTCCTATGCGTTTTGCGTCGGGATGTTGACCATCTGATATCACAACTTCTCTACTCTGGTGACTTGCACGACGATTCAAATACCAAGAATCTAAAGCGCGATCTGACCGAATTTATCGATGATTATTACGACATCATGTTGCAGGATCTAAAAGTCGGGAAACTACTGCTTGATTTTGTCGAGATTTTAACCGAATACCAGATCAAATTCCCATCCAATCTGATGCTATTATCTCGTGCATTATTCGTTATGGAAGGGATAGGGAGGCAACTTGATCCAAATTTTAACATGGTTGCACAACTTAAACCTTTTGCCGAACAGGTTATCAAGAACCGCTATTCGCCAACGAGTATTGCCAAAGATGCCGCACGGACTCTGCAATCGTACCAGGCACTTGGAAAAAGTTTACCGAAAGATATTAAAGAGTTCATCAATCGTATTAATCGCAATAAATTCAAGATTGAAGTTGAACACCGTGGCTTTGAACGCTTAATCAATGACCTTGACAAATCGACAAACCGGATCTCATTCAGCATGGTCATTGCAGCACTCATCGTCGGCTCATCTTTAGTGATGCAAATCGACAAAGGTCCCATGCTATTTGGTTTTCCAATACTGGGTCTGTTAGGTTATTCGGTCGCAGGTTTTCTTGGGATGGGACTGGCAATAGCAATTTTGCGTTCAGGTCGTATGTAAAGACATTGTCACTATTGAACAAACACCAACAATCAAAATAGCTGAACGAGACTGTGTTAACTCCGGCACAGAATTGAGCAAATCGCGCGCATTCCTGCAACAACCCCACAAAATATTCATCACAAACAAAAACAAGTTAAAGCAATTACAGCCAGTTAAGAACAATAAATAAGTTGGCAAGACATTTGCATTAACCCAGACAATCTAAAGTATTACTCATAACCTTGATTGGATTACAAATAAATGATTCTGCAACGTTCTATTAAAAAACCAGCAACTATCTCCGGCATCGGTCTGCACAGTGGTGAGCGCATCAATCTGAGAATGCGCCCAGCTACCGCGAATACAGGTATCATCTTTCATCGCACCGATGGAGAACAAACGGTAGATATAAAGGCCTGTTCAGACAACGTGGTAGACACACGCATGGCAACTGTTATTGGTTGTCAGGGTATGACCGTATCCACAATTGAACATTTCATGGCGGCATTAGCAGCCTTCGGCATTGACAATCTCCATGTCGATATAGACGGAGCGGAAGTTCCAGTTCTTGACGGCAGCTCTGCACCCTTCATCCGTGAAATCCAGCAGGCAGGGATTAAAAGTCTCAACCGGAGCCGAAAATTCATTGCTATCCGCAAACCGTTAGAGATTATTGAAGGAGAAAAACGAATCAGCATTATTCCTTCGCGTTTTTTAAGAATTTCATTTGATATTGCCTTTGATCATCCAGCTATTTCAGTGCAGCACCACAGCATGAAGTTTACCACCGAGACTTTTTGCAAAGAGATCGCCGCAGCCAGAACATTTGGCTTTCTTCACGAGGTTGAGCATCTGAAGGCTAACGGGTTGGCACGTGGTGGCTCCCTGGAGAACGCCGTTGTTATTGACAACAATGGGGTGATGAATCCCGAAGGGCTCCGATTCCAAAATGAGTTTGTCCGCCACAAAATTCTTGATTCCTTTGGAGATTTCAGTCTACTTGGATCACCACTGCTTGGTCACATCAGAGCTTTTAAAGCTGGGCATGATTTGAATGCAAAAATGGTTCGAATGATTGAAGAGAATCCGAGCCATTGGGCTTATGTAGAATTCAGTGAGCAAGCACTCCAAGAGGCACAGCGATCCAGTGCTAAATCCTTTGCCATTGACCTTGCCTGGGATAAGGCATAAAAGCTTTATCTCTCTTTTGTCGCACACATTCTCCTATCTGCAGCACCCTGTTTGCTAGCGGCACATCGTATTTGCTGGTTCCTGGCAAACTATCACCTCAGTAGACATGCATTTCTCCCCATTCCTTTTATCAGAAAAAGCTGTTAAAATGCTCGACCTGAATGAAGAGGGGGTCTACTTTTCTGCAGTGACTGAAAGAATAAAGGGAGGATGATCTTGATGATTCCAGTCGTTTATAAAAATGGCAAAGAGGATCTGGTCGAACAAAAATTCCTGGATATTCTTCTCCATATTGGAGAGATACATGAATTCCGCCGGTGCGACCATTGGGTTAATGTTTCGGAAGATCCGATTCGGTCATCTCAACAGAGTGATTATCAGGGCAGCAACAGACGTTTTCATGATGGCACCGAACTCCCCTCTGCCATGGGCATTTAAATACCAACCGGGATATCTCAATATCCCGGCCTTTTTCTACCCTCACTTCCTGACCGCAGTTGAATATCTCGAAAAACTCAATTGTCAAGATGATTGTTTGAAATACCTGATAGAGAATCAGGCAAATCAAGTTGCGGTTGGGGTTCTTTTTTTACCTTTCTCCTGAATAAGTTCAACAAAAAGGCACCTCCCTGTTTTATACCGCACCAGATTTTTGGCAAAAGCCAAATCATCAGAATAATAAAGATGAGCAACAAAACCACAAACAGCCAGGGATAATGAAAAGCAGTCCAGAGTCCTGCAACGACCACCATATCTTCGGATAAAGAAGCAAACCAGTTGGTAACAGGCTCTGGAGATGTGTTGATCAAGACCCTTGTTCCCGCTTTAGTCGCATGGACTCCAGCAGTGAGACCTCCCCCGACAATGGCAACGGCAAGAGAGACTGACGGATCAACGTCCCCAACAGCAGCAGCAGCCATAGCTGCACCGGCCGGGATACGGATAAAGGTATGTAAAGTATCCCATGCCGTATCAATCCCTGGAATTTTATCTGCAACAAATTCAATCAGGAACATCGCACCTGCTGCAAATAAAACCAACGGATTTGTAAGGATCAACAAATCTGGAGGCAACACTAAGTTTCCAGTATGACCAAGCCAACCGAGCACCAGAATGGCGGCATATAAATTAATCCCGCTCGCCCAGGCAGCTCCCATACTCAGAGCAATAATTGCAACTATCTGATCGTATTGCTCCATCCCCTTCCCTCCTTTGGCATAATGAACCTTTTCATCTTAGCATACTCGGTAGATGTCAAAATCAGATGAATACCAGGGGGAAGGTTATCTGAAGCAACAGAAAGAATAAGTCAATCTAGTCCGCATCATCCACTGGGTCGAGTCCACCAAAAAAGACCCGGACAATTTCCTTGAATTCAGCATCAACCTGTTGAATCGTTGGGGCAATAAGTTCTTCCGACAAACCAGTTTCTTCCCAAGCCTTGATTTGCAGCTCTGGAATCTCATTAACCAGCAGCACTTCATGCCCACAGGCATGGGCAAGGATATCGGCAATATGGACAATACAGGCCTCTCTGGAATAATGGGCCAGGCGGGGGGAATGATGGCTGCCAATCATACGGATTAAGGCTGGTGACAACCGCCATTTTTCGGCCAGTAACTTGCCGATAATACTGTGATCCGTTTTCAGCCGATCTTGTTCGGCACGATACATTGGCAGATGATCCAGACGAGCCTTGGCAATGGCACCTGAATACTGGGGTGCCATCCGGTCAAGCATAATCAGGCGTCCGATATCATGAAGTAAGCCACCAATAAAATATTTTTCGACCGCCTTTTCTCCTAGATAACCAGCAAGAACCTTAGAAAACAAACCACAACGGATAGAATGGCGCCAAAATGAATCCATATTCAACAGCTCAGATGGAATGTTCTGGAATTGTTTAACGACTGTGATTCCCAACGTCAAAGTGGTTAATTCATCTGTTCCCAATAGAGAAACAGCCCGCGATATAGAATCGATCTTTCCCGAGAATCCATAGACAGGGCTATTGACAAGCCGCAACAGACGGACAGTTAAACTCGCATCTTTGCTGATAACTTTGGCGATCTGATGCGATGAGGTGTTTGGATGATCCAGAAGTTCGACAATATGGGTATAAACCGTCGGCAGTGAGACAATATCGACATCTCCCTTAAGAAGATGTGGGACACTGAGTGGTGGCGGGCAATCTTGATCACTTGCAGGGAGGGCAACATCAGAAAAGGCGACCGGATCCCATCCCTGCTGTAGACTCAGCGCAAAACGATGCACAACACGGCGATAGAGGGATACTAGCGGCTCCTGATCCAGATCATTCAGAATAAATCGGCGCCATAAATAACTCTCCGCTCGCTCAATAACCTCAGCGTTTAGTTCCAGGTTTTGACTGTATTCTTCTCCTAAGCTCGCCTCAGCAATATCGGCCTCAATAATCCCCCAGGATTTAAGGATCTTCAGGTGGTCGCTCTGGAGGGAAGCTCCTGCGGCAAGAACAAATCGCCCGGCTGGAGTGAACAGATCCTCGGCAAGAATCATTCCCTCAGTCAAATCATCAATATATATAAGAGCCAAAATAATAATCTTTCAGATAGATCAAAACGACACGAATAAAACTCAAACTAAATAATTATGGGGATTATAGAAAATAAATCTGAACGGAGCAACTCCCTGATAAGAAGAATACGTTAACTCCAGAATGACATTAATGTGCTTCAGCCCAACTCTTTCCAATCCCGATATCAACCCTTAACGGAACATCAATATCCACAGCCGCTTCCATCTCAACCCTGACCAGTTCTCGAACTTGGTCAAGCTCGTTTTCCGGAACTTCAAAAATCAGTTCATCATGAACCTGCAATAACATTCTAGCCTGCAGCTGTTCCGCAGAAAGACATTTATCAATATTCACCATTGCCACCTTGATAATGTCGGCGGCACTCCCCTGAATCGGATAATTAATTGCATTTCGTTCAGCATAACTGCGGACAGCCCCATTTTTACTGTTAATCTCAGGAATTGCACAACGGCGACCCAGCAAAGTTGTCACATATTGATATTCACGTGCTTCAGCTTTTTTCTCCTCAAGATACTTTAGAATAGCGGGATAGCGTTCAAAATAATGGTCAATAAACTGCTGCGCTTCAGCTCGTCCGATTCCCAGATCTTTTGCCAAACTGAAAGCACCCATACCATAGAGAACCCCAAAGTTGATCGTTTTAGCCTGACGACGCATTTCGTCAGTGACCATTTCAGGGAAAATATTAAAGATCTCGCTGGCTGTTCGTTTGTGGATATCCTCTCCGGCAACAAAACTCTCCTTCAAGGCTGGAACGTCAGCCATATGTGCCATCACTCGCAATTCGACTTGAGAGTAATCGGCAGATAACAAAACCCATCCCTCTGCTGGGATAAAAGCTTCACGGATACGCCGTCCTTCTGCGGTTCGAATTGGAATATTCTGCAGATTAGGGTCACTGGATGAGAGTCGTCCCGTGGCAGTGACTGCTTGATTGAAAGAGGTATGCAGTCTTCCCGTTGCCGGATTCAGGAGTTTTGGCAAAGCATCGGTATAGGTACTTTTCAACTTGCTGACAGAACGATAATCGAGAATTTTAGCAGCAACTGCATGTTCTTCCGCCAAACTATTCAGGACATCAACGTTGGTCGACCAGCCGGTTTTGGTTTTCTTCCCCTTTGGCAAGCCGAGTTTTTCGAACAATATTTCCCCAAGCTGTTTGGGCGAATTGATATTAAACGCCCCTCCGGCAAGGTCATGGATTTCTCCTTCCAGAACTACCAGTTTCTGGCCTAACTGTCCAGAAAGTTCACCCAGGAAATCTGCATCGATCCGAATGCCACACCATTCCATGCGAGTCAGAACATCAACCAGCGGCATTTCTACCTCACGGAAGAGTTTTTCACCCTTCTCAGCAGGGAGCTCAGGTAATAATTTTTCAGCCAGTTGCCAGGTGATATCAGCATCCTCAGCAGCATATCGAACCGCCTTTTCCACTTCGACTTCGCTGAAACAGATCTGTTTTTTACCTTTCCCGGTCATCTCAGAATAGGGGATCATCTGATGATTTAAGTGTTCAGCCGCCAGAGCATCAAGACCATGGGATTTCGATTGTGGATGGGTCACATAGGAAAGAACCATGGTATCGATATCGATACCCGTCAGTTCAATTCCGGAATTGCGTAATACCAAAGCATCATACTTAATATTCTGACCAATCTTCAGGTAGTGTAAATCTTCCAACAATGGACGCAACTTTTCTAAAACAAGCTCTCTATCCAGTTGTTGTGGCACACCTAGATAACTGTGCCCGACCGGCACATACCAACCATGATCCGGCTCAATTGCGAAAGAGAGGCCAACTAACTCAGCCTGCACTGCCACCAGACTGGTTGTCTCTGTATCAATGGCAAAACGCCCGGCGGTTATCAACTTTTGAATCATGCTATCCAGTTCATCCTCAGTCAGAACAGCCAGATAGTCTCCAGATTTTGAGTCCCGCAGCGGTTCAGCAGTAAACTCCTGTAATAATTTGGGAAATTCAAGTTTCTTGAATAGAACCTCCAGGGCATCACGATCCGGCTCGACCAGGGCTAATTCCTCCAGGCTGACATCAATTTCAAGATTATAAACAAGATCGGCTAACTGCCTGGACAACCTTGCCTGATCAGCAAATTCACGTAAATTATCTTGGCGCTTTTTTCCTTTAACTCGATCAGTATTGGCGAGTAAATTTTCAATACTCCCAAACTCCTGGATCAAACTACTGGCAGTTTTTTCACCAATCCCTGGAACTCCCGGAATATTATCCGAACTGTCTCCTGCCAATCCCAAGATCTCCAGCACCTGCTCGGGTGGCACCCCGAACCGCTCAATAACTTCATCCCGACCGGAAACCTTCTTCTTCATCGTATCAAGCAAACGTACCCGCTCACCAACAATCTGCATCAGATCTTTATCACCTGTCACCACGGTGATATCCAACCCCTGATCGGCATAGCGTTTTGCCAGAGTTGCAATAATATCATCGGCCTCATAACCTGATAACTCTAACGCAGGAAGGTTAAAAGCCCGCACTATCGATTTGATCAGTGGAATCTGCGGCACCAGATCTTCCGGCATTGCTGACCGGTTTGCCTTATACTCTGGATAAAGTTCCTTGCGAAAGGTCGGCCCTTTGGCGTCAAAAATAACCGCAACCCGATCCGGTTTTTCCTCGCGGAGCAAGGTGAGTAACATATTGGTAAAACCATAAACGGCGTTGGTCGCCTCACCTTTAGAGTTAGAAAGGTGACGAATGGCAAAGTAAGCACGATAAATATAGGAAGAGCCATCAATCAGATAGACCCGTTCATTTTGTTTCAACATATTCAACCTTTCAATGTTCAAAAATTTCACCGGATTATTCCACACCCAAAGCGAAAGGGGAAGATTCGAAAAAAATACAACCGATATTTTACGCAAGAGGTATATTGACATTCTCTGTCTGATGTTATTATCTTCCCTACAAATATTATATAGAGAAACACCAAAGCAGCAGGTTTAGCCATTAAGTGATGGAGAAATTAAATGCACGATAATTTTGAAGACCACGACGAGTCAATTGAATATGAAATTGAAGTTGAAACTGATACCGACGTCCAAGCCATTCCGGATGACGGGCTGGTTCTGGCACGCGACATGCTGCCATCTCGCCTTCCGATCATACCACTACGCCCACGTCCGGCATTTCCCGGGGTCATTATCCCGCTGACAGTCAATGGAAAAGCTCGTGTCAATACCATCAAACAAGCGATGGAAACCGACTCGCAGGCTCTCGGTCTGGTCATGGTACAGGAACTGGATGATGAGGATTCAACCAGTAATTTGCAGCGGGTTGGAGTTGCGGCAAAAATCCTAAAATTAATCCACGCAGAGGATGACAGTGCTCACGTTTTGGTCAACAGCTTGGAACGCTTCAGTATTGATGATGTTCTGGAAGTTAATGACATTATATACACCGATGTCACCTATTTCCTCAGTACCGTCTATACCGATAACCCGGAACTAAGAGCCTATTCAATGGCGATCATCTCAACATTAAAAGAATTGGTGCAGATCAACCCTCTCTACTCAGAAGAGATCAAGCTATTTCTGGGTCGTACCAGCATGGACGATCCAGCTCGATTGACAGATTTTGCTGCCAATTTGACCAATGCTGATGGCTTTGAACTACAAGAAGTATTGGAAACCTTCGATATTCACCGCCGGATCGATAAAGTTCTTGTACTATTAAAAAAAGAACTGGAAGTCTCCCGATTGCAGAATAAAATTTCTCAACAGATAGAAGAAAAAGTTTCAGCGCAACAACGTGATTTTTTCTTGCGCGAACAGTTCAAAGCCATCAAAAAGGAACTTGGCCTGGAGAAAGAGGGGAAAGTTTCTGAAATTGAAAAGTATCAAAAACGGCTAAAAAAACTAACCCTGAATGAAGAAGCACAAAAAGCTGTTGATGAAGAGATTGAAAAGTTGCAAACCATTGAGCCCTCCTCGCCAGAATACAATGTCAGCCGCAATTATCTTGATTGGCTGACGATCCTCCCTTGGGGAAAGTTCAGCAAGGACAGTTATGATTTAAAACGTGCCCAACGAGTGCTTGATCGCGACCATTACGGTCTGGATGATGTCAAGGAGCGGATTCTCGAATTTATTGCTGTTGGTAAAATGAAGGGTGATATTTCTGGTTCTATCCTCTGTCTGGTCGGCCCACCTGGAGTTGGGAAAACTTCGGTCGGTAAAAGTATTGCCGACACCTTAAAGCGTAAATTCTACCGCTTCTCCGTTGGCGGCATGCGTGATGAAGCTGAAATCAAAGGACATCGACGTACTTATATCGGTGCCATGCCGGGCAAGGCAATCCAGGCCATGAAGAGTGCCGGAACCGCCAATCCAGTGTTAATGCTGGACGAAATAGATAAAATTGGCGCCTCCTTTCAGGGAGATCCCGCTTCGGCCCTCTTGGAAGTTCTTGACCCGGAGCAAAATGGAACCTTCCGTGACCACTACCTGGACGTCCCTTTTGACCTGTCGAATGTCATGTTTATTGCGACCGCCAACCAGATGGACACGATTCCTGCTCCACTGCTTGACCGGATGGAAATAATCCGTCTATCAGGTTACATCCTGGAGGAAAAACTGGAGATTGCACGACGCTTTTTAATCCCCAAAACACTGAAAAGTCACGGCATGACCAAAGCGCAGGTCAGCATCAATAAAGCCGCAGTCGCTGAGATAGTTGATCGCTATGCCAGAGAAGCCGGAGTCCGGGGACTGGAAAATAAAATCAAAAAAATCATGCGTAAAGCCGCCATGGAATTTGCTGAAGGACGCGAAGACAAAGTCAAAGTTACAAAAGGGGATATTGAACAATACCTCGGAAAACCGGTCTTTGCCGAAGAAGAACTGCTGCAAGACACTCCCGGCGTGGTGACGGGTCTTGCCTGGACCCGTATGGGTGGAGCAACTTTGCAAATTGAAGCAACCGCCATGAACAGCAAAACAAAAGGGTTTAAACAAACGGGGCAACTTGGCGATGTGATGGTTGAAAGTTCAGAGATTGCCTATTCTTATGTCATGGGGCATCTTCAAGAATATAAAATTCCCGAGGACTACTTTGACAGCCATTTTATCCACTTACATGTCCCAGCAGGAGCAACCCCTAAAGATGGTCCTTCAGCGGGAGTGACAATGACAACCGCCTTGCTGTCCATGATTATGGACAAAAAAGTTCGTCCAAACCTTGGCATGACAGGAGAACTTTCTCTGACAGGCAGTGTTCTGCCGATCGGTGGAGTTAAAGAAAAAACGATTGCCGCCCGTCGAGCAGGGCTCCATACTCTGATTTTCCCCCATGAAAATAGAGATGCCTACGAAGATCTGGCTGACTATCTGCGCGAAGGAATTGAGGTTCATTTTGTTAAAAGATATTCAGATGTTTTTAAGATTGCTTTTGCAGAGAACACCTCAAAATAAGAATTGGAGAACTGATTAATGACCGTTGAAGAGATAAAAACAGCCCTGTTAGAGCTGCCGAAAGAGGAGAAAAAAACCTTTATCCTGGAGACACTTCCAGACCTGGCTAACGAAGTCATCAAAGAACCTGGATTCATGATGCAGCTTTTTCCAGTATTACTTGGCATCCTCAAGGAGAGCGGTATGGAGCTACAGCAATTACTGCAACTTGCAACAATGATGAGTGATCAACAAAAGCAAGACTGAAAGTCACAAGCGTCCCTTCTCCCACGGAGAGAAGGAAACATCTGAAGCAACTTTAGTAGTAAACTTGGGACTGTCCCCAGCTCCATCGGGGGCTGTCCCAAGAGTTTACGAGCCATGAAACTGTGGCAATTCGCACCGCAAAAGCCTGGGACAGCCCCCGTGCGGGAACAGTCCCGTTTTTGCTGTTTATTCTTTGGAGTAAAAATAATGCGCGTTTTATCCGGCATCCAGCCATCAGGATCCCTTCACCTGGGTAACTTCTTTGGCATGATGCAAAAAATGATCAACTATCAAGAGCAGGAAGACCTGTTCTGCTTCATTGCCAATTATCACGCTATGACCAGCCTCTCAGATGGCAAAACCCTGGCCAAAGGGACTCTGGAGGCAGCCGCCAATTTTCTCGCTCTGGGGCTTGATCCTGAGAAGAGTACCTTCTGGGTACAATCCGATATTCCGGAAGTTCAGGAACTTACCTGGATCCTTTCCAATTTCACCCCGATGGGATTGCTGGAACGTTGCCACAGTTACAAGGATAAAGTGGCACAGGGAGTCAAACCGAATCATGGGCTATTTGCTTATCCAGTTCTGATGACGGCAGATATCCTTCTGTTTCAAAGTGACCGGGTTCCCGTTGGTAAAGACCAGAAACAGCATCTGGAAGTTGCCCGCGACATCGCCATAAAATACAATAACGCACATGGTGAAGTGTTCACTGTCCCTGAGCCTGAAATTGATGAAGAAGTCGCAACTGTTCCCGGACTGGACGGTCGCAAGATGAGCAAGAGCTATGGCAATACCATCGATCTGTTTCTGGAAGAGAAACCACTCCGTAAGCAGATCATGCGGATTGTCACCGATCCAACCCCGGTGGAAGAAGCCAAGAATCCCGATAACTGCAATATCTTTCAGATTTATCGGTTGTTCCTGAATAAACAGGAAGTTGAAGAGCTGCGCCAGCGTTACCTGACCCCTGGGCTTCGTTATGGTGATGTCAAACAAGAACTGTTTGAAACCGCCCGCGATTTCTTTGCCCCCTATACCGAAAAACGGAAAGAAATTCTGGCTGATCCGGAAGGACTAAGAAAAATACTGGCGACTGGTGCAGACAAAGCCCGCTACATTGCCAGCAAAACCCTGCGCAAGGTACGCAAGAAGGGTGGTTTGATCTACTGAATGGTAGTATTTCGGGGGGATGGCTAGTTTAAGCATTATTGCAGTAAACTTGGGACTGTCCCCAGTCCCATCGGGGGCTGTCCCGGAAGTTTACGATCCACGAAGAACTGCGGTGGGTTACACCGCAAATACCTGGGACAGCCCCCATGCGGGGACAGTCCCGGATTTGCTGCCACCTACCCTTAACTAGCGTCATCCGGGACATGTGCTTGCTACGACATCCCCGAATACGGAACCTCGATCAAGACATTCACTCTTCTTCACGGGTAAATGTAACAAATGCCATTCCCGGACGGCGACTTGCTTCACGGGTGACAAAATGGATTCGATCCAACTGCCAGCCTTCGGCAGTCCAGGTATTGAGAATATTTTCCAGGCTCAGGTCATCAACCTGGCTGGTTTCGACTACTTTATAGATCAGCATTTCAACCCCTTTGAATTTCTTTGGATTCCATGACGGCACAGCTCAAAAAATATTTTCACTTCCGATTGCAAATCAGCCAGCAAGAATATCTGCAGTACTATCAGGGGACCGCCAGCGCAGTCCAGGTGGTCACGGAATGTGGACAAAAAGTCAAGTTTCCGGCAATCCGATTACGTTCTTTTCTCACTCACAACGGCATCCACGGCCGCTTCTGTTTAACCATTGACAGCAACCACCGCTTTATCGATCTGCAGATGCTTTAATTTCAACCTTACCCCGTTCCAGCCACAACACCCGTTCCACCAACGGAGGATGGGAATAATAAACCGCGGCATAGAATGGATGGGGAAACAGGTTGCTCAAATTTTCTCGCGCCAACTTCACCAAACCTGAGGCCAGCTCCTGCCCACTGCCCACCATGTTGATGGCAAACTGATCAGCCTGACGTTCATGTCGGCGTGACCACCAGCTGCTGAGAGGTGTCCAGAAAAATCCGACCAGCGAAGCCAACCAGCCCAGCACTACCACCTGCCCGGCAAAAGAGAGTTGCTCCAGCCCCAACCAGCCGGGCAGAATTTGACTGTTCAGCAGCGTAAATGCCAGCCAGCAACTGAAGAGGGCGACAATCTGAGTCTTGATCAATTGTTGACGTATATGACCACAGCGCCAATGGCCCAACTCATGCGCCAGAACGGCCAACAGTTCCTTGTCATCCAACTGTTCCATCAGGGTATCGAACAGCACCACCCGTTTTACTTTACCGATACCGGTGAAATAAGCATTGCTGTGACCGCTACGGCGGGAGGCGTCAACCTGCAATACTTTCCCGGCGTGAGCTCCCGCTTTTTCGAGCAGATCACGAACTTCGGTTTCCAGTTCAGATTTCGCCAATGGTTTAAATTTAAAAAACAACGGCTCAATCAGATAAGGGGAGAGATACAACAAAAATATTGAGACCGTCGCCCAGAATCCCCAGACCCAGAGCCACCAGCTTTGCGGGGCTAACTGCACCAGCCAGAGCGCCCCACCAGCCAGCAACAGAAACAGCACCGAACCAATCAGAAGCGATTTCAGCAGATCAGTACCCCAGAGTTTAAAACTCATCCGGTTAAACCCGAAACGCTCTTCCAGGATAAAGTTTTTGTAGAGGGAGAAAGGGATACCAACCAGCAATTGCACCAGAGCCAACAGACCAAAAAACAACAGCCCCTGTAGAATGAAATTATCGGAGAAACCGACAATCAGCTGATCGTACCAGGGGAGCAATCCTCCAAACAGGAAGACCAGAGTCAAAAGTACGCTGACAATATCTTCAGTAAAACCAACTTTATCTCCAGCCAGAGCGTAGGCATCGCTGTGATCAAGCCGCTCCTCATCAATCTGCCCGGAAAAGGCGTCCGGTAAGGGTTGTCGAGTCTTTTGCCGATGGCGGATATTAATCCAGTCCAGGGCAAAGCGGATTGCAGTCACAACAAGATAGGCAGATAACAACAGCAGTTTCATTTATTTTTCAGCCCTTTCCAAACGTAGTAGATCACCCGCTTCAGCCCAATCTGGTAGTTGCAATCGCAACCGAGAATTCGGCTGTCCAGCGGGAAGTAGCTCTCCATCAAAATTTCGAATTTCATCGACCTGGATTTTTTGTTGGCGCATCTCCGGTCCGATCAGCTCAATCTCGTCCCCCAGCAAAAAGCGGTTGCGCCCTTCGACCCAGAGACCAACATCATCACGCCGAACAAAACCGACAAAATCGTGGGTGCGGATATAGTGGGTGTCAGCGGCATGAATTTTAGCATCATCATGACCAAACAGGAAACCGGTGTCGTAAGGTCGATGACTCACCTTCTCCAGCTCCTCCTGCCAGAGCGGATCGACATAGGTCGGGTCAACGGCGATCCGATCAATCGCATCACGATAAACCCGCGCTGTTGTCGCCAGATAGTAAAGACTCTTCATCCGCCCCTCAACCTTGAAGCTGTCGATTCCGGCAGCAAGCAACTGTGGCAATTGCTCCACCAGACAAAGATCGCGACTGTTCATGATATAGGTGCCGCGATAATCCTCTTCGATGGCAAAACTCTCCCCCGGTCGCGTCTCTTCGACCAACGCATAATTCCAGCGACACGGCTGAGCACAATCGCCTCGGTTAGCACTGCGTCCCAGCAACGCAGTAGAGAGGAGACAACGCCCCGAATGGGCAACACACATGGCACCATGGACAAAGCATTCCAATTCGATCTCGGTCTGCCCAGAAAAACCACAGATATCGTTCAGGGTTAATTCCCTGGCCAAATTAATTCGACTGGCTCCACAGCTACGCCAGAATTCAGCCGTCTGTGGATTACAACTGTTGCTCTGGGTCGAGATATGAATTGACCGTTGCGGATCAACCCGTCGGATGGTCGCCAGAACGCCAGGATCGGCAATAATATAGGCATCCAGATCAAGCGGTTTCAGCTCTTCAAGCAAGTTTTCTAAATCGGAAAACTCATCGGGACGCAGTGAGGCATTGAGGGTCAGATAGAGGGCGACATCAGCCTCAGATGTTAACTGCCGGGCAATGCGTAACTGATCGATATCAAAATTACCGGCATGCGCCCGCAAACCAAAATCGGCAGTCCCCAGATAAACCGCATCAGCACCGAAGCGGA
>JAYEME010000010.1:0-22444 GCA_034717915.1 Thermodesulfobacteriota bacterium
CCTGAAGAAGTTTATGTTTTTACCCCTAATGGTGATGTGAAGGAATTGCCCCGTGGCTCTTGTCCCATTGATTTCGCCTATGCTGTTCATACCGATGTTGGTCAACACTGTGTCGGTGCCCGTATCAATGGTAAGCTTTGCCCCTTAAAGACGGTGTTGAAAAACGGTGACATTGTTGAAGTGTTGACATCAGCCCACCAGACCCCTAGTAAGGATTGGCTCTCCTTTGTAAAAACACCCAAAGCGCGAAATAAAATTCGACACCGGGTTAAAGCGGAGCAGCGTGACAGAAGCATTGAAATTGGTCGAGAATTGTTAGAGAAACAACTACGTAAACATCAGTACAGCATGAAAAGGGCTATGGCTCTGGAGAGTTTTTCGCAGGCAGTGAAGGAGCTGGGTTTTAAATCAACAGAGGATGTTTTTGCTGCAATCGGTTATGGAAAACTATCTGCCGGTCAGGTTATCTCTCATGCTTTACCGAAGGAAGTGTTGAAACAACAAACAGAGAAACCGGGTGCCTTGGGGAAGGTTCTGGGGAAGTTGTCCCGGCATAAGACGCAAAGTTCCATTCTTATTGGTGGTATTGATAATGTGATGATCCGTTTCGCCAATTGCTGTAACCCTCTCCCGGGTGAGCCAGTTACTGGATTTATTACTCGAGGGCGAGGGTTAACCGTGCATGCGAAAAATTGTCCGCAGGTTCTGGCCAGTGAAGCAGAGCGAAGAGTTGATGTTGAATGGGATATGCAGCGGAAAACAACCCGGCCGGTCAAAATTCAGGTGGTTTGCTCTGATCAAAAAGGGATGCTTGTGGGTATTTCCGGAGCGATTTCCAATGCCGATGCAAATATCTGCAGTGCCAGTGTTCATGCCCGAGGAGATAGAAAAGGAACCAATCTCTTTGAGATTGATGTTGAGAATCTTGAACATCTGAATCGTGTGATACGGGAAATAAAAAAAGTCAAAGGGGTGGTTCGGGTCGATCGAATCAGAAACTAACCTATCTGGTTATCCAGTTCACTCCACTTGGGAAAAGATGTGCCCATGCGCACCCCTTTCCAGGGACGCATGAACCCATCCGTGGGGCTTGACTGTCGCCATCTGGGCGACAGACACCCTTCCAAGGATGCACATGAGCACATCATCGGCATGGGTGGGGCCAAGTAGATAACCAGACTAACTTATTTACTATTTGTAAATTATTAAAGGAGAATATTCATGGCTCTCATTAAGGTTGAAACGACAAAAGCTCCGGCAGCAATCGGTCCCTATTCTCAGGCGGTCAAAGCTGGGGGTTTTCTCTACTGCTCTGGTCAGGTTCCTTTGGTTCCTGGTACTGGTGATTTGGTTGCGGGTGGTATTGAAGAACAGACCAAGCAGTCTTTGGAGAATTTACAGGCTGTTTTAAATGAGGCTGGAGTTAATTTTAACTCTGTCGTGAAAACGACAATCTATCTGGCAGACTTAGGTGATTTTTCTGTTGTTAATGATATTTATGCCAGTTATTGCGGTGTTATTGCTCCAGCAAGAGCCACAGTGGAGGTGGCGGCCCTCCCTAAGGGGGCACTGGTTGAAATTGATGCGGTTGCTTATTTAAAATAGTTTGATTGCGTTGAACGAGGAAAAGGGATGATCATTATGACCATCCCTTTTCCTCTGATTTTTTTGTGGTGATTAACTTAAACGACTTTTTGTACTTTGCCTGAACGGATACAGCGGGTACAGACCTTTATCGTCTTAACTGAACCATCTATCACGGCACGCATTTTTTGTAAGTTTGGACTCCACACCGTACGGGTTTTATTGTGTGCGTGGCTGACATTATTTCCGCTCACCGGTTTTTTACCGCAAATTTCACATTGCTTAGACATCTTAACAATCCTCCTGAAAGTTTCGAACGCGCATTAATAGCATATCTGGTTTATAGATGCAAATAATTTCAAGTTTGGGGAGGGGGAGGTAAATTGTCATTACTGAAAATATCCAAGCCGTTTTTTTTCAGTAATGCAGTTGTAACACCAACTCCCTTAACCAATTTTTCATTCAAATAGATATTTTGAGATCCGCAAGAGGGGCTACGTTGCTGTAAAATTGCTTGTTTACAGTGTGACAACTGAGCAACTATAAGACATTCTTGTGCCCCATGGAGGAATAGCTCGGTAATATTCCGCCCATTTTCATCGATCAGTTTCCCATTGCCTGCAAGGACAGCAACTCCATCTCCATGATTGAACCAACATTTTGGTCGAGGAGTCGATAGTCCTGCTAACTGCTCCGGGCAAACCGGGATCGGGGTTAGTTGATTTGCTTTAATATAATCAATCACTGCCTGACAATAATTATCGGTTCCATCGTAGCGTGTTTTCAGCCCGAGCAAGCAACTACTGACAAGGATTGGCTGCATAGTGGTTTATTTGTCTCGCTGTGCCAGGGGAGGGTTGATTAAAACCGCTTCCAGGTTCTTGCAATTGTCAATCTCTACCTTTCGCTTGGTAATTTTAACTCTTCCTTCAGCAAACCACTGAATAACCTGCGGATATATTTTATGTTCCTGTTCCAGGATGCGTGCCGCGAGGGTCTCTTCGGTGTCATTGGTTAAAATTGGCACAACTGCCTGGGCAATAATCGGACCGGTATCAACTCCCCCATCAACAAGATGAACGGTGCAACCGGAGAATTTTGCACCGTAGTCAATGGCTTTCTGTTGGACATGTAATCCAGGAAATGAGGGTAGCAGGGCGGGGTGAATATTGATAATTCGTTGCGGGAAAGCCTGCAGGAAAACTGCAGAAATAATTCGCATAAAACCGGCCAGAACAACTAACTCTGTTTTGACTTCATTGAGGGCTAGAACGACCGCTTGATCAAAATCTTCCCGCGTGTTGAAGCTACGGTGATTGATACAGATGTTGTTGATGCCAGCTCGTTCGGCTCGCGCAAGCGCTCCTGCATCTGGGTTGTTGCTGATGACCAGTTTGATCTCAGCGTCCAGTAACCCTTGCTGACATTGGTCAATAACCGACTGTAGATTTGTACCACTACCTGAAGCCAGAACCGCCAAGCGTAATTTTTGTTTCGAACTCATTTTCTTTGCCTGTTGTAACCGTACACGTGGGTTCAGACGAGCTCAACCGAAGGGGCTTCCGCTCGGGATATTTCGCCAATTAAATAGGCTGGATCTCCCAATCCGGCAAGGAGACCGATGACGTCTTCCGCTTCATCTTTTGAAACCACAAGAACCATCCCGATGCCATAATTGAATGTTCGATACATTTCATCATCTGGAATATTTCCACCTTGTCGCAACATTTCAAAAATTGCTGGTTTTTCCCAACTGTTTTTGTTGATAACAGCTTTGCAATGCTGCGGTAGAATCCGTGGAATGTTTTCCAGAAGACCACCTCCGGTAATATGGGCAATTCCTTTAATCTCGAAAGTTTTTATCAGGCTGAGAATGCTTTTGACGTAAATTCGGGTTGGGGTCAGTAGCTCTTCCCCTAAGGACTGATTCAGGTCGTTTGGCTGGGTATCTAAATTAAGCTTTAGTGTTTCTAAAAAGATTTTTCGGGCGAGAGAAAATCCGTTGGAGTGGAGCCCGGTGGAAGCAATACCGATGATTTGATCACCCTTTGTGATAGATGAACCGTCAATGATTTTATCATTATCGACAACTCCAACGGAAAATCCAGCAAGATCATATTCACCACCACTATACATGCCGGGCATTTCAGCTGTTTCGCCACCAAGGAGGGCACAGTTAGCCTGTTTGCAACCTGTAGCAATCCCTTTGATCACCTCAACTGCTTGTGCTGGAGACAATTTTGCTGTTGCCAGATAATCCAGGAAGAAGAGTGGTTCTGCTCCTTGAACAATAATATCGTTGACACACATTGCGACCAGATCAATCCCGACCGTATCATGTTTATCCAGCATGAAAGCCAATTTCAACTTAGTTCCGACACCATCGGTTGCAGCAACTAAAGTGGGACGTTGATATTTACTATTATTAAGTGAAAACAGGCCACCAAAACCACCTATAGATGAGAGTACTTCAGGACGGGTTGTCTCTTTAACTAATGGTTTGATTAAGTTGACAAAGTCGTTTCCTGCATCGATATCGACCCCGGCATCTTTATAGGTGATCGGCTTATTAGCACACAATTTATTGGCTCCTTGATTGATGAAATGGCCGGCATTAGACCACCCAGAGGGTGGCTTGTCAATATTGGAAGAAAGATTCAATGCAAAGGAATATTCTATTGAAAAATTCACCTATCAACAGGATTAGACTGCTGAACTTTATTAACTTTAACAGGCTTTCTTCTCTGTGCAGAAACTTTTGGTCTTGATAGTGGAATTTATCCTATAAGCACCGCTAATCAATTTGTCGAGATTTCTGGTTCAACAATATAGCGCTTGATTTTTCGGGTGGTGGTTTTTGGAAACTCATCTTCTCTGATGGTGAATTTCTTGACACGTTTGTAATCCGCTAAAACTTTGCCTTGGGCAAGGATCTCTTTACGCATCAAAATTTCGATTTCAGCCGCAGACATCGGACCGTCCTTCTGATCTTTAGCCAAAGCAAAGAGAGCCTCCTCATCAGGAAAAATGACGGCATAGACCTCCTCCGCTGTTGTCCCGACTTTGTGACCATAGACCATGATTTCAGCAATATATGGACTCTTAAGCAGCTGGTTTTCTATCTCCTCGGGATAAACATTTTTCCCATTCGGGGTCACAATCAAATTTTTAACCCGACCGCAAATGGAAAGCATATTGTCCTCATCTATACGGCCCAAATCTCCGGTACGATACCATCCATCAACGAGTGCTTCGGCCGTTGCTGTTATATTATTATAGTAGCCAAGCATTACATTCGGCCCTTTCACCCTGATCTCACCTTCACCGTCAGCATTTGGATTGTCAATCAAGATTTCTACCCCATCCAACGCTTCTCCAGACGTGCCAGGTTTGCTCTTGAAAGGGCTTTCAGCAGAGATGACCGGAGCGGTCTCTGTAATACCGTAGCCTTGCAATAAATTGAGGCCGAGGCTGTGAAATCCTGCGGCAACGGCGGGGTCAAGTGCCGCCCCGCCACTGACAAATATGGTCTTTTTCCCAAGGGATTGTTGGATCTTGGCGAGGACAATCTTACGCGTCAAAGGAAAGTTGTAAAGGAGTCGAGAAGAGGACTTTGAATTGATATTTTTCATGATTCGGTCAAGCAATAAACGGTAGACAGCCGGCACCCCGAGGAGGAAAGAGGGTTTGATCTCATTGAGATTATCACCGAGTTTTTTAATTGATTCTGCGAAACTGACTTGTCCTCCAATAGAGAGTGGCAATAAGATCCCACACACCTGCTCAAAAACATGGTTGATCGGTAAGAAAGAGAGTGTTTGTATCGAACCATCAAGCTGGAAACGCTCGTTTGCTGCTTCAATATTACTGACAATATTCCGATGGCTGAGCATGGCTCCCTTCGAGCGACCGGTGGTGCCGGAGGTGTAAAGAATAACCGCTCTGTCATCTGCCTTACTGTTTGTTTCTGGCAGGGGAGCTGAATGGAAAATGCCCTTATAGGAGAAAAGACGTTTTTCTTTGAGTAAGCGGTGGCGCGATATCGCTAAGTCTGAGAGAAAATTAGCCGCCTTCTTTTGCTTTCCCGATTGCTCTTCCTGATGAGTCAAGAGTGAATATGCTTGAACGGAAGCCTCTTCAATCGGCTGACAGCGTTCAGGGGAGATATCCAGATCTTTAACCAGATCTTTCCAGAGAGAGGAAAGATTCTCCATTGCTTCGGTTATGTCGCTCTGGTCTGATAACTCCGCAAAGGGGGTATCGATTGAAATTATTCTTTTGAGTTTTGGTAGGTCGTCTATAACTTCGAGGAGGGTGTCAAGTTGTGGCTGTCCAACAAAAACAGCCTCAGAATTTGAGTCATTCAGGATGTGGCGGAGCTCCGTTGGCTTAAGTTCTTTGTCGATGGGAATTGCCACGCAGCCCGCCCTCAATATGGCAAGATATGCTGCAACCCAGCGAGGTGATGACTTTCCAAGTAGAGCAATATGAGTTTTTTCCTTGACGCCTAACTGACGCAAACCCGCCGCCAGTTTTTCTACAGCGTCCCAGAGTTTACTGTAAGAAAAGGTATTCCACCGTCCCTTGTATTTATATTGCAGTGCAATCTTGTCTGTGTGTCGTTGGCAACTCGCCTGAATCAACCGATCTATTGTATGCACTTTGTTTGCTCCTTTTCCTGGAGTTGTCCGTACCCATTTTATATTGTGTAATAATTGTTCACTTTATCTTTGTCCTCGGTTGCTGGCAAGCTTGAAAATTCTTATAGACCTATGAACATCAAGATAGCTTGAAAGCGGAGTAAAATTGATAAAATAGCTTGACAGTATTGAAGGGGGTCTGCTACATAAAACGCCGCGGTTTGATGCAGGCACGTAGCTCAGTGGGAGAGCACTTCCCTGACACGGAAGGGGTCGGCGGTTCAATCCCGCCCGTGCCTACCAGAACATGGTAACTTGAATATAACCGTACTGACTTGGGGCATCTGTTAGATGCCTCTTTTTGTTTCAATATTAAGTTCAGGGGAAATCATATGGCTTCATTGCAAATTGAACTTCCTGATGGATCAATCAAAGAGATTGAGTCCGGCGCGACCCCTTATGATGTTGCTTTGACTATCGGTGAGGGGTTGGCACGACAATCGATAGCAGCGCGTTTTAACGATGTTTTGATCGATATGGCCAGTTCTCTTGAGGAGTCGGGTGCCCTTGCTCTGATCACTCAGAATTCACCCGAAGCTCTTGAAATTGTTCGTCATTCCACCGCCCACCTGATGGCACAGGCGGTTAAGGAACTATACGGCACTGAGGTTCAGGTGACGATAGGTCCGGCCATCAAAGATGGATTTTACTATGATTTCTTCAGTGAAAGTAAAAAGTTTGTCCCGGAAGATTTTCCAATTATAGAAGCAAAAATGACTGAACTTGCCAAAGCTGATCTGCCGGTTGTGCGGGAAGAGGTCTCTAGTGGTAATGCTGTTGAATTATTCCGAAGCATGGGCGAAGACTACAAGGTTGAGTTAATTCAGGATCTTGGAGAAGAGAAGGTTTCTCTCTATCGTCAGGGTGATTTCGTTGATCTGTGTCGTGGCCCTCATGTCCCGCGCACTGGTGTTCTTAAAGTTTTTAAGCTGACCAGTCTTGCTGGCGCTTATTGGCGAGGTGATGAGAAAAATGCCATGTTGCAGCGGATTTATGCGACAGCGTTTTCACAGAAAAAAGATCTGAAAGTTCATCTGCATCGTCTTGAAGAGGCGCGCAAGCGTGATCACCGCAAGCTGGGTAAAGAGTTGGATCTGTTCTCCTTTAGTGAGGAAGCTGGTGGCGGACTGGTTCTGTGGCATCCCAAAGGTGCTATGCTCAGAAGTATCATTGAAGATTTTGAGCGGAAAGAACATCTAAAGCGCGGATATGATCTTGTGGTCGGGCCTCAGATTCTTAAAACTGAGCTCTGGAAAATGTCCGGTCACTACGAGAATTACCGCGAGAATATGTATTTCACTGAAGTTGATGAGCAGGGCTATGGCATCAAGCCGATGAACTGTTTAGCGCATATGTTGATCTACAAATCGAAGCCACGCTCTTATCGCAATTTGCCAATCCGTTATTTCGAACTTGGCACTGTCTATCGCCATGAAAAATCCGGCGTTCTCCACGGCTTGCTGCGGGTTCGTGGGTTTACTCAAGATGATGCCCATATTATCTGCCGACCGGATCAGATTGATACTGAAGTCAAGGCGGTTATGGCTTTTGTCCAGGATGTGGCGGCAATTTTTGGTTTTGAGTATGTGATGGAGCTATCTACCCGTCCGGAAAAATCTATCGGTAGTGATGCTGATTGGGAACAAGCGACTAACGCGCTACGGAGTGCTTTAGAAGATAGCGCTCAGCCATTTGAGCTCAATGAGGGTGATGGTGCTTTTTATGGTCCAAAGATCGATGTTAAACTCAAGGACGCGCTTGACAGAGAGTGGCAGTGTGCTACAATCCAGTGCGATTTTACCCTTCCGGAGCGTTTTGATCTGACCTATGTTGGTGCTGACGGAGAGAAGCATCGTCCGGTTATGCTGCATCGGGTTATTCTTGGATCGATTGAGCGGTTTATTGGGGTTTTAATTGAACACTATGCAGGAAGCTTCCCGCTTTGGCTTTCGCCGGTTCAGGCGATTGTCCTGAATGTTACCGATAATCAGGCTGCTTATGCACAACAGGTCTTCGAGCAACTGCGCGAGTCCGGCGTGCGGGTTGAGCTTGATGTCCGTAATGAAAAGCTTGGTTTTAAAATTCGTGAAGCACAGATGGCTAAGGTTCCCTATATGCTAGTCATCGGTGATCGGGAGATGGAGAGTCAAACTATTGCTCCACGCTTTCGGAATGGCGAAAATCTGGAAGCAATGGCTGTTGCCGATTTTGTCAGTATGGTTCAGGCTGATAGTTCTGCATATAAATAAAAGTTGTTGTCGCAGAGACCCGAAGTGGGTCTTTTCGTTGTTTGGTTTATCCCTTTTTAAAGAGAACAGAGGAGTGAAGTCATAGCTAAAGAAGCGAATATTAATGAGGCCATTAGTGCTCGTCAGGTACGGGTTATTGATGATGAAGGCGGCCAGTTGGGAATTCTGAGTACCGAGCAAGCATTAGCTCTTGCGGAGGAGCAGGGTCTCGATTTGGTAGAGGTTTCACCACAGGCTGATCCACCTGTTTGCCGGGTTATGGACTACGGTAAATATAAGTATCAGCAGGCCAAACGTGCTTCGGAAGCCAGGAAAAAGCAGGTCAGGGTTGAACTTAAGGAAGTCAAAATGCGTCCCAAAACCGACGATCATGATTTCCAGTTCAAAATCAAACATGCCCGCCGTTTTCTTGAAGAGGGGAATAAGGTTAAGTTGACAATTATGTTCCGTGGACGGGAGAACGCTCATCCTGATCAAGGGATGAAACAATTGACCAAAGCGGTTGAAGCTCTAAAAGATGTCGGACAGGTAGAGTCACAGCCGAGCAAAATGGGGCGATTTATGACCATGATGGTTGGCCCGTTAAAAAAGTAATTCTAGATAGTTTGGATAACAGTATAAACAGAAAAGTAACAGGAGAGACAGATGCCTAAGATTAAAACCAATCGTGGTGCCGCCAAACGTTTTCGTAAAACCGGCACGGGAAAAATTCGCCGGAATAAGGCTTATACCAGCCATATTCTGACCAAAAAAACTACAAAACGGAAACGTGATTTGCGCCAATCTATTATTGTTGACAAGGCTGATGCAAAAAATATTTCTCAATTAGTACCGTATTTGTAGATTAATCTGCTGCTTTATAGCAGTACAGCTGTGAACTGTGGGGACAATCTCCTCCTGCAGATCCAGCCACGGCAATTGCCGAAAAACTATTTATGAGAAGGAGCAAGCGAGATGCCAAGAGTAAAAAGAGGATTTAAAGCAAGACGTCGTCGTAACAAAGTACTGAAACTTGCTAAAGGTTACCGTGGTGCCCGGAGTAAGTTGTTTCGTTCAGCAACCGAAGCGGTTGATCGCGCCCTGAATTATGCATATCGTGATCGCCGGGTTAAAAAACGTGATTTCCGGGCTCTCTGGATTGCCAGAATCAATGCTGCTGCACGAGATAATGGACTCTCCTACAGCCGTCTGATTTATGGATTAAAGCAGGCGGATGTTACTTTGGATCGCAAGATTATGGCAGATCTTGCAGTAAATGATCCGGCAGGATTTACCGTTGTTGCTGAAGCCGCCAAGGCTCAATTGCAGTAACTTGCTTTCAGCTGTTCAGGGAGATGGAGTGACAGGCTTCATCTCCCTTTTTTGTTTCTGGTCGGTTATTTTCAAATTTTAAAATTTAAATACGTCCTATTTGTCTTGGGATTGTAATGATGATGGATTTGCCACATGGAAGAACGTGTAAAGCAATTACAACAAGAGGCTACCTCTGCCTTGCATCAGGCTGATGATCTTATTGCTCTGCAGGATGCGCGGGTAAAGATCCTGGGTAAAAAAGGTTTATTGACCGAAGTTATGAAGGGGATGCGTGATCTTTCTGCGGAAGAACGCCCCGTTATAGGAGCCTTGGTAAACACCTTTAAAAGTCAGTTTGAAAGTTCTTTTATTACCCGCCAATTGGAATTGCAAAAACGGGATATTGCCGCAAAGTTGGCTAATGAAAAAATTGATGTAACCCTTCCCGGAAGAAAAACTACCAGCGGAAGTTTACACCCCGTAACTCTTGTAACCAACGAGGTTGTTGAAATCTTTTCACGCTTGGGATTTGCGGTAGCAGAGGGGCCGGAAATTGAGCAGGATTTCTACAATTTTGAGGCGCTGAATATCCCCAAAGACCACCCTGCTCGAGATATGCAGGACACTTTTTATATCAGTGATGATCGCGTATTGCGTACCCACACATCGCCAGTCCAGATCCGCACTATGGTCAAGCATAAACCGCCAATCAGGATTATTGCCCCGGGAACGGTCTACCGGCGTGATTCTGATTTAACACACAGTCCGATGTTTCATCAGGTTGAAGGTTTTCTTGTTGATGAGCGGGTCACTTTTGGTGATTTGAAGGGGATTCTAACCCACTTCCTGAATGAGTTTTTTGGTAAAGGGCACAGTGTTCGCTTCAGACCATCTTTTTTCCCTTTTACCGAACCGAGTGCTGAAGTTGATATTGAGTGTGTCATTTGTGGTGGTAAAGGTTGTCGCGTTTGTGGCAGAACCGGTTGGCTGGAAATTCTTGGCTGTGGGATGATTGACCCTGAAGTTTTTAAATCGGTTGATTATGATGTTGACACGTATAGTGGATTTGCATTCGGTATGGGGCTAGAGCGGATTGCCATGTTGAAATATGGTGTCAATGATCTGCGCTTATTCTTTGATAATGATCTGCGTTTTCTCAAGCAGTTTTGATATTGGGCAAGGGATTCAATAAATGATAGTCACCTACAATTGGTTAAAAGAATTTGTAGATTTTCAATATCCAGCACAAGATCTTTGTGACCGGTTGACAATGATTGGTCTCGAAGTCGATGCCTTGGTTAATATCGGTGGTGACCTCGATTCGGTTATCGTTGCGCATCTGGATTCAGTTGAGCCGCATCCGGATGCCGATCGCCTCACCGTCTGCCAAGTCAATACCGGTACGGAGGTGGTACAGGTTGTTTGTGGTGCCACAAATCACAAAACAGGTGATCTTATCGCCCTGGCTCAGCCTGGTTCCGTATTGCCCGGTGATTTTAAAATTAAGAAATCTAAGATTCGTGGTCAGGTATCACAGGGAATGCTTTGTTCCGAAAAGGAGTTGGCTCTGGCGGAGGATTCTCCGGGAATTATGATTCTTCCTGAGAAATTACCCCTTGGTCAGCCGGTTTTTGATGCCCTCGGTCTAAAAGATTATCAGATTGAAATTGGTTTGACTCCGAACCGACCAGACTGTCTCAGTGTTGTCGGTGTGGCTAGGGAAGTTGCTGCCCTTTGCGGGGAAAAACTGAAATTTCCGGACATTCAAATCTCTGAAGCTGAAGCAGCGATAGATGAGTTGACCTCAGTGACTATCGAGAACCCAGAAGGGTGTCCACGCTACGCTGCGCGGATGATAAAGGGGGTCAAGATTGGTCCTTCGCCCGACTGGATGGTGCGGCGTTTGGAAGCCGTTGGAATGCGTTCAATTAACAATGTTGTGGATGTCACCAACTATGTAATGCTGGAACTCGGTCACCCTCTCCATGCTTTTGATTTTAAACATCTGCGAGATGGCAAAATCGTCGTTAAATCGGCGCAGCAAGGTGAAAAATTTACCACCCTTGATGATCAGGCACACTCTTTAAATGCTGAGGATTTGATGATCTGCGATGGGCAACAACCGGTTGCCATGGCTGGGGTGATGGGAGGGCTTGATTCTGAGGTTAAAGACGATACTGAAACTATCTTGTTGGAAGCCGCTTACTTCAAGCCAACAATGATTCGACGTACCAGTAAGAGGCATGGCCTCCATACAGAATCATCGCACCGCTTTGAACGTGGTGCTGATATCGATATGATACCTGTTGCCCTTGATCGTGCTGCCAGTCTGATTGCAGAGCTAAGTGGTGGGCATGTTCTATCTGGTATGATCGACAATTATCCACGCCAATTGACCTCTCTTGACCTAGAAATCAGTGCAACGAGAACAGAAAAGTTACTCGATATCGATGTTGATTGTAATACGATTCAGAGTTTACTGGAGTCAATTGGTCTTCAGGTAACGAGCGGCAGTCATTCTGACTGCTTAAATGTCAGAGTTCCAAGTTTTCGTCCCGATATTGAGCGTGAAGTTGATCTGATTGAAGAGGTCGCCAGACTGTATGGTTACGACCAGATCCCGGTGTCTATGCCGGTTGGTACTGTCGATGCAAAATTACCACCATTACGGCAGTTGATACAAAAAACACTCCAGCAGAGTATGGTCACAGCGGGATTTTCAGAAACAATAAATTATTCCTTTGTTGCCTCTGATAGTGTGCAGAAAGTTGGAATTACTGCTGATGACAAGCGTTCAGAGCAGGTTAAAATATTGAACCCCCTCTCTGAAGATCAATCTGTCATGCGCACCAGCTTGGTGCCGAGTTTGCTTGAAACGGTCTCACGTAATCTGAACTATCGCAGCTCCGATTTACGTTTATTTGAGTTGCGGCCAGTATTTCTACCGCATGAGACAGACGATCAACATAAAGAACAATTGTCATTAGCTGCATTGATTTCTGGACAGCGCGAGCCGGAAGGATGGTCACAATCTGCCGCTGCTGTCGATTTCTATGACCTTAAAGGGGTTGTTGAAGAAATACTTGCCAACCTTAATATTTATAACGTTTCTTTTGATTCAAGTGCTACCCAGCCTTATCTCCATCCAGGTAAGTCTTGTCAGTTGATGTCTGGTCAGTTGTTGCTGGGATTTCTCGGTGAAGTTCATCCCGAGGTTCTGGCAGAGTTTGGAATTGACCAATCGGTCTACTTGTTTGAGCTTGATGTGGAAAATATCATTGAGGTCGCCGGAGAGCACGCTCAATTCAAGGCTCTTTCCCGCTTTCCAGATATGATCCGTGACACTGCTCTGTTGTTGGACGAGACAATTATTGCGGATCAGGTTATGGATATTGTCAATCGAGGGAAGATCCGATTTTTCGAGAGTGCAACATTTTTTGACCTGTATACAGGCAAAGGAGTTCCTGCCGGGAAAAAGAGTCTGGCTGTGCGTGTTAGGTATCGTGATCTGGAAAAAACCCTGACCGAAGCGGAAGTAAATAAATCCCATGACAAGTTGATTCGTTCACTTTGCCATCAGTTAGATGCAGAAATTCGCTGATTGAACTTGCAGACTCATTATCTGTATGGTATAAATCCAGAAAAATCAGATAGATAGTAGACTCCACAAAACGGATATGAGGCGGGAGGGAACATGACCAAAGCAGATCTTATTGAAAGCGTTTACCTGACAACCGGTTTTTCCAAGAAAGAATCAGCTGCAATTGTTGAGATGGTTTTTGACTTGATGAAATCGACTCTGGAAGATGGGGAGAAAATCAAAATTGCCGGGTTTGGTAATTTTGTTGTAAAAGAAAAAGCGTCCCGTCGTGGTCGGAATCCGCAGACCGGAAATGAAATTGAGATTTCTGCGCGAAAAATTCTGACCTTTAAGCCGAGTCAGGTTCTTAAGGCTGCAATCAACGAAACTCCTTAATCTGTGTTGAGCTGAATTGGTGCCTCAGATACCTGATAAGCTCTATTTTAAAATCGGTGAAGTCGCAGCGTTGCTGCAATTGAAAACCCATGTCTTGCGCTATTGGGAAACCGAATTTTCTCTCCTTAAACCGGTTAAAAGTCGTTCCAATCAACGACTTTATCGGCGCAAAGATGTTGATACTGCCCTGTTGATAAAAGAACTGCTTTATCGGCAGGGTTTTACTATTGCTGGTGCCCGCAAAAAGTTGCAGGCCGAAAAACAGCTTGGTTTACCACTGGACGACAGTCACTCGCCGGAAAAAACTCTCGCTGCTGTCAAGGCCGACCTCATGCAACTCCGCAACTATTTAATCAACAAATCCTCTGAATAATACCAAACCGTGTTAATTCTAGTGACCAACGATGATGGTGTCCATTCTGCAGGGTTACGCACCCTTTCTCAAGCTTTGAGTCATGTGGGGGAGGTTGTGATCATCGCCCCTGATCGTAATCGGAGTGCTGTTGGGCACGCTTTGACTTTGGATCATCCCTTGCGTGCTGAAGAAATCAGACCACAGGTTTTTGCTGTGGATGGAACTCCGACAGACTGTGTTAACCTTGGGGTTCATGGTTTATTGCAAAAGCGCCCGGATTTGGTCGTCTCGGGGATTAATCGTGGCAGTAATGTCGGGGACGATATAAGCTATTCCGGTACCGTTTGTGCTGCCTTAGAGGCAACATTGATGGGACTTCCAGCCTTTGCCATTTCTCTTGATACTGATCATTTTAGTGAAAAAGACCTTGATTTGGCGGCATCCTTTGCTAAATCCCTTGCTGAAAAAATTAGTATCAAAGGGTTGCCTGAAGAGACCTTTCTCAATGTCAATGTCCCCTCAGGTCGATGTGCAGGGGCGCAATTAACCCGCCAAGGTCGACGCCGCTATGAGGAATCTGTTGTTTCCAAGCAGGATCCGCGTGGGCGTAGTTACTATTGGCTGGGTGGGTCGAATGTTGGTTTTGAGGATATCCCCGGTAGTGATTGTAATGCGTTGCAGCAAGGATTTATCTCCGTGACTCCGCTGCAGACTAATATGACCAATGAGAATACTTATCCCGAAATGGAACATTGGTCGTTCAGCGGCATGACAGGTGTAAATTGATGGATTATTCGGTTGCCAGACGCCGTATGGTAGAACAACAGATTGTGTCACGAGGAATTACCGATCAACGTGTTCTTGATGTCATGTTGACTGTACCCAGACATCTGTTTGTGGGAGCGGGTTTGCAGAGTCATTCCTATGGGGATGCTTCTTTGCCGATTGGAGAAAAACAGACTATTTCTCAGCCTTATATGGTTGCTGCGATGACTGCTGCTCTGGAACTGCAGGGGGATGAACGAATTCTTGAGATTGGAACCGGATCTGGTTATCAGACTGCGGTTTTATCCAGATTGGTTAAGCGGGTCTATTCCATCGAAAGGATAGCGGTTCTTGCCGGGCGTGCCAGAAAAATTCTTGATCAGCTGCAAATGATTAATATTAATATTAAAGTTGGCGATGGAACCATGGGCTGGAAAGATCAGGCTCCGTTTGGCGGGATTTTAGTTGCTGCCGGATCTCCTGATGTGCCGGCAAAGTATCTTGAACAGTTAGAGATTGGTGGAAAGTTAGTTTTACCAGTTGGAGACCAGAGCCAACAGATTTTAATGCGTATTGTCCGTAAGGATAAAGATATTTTTGAACGAGAACAGCTGATGGGGTGCCGCTTTGTTCCTCTGATTGGCGAACAAGGTTGGCAGACCGAGTTAGTTGAATGATGTTGTGAAGTTGATTCGGGTGTTATGAAAATCTTTCGCCGTCTCTATGATTGGGTTCTTTCGTGGGCAGAAACTCCTTACGGAGTTCCCGTATTGGGTCTGCTGGCATTTGCTGAGGCCAGTTTTTTTCCTGTGCCACCAGATGTTTTGCTCATGGCACTTGCCCTGGCTATGCCCTGGAAATCTTACCGATTTGCTCTGATTGCATCAATTGGTTCAGTCGCTGGTGGTGCTCTGGGTTATTTAATCGGCTGGGGATTGTGGGATGTCGTTGGATCCTACTTTTATCAATACGTTCCTGGAGTGTCTGTTGCCGGCTTTGAACAGGTCGGGGGATTGTTTGAGCAATATGGTTTCTGGATTATTTTTGCTGCCGGTTTCACCCCCATTCCGTATAAAATTTTTACCATTGCAGCTGGTGTTTTTAGCCTGAATTTTCCAGTTTTTATGCTAGCTTCTTTAATCGGCCGTGGTTTACGGTTTTATTTGGTGGCGGCGATGTTTTATTATTATGGAAAGCCAGCACGAAAGTTGATCGAAAAATATTTTAATCTCTTATCTATCCTATTGCTCATTATTCTTATAGGTGGCATTCTTCTATTTAAATATTTTTCTTAACAAACACTTTCAGCTTTTGCGAGTGCATTAAGGATGGATAAAATTTCTTCGACAGTCTTGCAGCAGATGCTGAAATTCGTGATGAAAATGCGTCTGTCTCTTGTTCTTTTGCTGGGTGTCTCCAGCCTGTTTCTAACTGCTTGTGAAGCAGGCATCTACCATACCGTCAAGCCAGGACAAACACTCTATCGGATCAGTCGTACTTATGCAGTTAATGATGCTTATCTGGCTCGTGTGAATGGCATTTCTGACCCTTCACAAATACCGATTGGAACAAGGCTGTTTATTCCAGGAGCAGAGCGGGTGTTATCTGTTCCGATTGTAAAACCAACAGTTCCCGGAAAAATTGCTACAGTTTCACGACAAAAAAAAGTTGTTGGTACTCCCCGCCAGAATCCGGTAACTAAAACAGCTAAACCAAAAATATCCAAACCGAAAATATCACAATCCAAAATAGTAAAAACCACGGCGACTCAGGTTAATAAGCTGCAGTGGCCACTACGTGGAAAGATAGTTCGTTCTTTTAGTCAAAAAGCGAAAGCAGGTGGGGGCAAAGGGATAGAGATAGCCGTACGTGCGGGAAGCGATGTTACGGCGGCAGAAGCTGGCAAAGTTATTTACAGCGGTGACGGGGTTAATGGGTACGCTTTTCTTATCATTCTGCAGCACGAAAGTGACCTATTTACTGTCTACGGATTTAATCAAAAAAATCTGGTCAGACAGGGAGATTTTGTCAGCAAAGGTGAGCGTATTGCCCTGTCTGGAACCCCGCCAGCGGGTGGAAAACCGCGGCTCCATTTTGAAGTGCGTAAAGGAAAGCTTGCGGTGAATCCTCTTTCATATTTGCCTTGATTTTTTGTCTTTCTAGTTACTATATTTATTGTGATATTAGTTTGTTACGGAGGTTGTGATGAATGATTTCGGATCAAAAGAGCCCAACTCTGATAGCAAAATGGAGCGGAAGAATTCATCAGAGACTCTAGATGAGGATGGGGCTACAAAACAGTTGGATAATGGAAAACTCTCTTCTTCAAATGATGAACAAGCGACAGCTGATGCAATTAAGTTATATCTGAAGGAAATTCAAAAAAGCCAATTACTGACGGCTGCAGATGAGCGTGAACTGGCCGGATTAATTGCACAGGGGGATAGTGCTGCCAGGGAACGGATGATTGAATCAAATTTGCGGCTGGTGGTTAAAATTGCTAAACGCTATATGAATCGTGGGTTGCCCTTCCTTGATCTCATAGAAGAGGGGAATATGGGGTTGATCAAAGCTGTTGAAAAGTTCAAGGTGAGCAAGGAGTGTCGTTTTTCTACCTATGCAACCTGGTGGATCCGACAGTCAATCGAGCGCTCTATTGTCAACCAGAGCCGAACCATTCGATTGCCGGTTCATGTTGCTGATGACATTAATAAACTGATTAAAATAAGTAGAGAATTAGTCCAACGCTTGAAGCGTGATCCTGAAGTTGATGAAATTGCTGAAGCGATGGGAACTGATGCCAATCATGTGCGCCGGATGATGACTCTGGTTAAAAAAACCTATTCAATTGAACATCCAATGGGTGAAGGTGAGGATTATAGTCTCATTGATACAATTGAAGACAAAAAGCTTGCAGATCCGGGAAGTAAAGTTGAGGATCTGGATCGTTTTGCTCATGTTCTCGAATGGATGGACGATTTGACTGAGAATGAACGGGAAATTCTGGCGATGCGCTTTGGTCTTGAAGATCGTGATCCACAAACATTGGATACAATTGGTCAAAAGTTCGGAGTCACGCGTGAAAGAATACGCCAAATCGAAGCGAAAAGTTTGACTAAATTAAGAAAATCGATGGAAAATTCTTTGACCGATGAAGAAGGTTATTAATTGCTACTCTGGAGCCTGAAATGGAAGAGTTAAAACAGATTATCCGTGATATTCCTGACTTCCCCAAAAAAGGGGTAGTTTTTAAAGATATTACCACCTTGCTTTCCGACGCGAAAAGTTTTCATCGTATGGTTGATTTGCTGGCTCATCGCTATATCGGTGAAAAAATTGATCAGATCGTTGGAATAGAAGCCCGTGGATTCATCTTGGGCGCAGCTTTAGCCTATAAATTGGGAACTGGTATCACTCTGGTACGTAAATCTGGAAAACTCCCTTTTCAAACGCGCAGTGTCAGTTATGAGTTGGAATATGGGAGTGATACACTGGAAATTCATAAAGATGCATTTAAAGCTGAGGATCGGATTCTTATCGCTGATGACCTTTTAGCGACCGGTGGAACCATGGCTGCAGTTGTTGATTTAGTGGAAAAGTTTGGTGCTGAAATCCATGAGTGTGTTTTTATGGCTGAGTTGGAATTTTTGGGTGGTCGGAGTAAGCTTCCTGAAGGTAAAGTCTACAGCCTCCTGAAATTTTGAAGCGATTTTCAGCTTACCAGATAAGTGCTTGTCAAGCAGGATCTCGATAAGTTATAAGCACCCGCACGGCCCCGTAGCTCAGCTGGATAGAGCGGCACCCTCCTAAGGTGATTGTCGGAGGTTCGAATCCTCCCGGGGTCGCCAGTCTTAAATTATCAGAAAATCAGGATTCGAAGCGGAGCGAGCGAATCCTCTCTGGGTCGTCTGTAGACATAATTCTTTGCGTCTCTTCCCTTTCATTTTCCAGCCTACGAATAATACCTCTCGAACCCTCAATCTCTCGCTACGATTCACTAAGTTCGACAGCCCTTTGGCTCAGCAATATTTTCCCCCTTGCACACTGCGATACGAGTGATATCGTTAATCTATGGCAGTAAACACTCTGAAAGCTCTAACAGGCTGTTGAAAAACTATCTGCGTTGCGATTGCTGCGTTGAAAATTGTCTCAAAATGCTCATTTACTGGGTGTAAACTGCGAGTGAGAAAATATGGGCAATTCTGAAAATCAAAACATCCATTATGGTCAAATCGCCGCGGTACGTGGCAACGTGGTCGATGTGCGTTTTTCTCCGCCTCTGCCGCCCCGCAACAACCAACTTCGTACTGGATCTGAGAACGATACGGTACTGGAAGTTCAGACCCATCTGGATACCACCATGGTTCGTTGCATCGCTTTGAACGCCACGCGTCGACTGGGTCGGGGGATGCCGGTGCAGGACACGGATGCCATGCTACAGGTGCCAGTGGGCGAGGCTCTGCTTGGACGTATGCTCAATGTATTCGGTGAGCCTGTCGACGGTGCTGGTCCCATCGAGATACAGGAGCACTGGCCTATCCATCGACCCTTGCTACCACTCTCCGAACGCACTACCGGTACCGAGGTATTTGAGACCGGGATCAAGGCTATTGATCTGCTGGCACCACTGGAGCGCGGTGGCAAGTCGGGTATGTTTGGCGGTGCTGGCGTCGGCAAAACGGTGATAATTAACGAACTCGTCAATAACATGGCGAAGCAATATGCGGGGATCAGCCTCTTTTGTGGTATCGGAGAGAGGATGCGCGAGGCTGAAGAGATGTACCGCGCCATGCAGGAATCGGGGGTGCTGGAGAAAGCGGTGCTGATTTACGGGCAGATGAATGAACCACCGGGGGCGCGTTTTCGTGTTGGCCACGCAGCATTGACAGTCGCGGAATATTTTCGCGATGTGATCAAGCGTGACGTGTTGCTGCTCATCGACAATGTTTTTCGTTTCGTCCAGTCTGGCACTGAAGTTTCAGGGCTGTTGGGGCGTATCCCTTCGCGAGTTGGCTACCAACCGACACTGGCCACGGAACTGGCAGCGCTGGAAGAGCGCATCTGCAGTTCGCGGACGGGGAGCATAACCTCGGTACAGGCGGTGTATGTTCCTGCCGATGACCTGACCGACCCTGCCGCTACCCACATTTTTGCCCACCTGTCGGCCTCCATCGTATTATCGCGAAAACGCGCCAGCCAGGGGTTTTACCCGGCCGTTGATCCCCTGCAGACCGATTCCAAGATGCTGACACCGACCGTTGTCGGCAAGCACCATTATCAAGTGGCTCAAGCGGTTCGCAGTACTTTGGCTGAATATGAGGATCTCAAGGATATTATCTCCATGCTTGGTCTGGAGGAACTCTCCCGAGAGGATCGTGCCACAGTCAGCAAGGCGCGCCGACTGGAACGCTTTTTGACCCAGCCATTTTTTACCACCGAGCAATTTACCGGCAAGACGGGTAAATTTGTCTCTCTTGAGCAGACGATTGACGGCTGTGAGCGGATATTGGCGGATGAATTTGCCGAGGTCAACGAAAAGGCTCTCTATATGGTTGGTGGCATCGATGAGGTCAAAGTGGAAAGAGGGAACGATGAATGAGAACCTCTCGGTACAGAATGGGGATCTGCGTCTGCAGGTGTTGCTGCCAACCGAGGTACTGGTGGATGAAAAGGTGAATAAGGTCATCGCCGAGGCGGAGAATGGCTCTTTTTGTCTGCTGCCCCGACATATTGATTTCGTCGCTGCACTGGTGCCGGGCGTTCTCTGCTATCAGGTAGACGGGGGAGAAGAAGCATATGCTGCTGTGGATGAAGGTATCCTGGTGAAATGTGGAGACGACGTCTTGATCTCAACGCTCAATGGAGTGCGGGGGGGAGATCTGAACCAGTTACAGTTATTGGTCGAGGAACGCTTCATGGAACTCGATGATTATGAACGCAAAGCACGGAGAGCTCTGGCCCGCCTCGAAGTGGGTACCTTGCGCAAGTTCAGGGAACTTCAGGGGGGATCTCATGGTTGATTCATCGAGAGATGGGAAAAGGGACAACCGAAAAGAGCCGTTTAGTGATGAAATTGGCCGTCATGCTGAGCGTAAACGACGTGCCCGTGAAAGGGATAATCGTTCGGCCTGGTTCGGGCTCGGGATGTTCGGACTGATAGGTTGGTCTGTGGCGATTCCGACCCTCATCGGTATTGCTTCCGGGATCTGGCTTGATCGTCGTTGGTCGGGGCAGGTATCGTGGACTCTGACTTTTCTCATCATCGGCATAGCCCTGGGCTGTTTCAATGCCTGGTACTGGATAAAACAGGAGAGTGAACGTGACTGAGATAACAACGACTGCACATATTCTCATCACTTTTGGAGGTCTGTTTCTCCTGGGTTTGCTGGCTGATCTGGCTGGTCGCTATACCCCTTTGCCACGCGTTACCGTGTTACTTTTAACTGGATTTATTCTTGGTCCTTCGCTACTCGACTGGCTGCCAGCTTTTACCGATAAGTGGTTTCCACTGTTGACCAATAGTTCACTTGCCATGATCGGTTTCATACTGGGGCAGAATATGACCCGGGAAAAACTGAGTGAACTGGGTCATTCGGTACTCGCCATGTCTCTTGGTGTGGTTATAATGACGGCACTGCTGGTATTCACTATTTTGGCTCTATTCGGTGTCCCCATCAACCTCGCTCTGCTGCTGGCGGGCATTGCCACGGCTACCGCACCCGCAGCCACTGTGGATGTCGTACACGAATACCGAGCCAAAGGTAAGTTTACCAACACCCTGTTGGGTATCGTGGCTATCGACGACGCCTGGGGCTTACTGGTATTCAGCCTGCTACTCGCAGTCACCCAGGCATTGGGCGGTTCGGGTGGTGTGAGTACTATCATTGCGACCGGTGCCTGGGAAATCGGAGGAGCCATCATTGTGGGTATCGTGCTCGGGCTCCCCATGGCCTATCTGACTGGCCGCATCTGTCCCGGAGAGCCAACCCTGGCTGAGGCTCTCGGTCTTGTGCTGTTGTGTGCCGGACTGGCACTTTGGTTAGATGTTTCCTATATCCTGTCAACCATGGTACTTGGTGCCGTAGTGGCCAATTTTGCCGATCATCACGAACGTCCGTTTAATGAGATTGAAGGGATTGAGTGGCCGTTCTTGATCCTTTTTTTCCTGCTGGCGGGAGCCACGCTACACATCGAGGCATTGGTGAAAGTGGGTCTGCTGGGTGTAGCTTACATCATACTGCGCATCAGTGGACGCCTCCTCGGCAGCTGGCTGGGTGGCTGGCTGAGTGGTGCCGAACCCACCATCCGCAAACGGATGGGATTTGCCCTGTTACCCCAGGCCGGAATTGCTATCGGCATGGCTCTACTCGCGGCACAGCGTTTTCCAGAGATCAAGGACATCATCCTGCCAGTTGTTCTCGGCTCAACAGTTATTTTTGAGCTCATCGGTCCCGTTATCACCCGCTGGACGCTGATGCAGGTCGGCGACATTTCCAACGACCACGAATCTCCGGAGAATCGC
>JAYEME010000011.1:0-36013 GCA_034717915.1 Thermodesulfobacteriota bacterium
GTCAAACGCTCTCCCAACTGAGCTACAGCCCCTTATAGAGTGGGCGATTTATAACAAAGCTATGATCTCAGTGTCAATCAAAATAAACCCGTTTATGAATGCATTCGCAAAAATGAATCAGATGGCTAAGCAAAAAGTCCGACCCAATATGTTGTTGTTCATTTATGAAATGTCATGGTAAGCTTCTGTGCGAAAAATCTCAAAATCTTCCAAATGTACTTAAGAGAGGATGACTATGAGCGGGCAACAGAATCTGCTGCGAACCCTACCGGCGATTGATCGAATTTTACGTGAAGAGCCTTTGCGGAACTTATCTCAGCAGTTACCGCAAGAGACTTTATCCCATGCTGTTCAGGAGCTGATCGCATCCTTGCGTCAGGAAATTCTTGAAACCGGTCAAATTGTCCCACCTGAACGGCTCCATCCAGAAAATGTTGCTGCTGTTGCTGCTCAGAACTGTCGTGAATTGCTGCAGCCATCGTTACGTAAAGTGATCAACGCAACCGGCACTCTCTTACATACTAATCTTGGACGGGCTCCTCTCTCCTCTCAATCTCTACGTGCTATCAATGATGTCGCTGCGGGGTATTCCAATCTGGAATTCGAACTCGATAGTGGCTGCCGTGGTGAACGTTTTTCCCACGTCGAAAATTTGCTGACCCAGTTGACCGGAGCCGAAGCGGCGCTGGTGGTCAATAATAATTCCGGAGCGGTACTGTTGGCGTTGACTGCGTTGGGTAAAGGGTCTGAGGCGGTTGTGTCGCGCGGTGAACTGGTCGAGATTGGCGGGGCATTCCGGATTCCCGAAGTGATGGAAGCGGGTGGGGTTATTCTGCGCGAAGTGGGGTCCTCAAATCGCACTCATCTGCGTGATTACCAGCAGGCGATCAATGCAAATACCGAAATTCTACTCAAAGTTCACACCAGCAATTATCGGATTGTCGGCTTCACCAAAGATGTCCCGGCCAGAGATTTGTTACCACTGGCCCGTGAGAACGATCTGATTCTGATGGAAGATCTGGGTAGCGGGTTATTGCTTGATCTCAGTAACTATGGTCTGGAGAGAGAACCAACCGTTCCGGAAGTGGTCAAGGCTGGGGTTGATGTCATTACTTTCAGTGGTGATAAATTGCTCGGTGGACCGCAGGCCGGAATTATTGTCGGGCGTGCTGATTTGATCAAGAAAATTCGCAAACATCCATTGGCTCGAGCCTTGAGGATTGACAAACTCACTCTTGCGGCACTGGAATCAACGTTACGACTTTATCTTCAGCCGGAGCAGGCTTTGCAGGAATTACCCGTGTTGAAAATGTTTTCTGCTGATCCCAAACAACAGCAGCAACGCTGTCAACGTTTGTTTGATCGGCTTGAAGCTGAACCATTAGCGGCAGAAATCAAATTGGTTGAAGATGTTTCCCGAGTCGGAGGTGGAGCAATGCCTCTGACTGAACTATCAGATTGGGCAATCGAGATTGAGCCGACAGTGAGGAAAACTGCTGATCTGGCGAAACAGTTGCGGACTTTTTCTCCAGCGGTTGTGACCCGGGTACAGAATGATCGGTTGCTGGTTAATTTAAGGGCTGTATTCAAGGAAGAAGAAGGGTTGCTGGCGCAGATTCTGATTGCAGTGTTAAAAGAAGGAAAATAAAAAACAGAACCGCCTCACACAAAACCACAAAGGCACCAAGAGAATCAAAAACCACAAAATATTGGTTAATATTTTTCTCTGTGTCTTTGTGTGAGGATGATTTTGAAGTGACTTAGAAAATACGAGGACTAAATCGTGGCAGAACAGGGACATTTTATTATCGGAACGGCTGGACATGTTGATCACGGCAAGTCGGCCCTCATCCGTGCTCTGACCGGGATTGAAACCGATCGTTTGGGTGAGGAAAAGGAGCGGGGGATTTCGATCGAACTCGGCTTTGCTCCCCTTGATCTGGGAAATGGGCAGATTGCCGGGGTGGTTGATGTTCCGGGACATGAAAAATTTATCCCGCAGATGCTCAGTGGTATTGCCGGGATTGATCTTGTCCTTCTGGTGATTGACGCCAATGAAGGGGTGATGCCGCAGACCCGTGAACATCTCCAGATTATGCAACTGTTGCAGCTGAAAAAGGGGATTCTGGTTCTCTCCAAGTGTGATCTGGTCGAACCTGATTGGCTCGATATTGTCGAAGAGGAAATCCGCGAGCAGGTCGGCGGAACATTCCTGGAAAAAGCTCCTTGTTGCCGGGTCTCTGCAATAACCGGGGAGGGTCTAACCGATCTGATGGAGGTGATCCGTGAGCAACTGAGCCAGGTTCCACCTCGAGATTCGGATGGTGCAGTGCGATTGCCAGTTGATCGCTGCTTTAGTATCAGTGGTTTTGGTACCGTTGTGACCGGAACCCTGAATAGTGGTCGGATCAAACCAGGAGATACTCTGGAAATTCTCCCTTCTGCTGTGATGGCGCGGGTTCGCGAAACCCAGGTTCACGATAAACCAGCAGGGGAAGTTTTTGCTGGCCAGCGGGTGGCATTGAATCTTTCCGGTGTTAACCGTGAGCAAGTGCCGCGTGGATCGGTTATTGGAACCCCGGGGCTATTCCGATCGAGCCAGAGGATCGATGTTCGTTTACAACTTCTTAAAGAAGCTCCGCGCGTGCTTAAATTTCGTGATCCTATCCATTTTCATTTAGGAACGGGACGCAGTGTTGCACAGGTGGTTCTGCTTGATCGGGACGAGATGGCTCCGGGGGATGAAGCTCTGGTGCAGGTGACCCTCGATCATCCTTTGTTGGCTCATCGCGGTGATCGTTTTATTATCCGTTCCTATTCTCCCATGGTGACAATTGGTGGTGGGGTGGTGATCGATGCTGAGCCACAGAAGCACAAACGTTTTCGCAGTGACGTAACCCAACGGTTGAATGACCTTGCTTCCGGTGATCTGGGTTTCTGGCTGCAAAAGCTGGATCAACTGCAGTTGGCGCGGATCAAGGATCTGGAAAAGCAGACAGGTACAGGACGTGATCAGTTGTTACAAGGGCTGGAACAGCTGAAGCAAGCAGGGCAGGTTGAATTGCTTGCTGAACAGTGGGTGATTGCTGATCGGGTGCGCAGTTGGAAGCAGCAACTCCCGCAGATTGTGGCAGACTATCAACAGCAACACCATTTACGTCATGGAATACCTCGAGCCACGTTGCAATCGAGATTGGCGGAAAAATTGGCTCCGAAAGGGTTTGAAGTTTTGCTGCAATGGGCGCTGGGTGAAAATCTGATCGTGTTGAATCGTGATCTGGTAGCAACCCCGGATTGGCATCCACAGCCGACTGCTGCAGAGAGACAAATTCTGAAAAATATTGAACAATATTTCCTCTCCAGTGGGTTTCAGGTGAAAAATAACAAGGATGTTCTGATTCAGCTTGGCCTGGAGGGGCTGGATAGCGAGGTTTACTTTTCTTATCTGGTTCTCGAGGGTTCCCTGGTTCGTTTAAATCAGGAAAGCTCCTTGCACATGGAAAGTTATCGCCAGGCAGAAAAGTTACTAATCGATATTTTCCAGCAGCAGGAAACCATGACTCTGGCTGAATTCAGGGATAAGCTGGGGAGTGGTCGTAAATTGGTTCAAGCGCTGCTGGAACTGTTTGATAGCCAGAAATACACGCGCAGGACTGGAGAAACCAGGGTTGCCTGGCAATTGCCGCAGGGATCTTGAATAGCTTCTGAATAGAAAAACCCGACTGATGAAAGAGGAATTATACAGATGAGTAGACGTTTGACCTCTCTGTCACGCAGCTCTGGCTGAGCGGCAAAAATAGGTCCCGAGACCCTGACTCAGGTGCTGAGTCAGCTCCCACAAATAAATCATCCTGATCTGTTGTCTCAGGAGATTCCGTTTGCCGATGCGGCAATTTATCGTCTCAATGATTCTGAGGCGTTAGTGCAGTCGGTCGACTTCTTCACCCCGGTGGTGGATGATCCGTATAAGTACGGCCAGATTGCTGCCGCCAACGCCCTTTCTGACCTGTTTGCGGTTGGGGCACGACCATTGACCGCCCTGAATCTGGTCTCTTTTCCGATTGATTGCCTGGATCCCGATATTCTGGTGAAAATTCTTCAGGGTGGCGCTGAACGAGTTCATGCCGCTGGGGCTGTTGTTGCAGGTGGTCATTCTATCGAGGATGATGAACCGAAGTATGGCTTGAGTGTGACGGGTCTGGTTGATCCCGGCAAGATGGTGACCACCTGTGGATGCCAGCCCGGGGATCAACTCTATCTGACCAAGCCGCTGGGAACCGGGTTGTTGACAACCGCTTTGAAGGGAGAGCTGCTGACAGAAGCGGAGATGTCTCTAGCAATTGAGGGGATGGCGACACTGAACAAAGCCGCCGCTGAGGTGATGTTGGAAGTTGGAGTCTCTGCTTGTACCGATATTACCGGATTCGGTCTTATTGGTCATGCCTCTGAAATGGCTGAAGCTAGTGGTATTAGCCTCAAAATTTTCATCAATGATCTTCCCACCTATCCACAAGCACTGGAAATGGCAGAGATGGGATTGGTTCCGGCCGGTTCCCATCGTAATCGGGAATTTTACTTTCCCCATCTGGAAGGAGCTGGAAACTGTGACCCCCTGCTCCTTGATTTGCTCAGTGATGCACAAACATCAGGGGGGTTATTGATTGCTGTCGCAAAAGAGAAAGCCGAACTTCTAGAGCAGCGATTGAGTGATCGTGCTGTTCCCGTTCATCGGGTAGGAGAGGTTATTTCTGGCCCCAGCGGACGGTTGCTTTTGGAGGTTTAATGATTTTTGGTCTTGGCCCTTTTGAGCTGGTGATCCTGGGTGCTCTTGTGGTTGCCATATTCGGTTTGGGAAGCGTCCCGGTTATCGCGCGCAAACTGGGCTGGCTGCACGGAACCATTCAGCGTATCAAACTGCAGTTCCCCTGGGTGACACGTATCCCCCTGCTGTCGCGGTTTTTTCGCTAGGAGCCTGTCGGAATTTACGGATCGTCGCGAAAAAAGCTTGTACTATCCCTTCTGCAAAATCGCTCCTGATTTACAAACCCTCCATCTGCAAAGAGATATCCTTGAGTAGATCCCGGTTGATTTTATTGTCCGGGGTTTTGGGCAAGAACTTGGTCAGACGGATCGCATCAGGAAGGGCAAGTTCACCACTTTCCTCAATGATATGCTCTTTGATCGATTGTAACGATTCTGTGTTGTAGCTTTCATCTTTATAGGAAGATAAAACACAGAAGGCTAACAGCATATAACCATGGCTTGGATGATCAATAAAAACCACGGCACACTCCCTGACTCGTTCATGGCTGAGGATGACCGCTTCCACTTCATTAATTTTACGATTACCAGCTCCGATACTCAGAGCAATATCTGATCGACCGGTCAAGATGTAACTGCCATCCAGCCAGGCGAGCGCTTCATCGCCGGTCGCAAAATAATTTTTTCCTTTAAATTTATCCCAGTAAATTGATCGATAGGTTTTGCTATCCCCATAAAGATCACTGCAAATAGAGGGTAGGGGGTGGGTGAGTACCATAAAACCCGGTTCATTAAATGTATCGATGGTTTCACCCTGTTTGGTGACTAATCGGCATTTAACTCCGGGCAGGGGGCGGAGGCGGGTATTTTGTTTACTGCCGATAACACCGGGGACATTCGCCATCAAACTGCCGCCAGATTCAGTTTGCCCCCAGATATTGATAAGTGGAATTTTCCCTTTTTTAGGCAGGGTATGGAGAACCCAGTGATAAAGATCTTCTTTGATCTCCCCGCCACCACAACCGATCAGGCGCAGTGAATTGGCCGATTTTGCTTCATAGCTGCGGCTGTTTTTGGCACGCATGACACTGCGTAACAAGGCTGGATTACTGAACATACGGGTGATATGGAAACGGTCGAGAAAGTCAAAGAAAAGGGCACTGTTTTCGTAGGTGATGCTGCCTTCGTAGATAAAAACTGTGCTTCCCAGTGAGAGTGCTCCATAAACGCCATAGGTGTGACCGGTAATCCAGGCGAGGTCGGCTGTACACCAGAAAATATCGCGATCATCAATATCGAACAGCAATTCGGTCGTAAATTGCGCCCAGAGAAGAAATCCGATGGTGTTGTGGACGACCGCTTTGGCGGTTTTTGTCTTCGATGAGGTGTAGAGCATGAAGAGCGGATCCCTTCCGGTTCGAATCGTATCCACCTTGGCGCCTTTGGAGAGTTCTTCATCGGTGATCAGATCCTGGTACCAGAGGTCGCGTTTGGGTTGCATGTGAACCCGTTCTCCAGTGCGTTCGATGACGATGCAGTGTTTGATTTTATAGTCGATTTTGCTTATCGCTTCGTTGACTTTCTCCTTCAATTTGTGCGCTGTTTGCGGGCAGCCATCAGCGGTGACAATATAGGTTGCTTTGCAGTCTTGTAATCGTTCAGCAAGCGATTCCGAAGAGTAAGCAATGTGATAGATAATGTGAACTGCTCCAATTTGTGCGCAGGCGAGCATCGTCACAATGGTTTCAGGCAGGTTGGGGGTAAAGATCAACACCCGATCATGTTTTTTTATCCCCAGATTCACCAGTGCCATCGCCAGGCGTTCTACTTCATATGCCAGGGTATGGTAGGTGTAGACCCGTTCACGACCGTCGACACCGACCCACATCAGAGCTGCTTTGTTGCGTCGGTGAGTATGGAGATGTTTACCGATGGTATTCTGCCAGATATCTATTTTGCCACCGTCAAACCAGTGATAAAATGGAGCCTGGTAGGTGTCCAGTATTTCATGGTAGGGCGTATGCCACTGCAGGTATTTTCGTGCCAGGGTGTCAATCAAATCGTTGGTGCCGAGTTGGAGCAGTTCTTCATGCTCCGCTGCGGAGATGACTTTGCGAGTGTATAGGCAGGCTGGTTCAGACATCAGTTATGACTCCTTGTGGCGGATTTTATCCTGGGCTCGATAGAGATCGCCGATCGTTTTGTAGGAAGATGGGAGCTCCTCCATGATTTTAACGAAGACTTTGGCGGTTGCAACCACGTCACCTAAAGCAGTATGGCGCTGATCACATTGAACACAGTAGCTCTCCAGCAGATGATCCAGGGATTGATGAGTTTGATCCTCATGAGCCAACTGGTAGAGAAACATGGTGTCGAGCCAGATAGTATTGGTTATGCCGACGTTGTAGATTTCTTTCAGATGGCGGTGCAACATGCGGATATCAAAATTGATATGGTGACCGACAATGACGCTACTCCCTATAAACTGCAGCAGCTCGGGCAAAACTTCTCCGATGACTGGTTTATCTTCAAACATGTCATCAACCATACCGTGAAATATGGTTGATTCTTCCGGAATAGGAATCGGAGGTTTGGTGTAAGCTTCAAAAATTTTGGTAATTTTCCCCTTTTTCAGCTTAACCGCTCCAATGTTGATAATGACATCAATGGCCATGTCGAGGCCGGTGGTTTCCAGGTCAAGAACACAGAAGCTGGCTTCATCTATCTTTTGTTTAAGTACGGAGCGATCTTCAATCTGGGTACAGCCTTTGGTTACATAGTTAAGCAGGGGATCGTTACTTGTTTCTCTCTTTTTTCTGGATAATTCCTTAAATAATGTTTTTAACATCTGTTCCGCCCCATTCCTCAATAAGCCCCTTTTGCAACTGGTGATTGTCATGCTGCGACTAGGATCCTGTCCGAGAATGAATGACCGGCTGCAAACCCAGCTGTTTGGCTCATATTTCGGCTCCTTTTTGCCCCATAGCTACGGCTATGAGGCTGCAAACGAGCCAAAATCTGCCCTCAAGCTTCTGGATTTTCGCTTCGGCCCTTAGCCTCGGACAGCCTCCCAGGGCGTTGGCCAAGGTAGATCTGTCTCTGATTTAAGGGAAAACCCCAGTTTGTCGCTATATCAATGGGCTTTTTTATGAAGATTGAAAACAAATATATGACAAAATAGTACATATGGCAAACATTGTTGTATTTTTGTAGCGGATGTTTTGATTGTTGAGCAAGAAAGCCGTTGTACCTAGGGCACAACGGCTTTTTAAAGTGAATGTTACTGGATGGTTGAGTTGTTAAGCAGTAAGGCGTTTGAGCGCCTCCAGGTATTTTTCACCGGTTTTGCGGACGATCTCTTCTGGTAGTTTTGGAGCCGGTGCCTGTTTTCCCCAATCCAGGGTTTCCAGATAGTCGCGTAAGAATTGCTTGTCAAAACTGGGCTGTGCACCACCTGGCTGATATTGATCTTTAGGCCAGAAGCGGGATGAATCCGGAGTTAAAGCTTCATCTATCCAGATGAGTTGGCCATCCAATAAACCAAACTCAAATTTGGTATCAGCAATAATCAACCCTTTTTTATCTGCCAGGTCTCTGGCGCGTTCATAAATTTTGATGCTGATATCACTGACCTGCTGAGTTGTCTCAGCTCCGCAGAGTTCAACAGCTTGCTCAAAGGAGATATTTTCATCATGCTCTCCAAGTTCTGCCTTAGTCGATGGGGTGAACAGCGTTTCGGGTAATTTATCACTCTGCACCAGACCCGCTGGTAGTGGAATGCTACAGAGGGAGCCGGACTGCTGATATTCCTTCCAGCCACTGCCGGACAGATAGCCGCGTACAATACACTCCACTGGCAGCGGTTGTGCTTTTTTTGCCAACATACTGCGTCCTTCCAGCTGATCCCGGTATTGATGGGTAATCGCTGGAAAATCATTGATGTCAGTTGATATCAGGTGATGGGGAACCAGATCAGACATTTGCTCGAACCAGAATTTAGAAATCTGGGTCAGGACGTAGCCTTTTTGCGGGATGCCTTCATCCATGATGACATCAAAGGCAGAAATTCGATCACTGGTGACAATCAGTAGATGTTCTCCCAGGTCATAAATGTCCCGAACTTTCCCCCGGGTGACCAGATTGAGTGCCGGGCAATCAGTTTGAGTAACAATTGGCATCATAATTTACTCTCTCCACTTCTAAAGGCGCTGACTAATTCAGGAACCATGATTTCAATTTCAGCTTTTTGGATTAACTGAGATAATTTTTCAGTAACTATCTGCTCTTTTTTCTCCGCCAGGAGTCGACTCTTCAGCTGACTGAGATCAGCATCGTCTAAATTTTTTAAATCAGCAACTTCCGATTTCTTCAGGCTGGCAACCAGATATCTATTGTCAATAGTATAAACTTTTGCTGCGATAGGAGTTGTTTCAGTTAAGGAAAATGCCTCTTCAGAAAGTTCTTTTGAAGAGCCGATGCGAGGGATAAAAAAGCCGAAACTACGACTAAAATCACCTGATTCTTCAACTGTCAATTTTAAGTTTTTAGCCGCAGTTCTCAGACTTTTTTTAGCGGTTGCCTCAGTTAGTAACTTGTCCGCCAACTCTTTGGCTAAAGAGTGAGCTTGTTCGGTTCTGTAGGCCTGTTCAACCGCAGGTTTGACATTGGCCAGCTCAGGCAGGTGACTTTCTTGACGGTCTTTCAATGTAAACAGAAAAACTCCCTGAGTTGTTTGTTCTGGTCGAGCCAATTCAGCAGATTTTAAAGTAAAGGCTGCCTGGCTGATCTCTGTCACTTTACCGATACCGTCAATGGCTTCGTCTGTGGAGAAAAAGCCGGTCTCCTTGATTCCCAGATCATTGTTTGTTGCAGCTGCTTCTAAATCTCCGGTTTTGCGATTTATATTATAAGCATCCATCGCTTTTTCGTAGGCCAGTTGCCGGGATTTTTCCAATTTCAGACCAGCTTTGACTTCACCTATGGCATCAACGAGAGGTTTCACCCCAGGTTCAGTGTATTCTTCAACTTTGATGATATGGAAGCCGAACGAGGTTTGAACCACTTCACTCAATTGACCTGGTCGTAAGGCAAAGACGGCATCCTCAAATTCTCTAACCATCGTACCGCGTCCGAAAGTGCCGAGGTCTCCACCAGAGGCAGCATTACTTTTGTCGTCTGACCGGGCTTTTGCCAGTTGCGCAAAGTCAGCTCCGTTCTGGAGCTGTTGCAGCAGTTCGTTAGCCAACTCCCGCCGTTTTTGAATTGCTTCTTCATTGGCGTCTTCTGCAACTCGCAGTAAAATATGTGCAGCTTTAACCTGTTCCTTAATTTCAAATTGATCAAGGTTGCGGCGGTAGTAACGCTGTAGCTCTTCTTCACTTAAAGTGCCCACCTGGTTTTCGTATCGGGCTGGATCAAATTGCAGATAGCGCAGTGAGACCTTTTCCGGGATTCTGAAGTTTTCGACATTTTTTTCAAAAAATGATTTTAACCCAGTATCAGTTACGGCAACCTTGGTTTCCACTAGAGCGGGAGTGAGCCAGACATAGTTAAGGTTGATTTTATCATTTTCCTTATGAAATGCCTCTGAAATTTCTGCATCACTGATACTGGCATCCTGTTGCAGTTGGGTCCGTACCTTTTGGGTCAGGAGTTGTTTTCTCTGAGTCGCCTCAAATTGTTCCGCATCCATCCGTTGATAGTTCAGGACTTCAAGATAGCGGTCTCGATTAAATTTACCGTCAACCTGAAAAGCATCATAATTGGCAATACTGTCAACTAACTCCTTTTGCGTCACTTCAATATCAAGTTGACTCGCTTGATGAATCAAAAGTGATCCTTCAATCAATTGCTGTAGTGCCTGCTTGGGCAGATTTAGCTGTTTTTCCAGATTGGCATCAAAATTTCCTTGGTAGATATTTTGATACAGGTTGTAGAGATTACTGTAGTTGCTCTGAAATTCGGAGTAGCTAATCTCGTCACCATTGACGCGGGCAGCAATATCTCCACCTTGATTCGCCCTCTGATCAGAGGGGGCTGTAAGCATGGTGTAGCCGATGACAAAGCTCAGAATGATCACGCCGAAGGCAATTTTGATCAAGACCGATTTTTGTTTTGATCTGACAAATTGAAGCATTGCAATGAAACTCCTCAGTTGTGTTTTAGAATAATGTATGAAAAAAAACAGGCTCGCATGTTAGACCAGCAATTTGCTGAAAAGCAATCATTTTTTGCTATCTTAACGCTTGCTTAAAAATAGTTGTTTTGCTAGAGTAGCCAAGCTTTTAACTGAACTGTAACTTAATATTTTAAGCCGCTTGCGGCGTTTATAGGACGACAGATGTTTAATATTTTTAATGCTATATGGGGCGTATTTTCCAATGACCTGGCCATTGACCTGGGAACAGCCAATACCCTTGTTTTTATGAAAGGGAAAGGAGTTGTTGTTAGTGAGCCCTCAGTGGTTGCAGTAAAGACTGGTTCGGCTGGACAGCGTAAGGTATTGGCGGTCGGCACAGATGCCAAGGAAATGCTTGGTCGTACCCCGGGGAGCATCGTGGCTATCCGCCCGATGAAAGATGGTGTAATCGCTGATTTTGACCATACTGAAGAAATGCTCCGATATTTTATCCGCAAAGTACATAATCGTAAAAATCTGGTTCGACCACGAATTGTTATCTGTGTTCCTTCTGGAATTACCCAGGTAGAAAAACGGGCGGTGCGTGAGTCTGCGGAATCAGCTGGTGCTCGGGAAGTTTATCTGATTGAAGAGCCGATGGCCGCTGCAATCGGTGCAGGTCTTCCGATTACTGAAGCCTCGGGAAATATGATCGTTGATATTGGTGGTGGTACGACAGAGGTTGCCGTCATCTCACTTGCCGGGGTTGTCTACGCACAGAGTGTGCGAGTTGGTGGCGACAAACTGGATGAAGCGATTACCCAATACATGAAACGTAAGTACAATATGTTGATCGGTGAACGGACTGCTGAAGCGGTAAAAATTGGTATCGGGAGTGCCTATTCTACAGGAGATGACACCGTTAGCATGGATATTAAGGGACGCGACTTGGTCAGCGGTGTTCCCAAGACCATGGATATTAATTCAGATGAGATTCGTGAATCAATGATGGAGACAATAAACACCATTACTGAGGCGGTCAGAATCTGCTTGGAACGAACCCCACCAGAGTTGGCTGCCGATATTGTGGACAAAGGAATTGTGCTGGCTGGTGGTGGTGCGATGATGAAAAATTTGGATATTCTGCTGCGTGAGGAAACTGGTTTGCCAGTCTCTGTTGCCGAAGAACCTTTGTCTTGCGTTGTCCTTGGCTCCGGTCAAATTCTGGATCAATTGGATTTGCTGAAACAAGTCGCTATTTCCTCCTGATATAAGAGTATGATCCGGGAGTATTATGCTATTCTTCAGGGAGGATCAGCCGATCCTCCTTTTTTAGGTTTGCCTTGGTTGATTTTAAACCCGGGTCTGCTTGGAGCAGTCAGTGCGTGAGCTGTTAAGACGCTATCAATTTTTGTTGCTGGCTATCATTCTCGTGCTGGCAACGGTCATACTTTATTCCTATAATCTTCGTCAGAAAACCGCCACCACCTTTTTCGAACGAGCTGTTCTCACTTTTTCTGCACCTTTTCAATCCGGCATTGATGGTATTGCTGACACTGTATCTGACGCTTGGCAGAACTACATTTGGTTGGTTGATGCCCGGCAGCACAGCCTTGAACTTGAACAGGAAAATTTGGAACTGCACTCCCAGCTGCAACAGGTTCAGGAAATTTCCCTGCAAAATGAACGGTTACGCAAATTATTGGCCTTTGTCGATGAATTGGATCGCCCGGCTTTGCCAGCGCAGGTTATTGGTGAAGATGCCAGCAACTGGGCACGGACAATTATTATTGATAAGGGAACTCTGTCCGGTTTGCGCAATGGTTTGCCCGTGGTCGCGGCACAAGGGATCGTGGGGCGTATTATAAAAATTGCGCCAGACAGCTCTCGAGTTCTGTTGATAACAGATGCTTCTTCTGCTATTGCTGCTCTGATTCAGCGAACCCGAACCCGTGGAATTGCCCGTGGGCGTGGTGAAGATTTATCCATCGAATATGCTTTGCGTGATGCTGATATTCAGGCGGGAGATCTGTTGGTGACCTCGGGGATGGGAGGGGTTTTTCCAAAAGGCTTACCACTTGGTCGGGTTGAGTCTGTTAAAAAAGATCAATTTGGCTTATTTCAACAGGTCAAGGCAGTGCCAACAGTTGATTTTTCCCATCTTGAAGAGGTTATGGTTATTGTCGGAGATGACCGATGAAAGTTTTTTTGCCGTTTATTTTCACCGGTATATTGTTTGCCTTACTGCAAAGTAGTTTTTTGCCATTATTTCTTCCTCCTGATTGGCGACCGAATCTTATTCTGATCCTGGTTCTTTATCTGGGTCTGAATGAAAATTTACCTCGAGCACTTATTGCAGGTCTTTTACTGGGAGCCATTCAGGATAGTTTTTGTGGTCCCAGTCTAGGTTTGTATGTTTCGGTTTATCTGGTTATTGTTTTAGTAACGCGGGTGCTTACGGAGAAGCTTAATATTGAGAGTCCTCCCCTCTTGCTGTTGTTGATGACCGCTGGGACATTGCTGCAAAACTTTCTGGTTGGTTTTTATCTAACCGTTTTTGCTGAGTCTGCATCCGTTCTACACATACTGTTGCCAGCCCTTCCTAAGCAGCTTTTGATAAATATACTATTTGCAACCCTATTTTTGGTTCTATTGCTTCGTTTTCAGCGTCTATTCGGCTATCGATCCGGCCTGGCTGGACTGATTTATCAGAGTAAACATCATGGCTCTTGATCAGAAATGGAAAGAATTGCCAGCGGTTCAAAGACGTTTTTTGTTCTATTCAGCGGCAGCAGCCGTAATATTTTTACTGTTGCTACTGCGTCTTTGGTACCTGCAAGTGATCAGCTACGAAGACCTTCAGGAACGTTCTATTCGCAATCGCACCCGGGTTCTGTCGCTGGATGCACCACGGGGGCCGATTTTTGACCGTAACGGGGTGTTGCTGGTTGATAACCGTCCATCATTTCAGATTTCTGTCATGCGTCAGGATGTAGAAAATCGAACTCTCCTGTTTGAACGGTTATCACCATTGCTGGATATGGAAATTTCTGAACTTGAACAACGCTGGCAAGAGGGGAGGCGATTTCCAATTTATCGTCCGGTTCCACTGGCTGAAGATGTCACCCGGGAGATTATGGAGAGGGTTCAGGAGCACAGTGTCGATTTGCCGGGAGTGCTGACCGAGGTACGACCGGTTCGTGACTACCTTGATCACGGTTCAGCTGCCCATCTGATTGGATATCTTGGTGAAATTACCGAAGCAGAATTACAGAGCGGGGATTTTAAACTGTATCGTGGTGGCGATTTTATCGGTAAAACATCTCTTGAAAGAACCTTTGATCCCTATCTGCGGGGTGAAAAGGGGCGACGGTTGGTCGAGGTTGATGTTCAGGGGAAATTGTTGCGGCAACTGCAGGTGGAACCTTCGCGTCCAGGCAACAAAATCTACCTGACTCTTGACCGTGAATTACAGCGCGCTGCTGATACAGCTTTTGGTTCCCAATCTGGTGCAGCCATCGCTCTGGATGTCAAAACTGGAGAGATTCTGGCTATGGTGAGTCGTCCAACTTTTAATCCGGCTTGGTTTGCCAAAGGGATCGCCGGGGATGAGTGGAATGCATTGGCGCAGGACAACCGTCACCCGTTACAAAATAAAGTGATTGCAGGACAATATCCACCGGGATCAACTTTCAAGATAGTTGTCGCTTTGGCAGCACTGCGTGAAGGCATAAATAACACTGTCGATTGTAAGGGGGATTTTGTTATTGCTGATTCTCGTTATCGTTGTTGGAAGAAAAGGGGTCATAGAATAACAGATCTGAAAAAGGCGCTACGAGAAAGTTGTGATGTCTGGTTTTATCAGACCGGATTGGAGCTGGGGATTGATAAGTTGTCAGTGGCGGCCAAAGAGTTTGGGCTGGGGGCTCCGGTTGGATATCCCTTGCCGGGGGAGCGTTCAGGTCTGATTCCTTCTCAGGAATGGAAGCGGCAACGTTATAATAAACCCTGGTATGCGGGGGAAACCGTTATCGCTTCAATTGGGCAGGGTTTTGTCCTTGCTACACCCATACAATTAGCAGTTATGATGGCGGCGGTAGCCAATCATGGCAAGGTTTTGAAGCCCCAGGTTGTCCGGCGGGTCGAAGACTGGGATGGTCATCTGCTGCTGCAGCCTGAGCCGGAGGTCGTCCGTCAGGTTGAGTATTCACAGAAAACCTGGAAAGCGGTTCGGGATGCTCTGGTTGCTGTTGTCAATGAGCCACATGGAACTGGGCATGCCGCCCGTCTTGATAATGTTCTGGTCGCAGGGAAAACCGGAACTTCCCAGGTTATTCGACGCAAGTCAGATGAAGAAGAGCTGGACGAGGAGGGCAAAACCCCTTACCGTTTTCGTCCGCATGCTCTGTTTGTTGCCTATGCACCGGCAGAAAAACCAGAGATTGCTGTTGCGGTGGTGGTTGAGCATGGGCAATCTGGTGGACGTGCAGCAGGACCGATTGCAAAACAAATAATTCAGCGCTATATGGAGTTAAAAGAGGAAATATCGCCAGAACTGGAGGAATAACCGATGTTTGATCGACGTCTGGTGTCTAACTTTGATTGGGTGTTGTTGTTTACCGTTCTTATTGTTGCTGGAATTGGGGTCGCTAATCTGTTTAGTGCAACTGCCAGTTGGCATTCCGGTGGAACCCCTCTGTACCTGAAACAGCTTCTCTGGTTGTCCGGTGGAGTTCTGATTGCTCTGACCATCTGTCTGGTTGATTATCGCCATTTGGAACATTTTGCCATTCACTTTTATAGCGTAAGTATCGGCTTGCTGGTCTATGTGTTGGTTCTGGGTAAAACCACCATGGGGGCAGCCCGTTGGATCAATCTTGGCTTTTTTAATCTGCAACCAGGAGAAGTTATTAAAATTGCTGTCATTTTAATACTGGCTCGAATTTTTGCTAAAACGGCAAATCCATTTGGCTATAGCTTGTTTGAAATCTGGCAACCCGCTCTCTGGTTGTTGCTGCCGGTGGTCTTGATTCTTAAAGAGCCTGATCTGGGAACCGCCATGATGGTTATTTTTATTGCAGCATCAATGCTGTTGTTTGCAGGGCTCAAACGTGGAACTTTAATTGGGTTGGGACTTCTTGGGACATTGGTTGCTGTGGCTGGTTGGTTTGGATTGCACGATTATCAACGTGCCAGAATTCGTACATTTTTGAATCCTGAAGCTGATCCCCTTGGCAGTGGTTACCATATTATCCAATCTAAGATTGCTGTAGGGAGTGGCGGCCTTTTCGGTAAAGGCTTTATCCAGGGAACACAGTCGCAGCTTTCATTTTTACCTGAGCGGCACACCGATTTTGCTTTTTCTGTTTTTTCCGAGGAATGGGGGTTTGTTGGTAGCCTGGTGCTGCTGGGACTCTATTTTTTCTTAATTGTTTGGGGATTATATGTTGCCAGACGCGCTGCTGATCGGTTTGGATTGTTTTTAGCGGTCGGGGTAACAGCAATGATTTTCTGGCATATTGTCGTTAATCTGGGAATGGTCATCGGGCTGCTTCCGGTGGTTGGAGTTCCGCTGCCACTTTTTTCCTATGGGGGTACCAGTATGGTGACAACGATGATTGGGGTGGGGTTGCTGATGAATGTGAGTATGCGACGCTTTATGTTCTGATGGCGTCGCAAAAACTCCGACCTACTGTGTTGTAGCGGTTTTTCAGGACTTCGACATACATAAGTATGCCTTCACCCCTGAAAAACCACTCCGCCTTTTAGGACGAAGTCTTTGCATAGCCATATCAAGTTAAGGGAAATTCCAGCAAAAACGGGACTGTCCCCGCATGGGGGCTGCCCCAGGCTTTTGCGGTGCAAACCGCCACAGTTCTTCGTGGTTCGTAAACTTCGGGACAGCCCCCGATGGGGCTGGGGACAGTCCCAAGTTTACTGCAATACTGCTTAAACTTAGTGCCATCCGAGCTTGTTCCTTCAACAACATTCAACAATGGAGCAAAATGAATCCAGACAACTTCAGCGACTGGCTTGCAGAAGCATCCCGGGAAATCGGGGCGCATTCGATTGCATGTATCAGGATGGATAACCCGATGTTGCGGCAGCGTATCGAAGCTAACAATGTTCAGGTCGCCGACTGGCTGAAGCTGGGGATGCACGGCGAGATGGACTATCTCGAACAGATGCTTCCCGAAAAATCTGATCCATGGAATACTTTTCCCTTCGCCAAATCGGTGATCGTACTCACTTTCTGCAACCGTTGGGGCGATCATTCAGTAACACACCCGTTCCCCGTCCCTGCAAACGACGCTTTACTTGGTTATATTTCGGCTTATGCCAGGGAAGCCGATTACCACTCAACCGGGCAGACTATGCTTTCTGAATTGACAGCGATGCTTGGTGGGAATGTTCACGCTGAGGCAACAGTTGATACCGCAGCTGTCTATGAACGTTTGTTTGCCGCGGTCGGTGGGCTTGGTGTGATCGGCGATAACGATCTATTGCGGGTACCCGGTTCAGAAAATACGCGGGTTTTTATCGGCTGTCTCTTTATTGATGCCGAACTGCCGGAGGTTATCCATAAGGCTCAGATGCCGTTTGATTGCACTACCTGTCACGCTTGTGTGAAGAGTTGTCCGACTGGGGCGATTCAATCTGGCCAGCCGATCGATGCGCGGAAGTGTATCAGTTATTTGACCATCGAAAAGCGGGGAGCTCTTTCTGGTTCGGAAGGTGGGTCGATTGGGAGTTGGTTGTTCGGCTGTGATGATTGTACCATGGTTTGTCCGCCGCGAGCTGAGACCGATATCCGTATCCCGGTTGATCTCGAATGGTTGCTTAAGTCTCCTGCATCCGAAGTCCGCCGCACCATCAAAGGTAATGCTACCGCCTATGCTGGTGTGACCCAATTGCGCAAGAACGCAGTTGTTGTGTTGAAAAACAAGGGAACATCGCGTGCGCTAAATTTGATCCAGTGGGTGCGTACAAATACCGGCAGTGAGTTGATTCGTCAGCAGATTGATTTGTGGTGAGATCGAAGGCTACAGGTTAATAACCCTCAAGGTCGCGGGGTTGCGCCCCCGCCGTCGCCTATTCCACGCCGTTTTTTCGCCAGACACCGGTTGTTATTGTCATCTGCATCCTTTAACAATTGATTATGCTTGGTCGTTAATCAGTTTTCCAACCAAAAATCATTATTTTCTAACGGATCATAAAACCGGATATATCCCCACTTATTGATGGGGTGCTGCTGTTCGATCGGATCACCTTCATGGTAGAGGCGGTCGACGGTCAGGAAAACGCCCATGAGGGATCCGTGTTTGCGGATTGCCTGTAACGAGTATGCGGAGCAGGTTGGATACATGGCACAGCGCTGACCGTCAACGGGGGATAAATACTTTTGAAATAGTTGGACGGCGATTTGTAGTGCCGAGTTGTTTGCAGAATCAAACTGTTGTGTTTGCTCGCTAACCTCCCACGGCTCCCAACCATCAGCCATTGAAGGCGTTGTAATTAGACCTGCCAGCAGAACCATGATCCCGCAGATTGCTTTCATTCTGGAGTTTCCTTGGTTGATTTGTTTCGCAGATGATTCATTCGCTCAGTGATCAACTTTTCGTAGCCCCGCTCTGTTGGGCGGTAAATTTTTCTCTCTTTGATCTGCTCTGGCAAATGACTCTGTTCCGCAAAACCATCCTGATAATTGTGGGCATATTTGTACTCTTTGCCGTAGTCGAGCTGTTTCATCAATTGAGTTGGAGCATTGCGGACATGTTTGGGAACCGGTAGTGCCCCCGATTTTCGCACTTCGGCCAGAGCTTCATCTATCCCAATATAGCTGGCATTGCTTTTTGGTGCCGTTGCCAGATAGGTGACTCCCTGTGCCAGATTGATTCTGGCTTCCGGGAGGCCGACAAAATGGATCGCTTGCTGTACGGCCAGAGCCATTTGCAGCGCACGCGGATCGGCATTGCCAACATCTTCCGAAGCAAAAATGACCATCCTGCGGACAATAAATAATGGATCTTCTCCTGCTTCCAACATCCGGGCCAACCAGTACAGGGCTGCGTCTGGATCTGAGCCACGCATACTTTTGATGAATGCAGAGATGACGTTATAGTGTTCCTCGCCACCTTTGTCGTAAAGGAGTGCCTTTTTTTGCATTGCTCCCCGGGCGGTTTCCAGTGAAATGGAATTGTCTTGGACGGTGGCGGCGGTGACCTCCAGCGCTCCAAGAGCAATCCGGGCATCGCCACCAGCCTGATCAGCGAAGAAATCGAGAGCAGCATCTTCAACCTGGAGATTCGGCTTATTCAGCCCCTGTTGAGAAGATATGGAGCGATTTAGAAGGATTTTCAGATCTTCTGGTGCCAGCGGTTCCAGAACGAAAACTCGTGATCGCGATAGCAGTGCTGAGTTGACTTCAAAGCTGGGATTTTCGGTGGTTGCGCCGATCAGGGTTATTTCCCCTTTTTCGACCGAGGGGAGAAATGCATCCTGCTGCGCTTTGTTGAAACGGTGAATCTCATCGACAAACAGGAGAGTTTTGCGAGCGTGGTAAGCGCGTTGCTGTTTTGCTTCGGCCAGGATTTCTCTGACGTCCTTGATGCTACCGAGAACCGCTGAAAAGAAGACAAAGCGGCTTTTGGTGCAGTTAGCAATCACTCGACCAAGGGTGGTTTTTCCGGTGCCGGGAGGTCCCCAGAGAATAATCGATGCCAGTTGATCGCTTTCTATTAATTGGCGCAGTAGTTTTCCCTCTCCAAGCAGATGCTGTTGACCCACAACTTCATCAAGGGTTTGCGGGCGCATCCGTTCTGCCAGTGGGGTGTTGTCGCTGTTTTGAGCTGTTTGTTCAAAAAGATCCATGGTTGCTCCAACCTATTTATCTGCAGCGGTAGGCATCATGCTTCAGGCATTGCTTGAGTCCAACGCTTTTCGCTTAACTTCCCGCAAGCAATGCCTGAAGCATGATGGGGTTGTTGTCGAAAATGGATTGATATCCTGATAATGTAGCACGCAGTTTGTCTCTCAACAACATCCTATGAGATGGACTTATGCTGGTAATTTGTGATAATTGTCTCTTCTGTTTTGAGGATTTTACTTTTAAATCTTTTAATGGTGGGTCGATGCTGAAAAAAATTGGTGTTTACGCAAAAAAGAATCACCCGGACGCTGAGCAGATCGCTTCTGATATTTGGGAACGTTTCAAACTGGAGAAGATTGAAGTTTTGCTCGAAGACAGTTTGGCTGAGCAGATAGGGCAGGTGAATGGTTATGCCGGAGAAGAGATTCCTGAATTAGTAGATCTGATCATCGTTCTTGGTGGTGATGGTACGCTGATTTCTGTTGCTCGTCAGGTTGGTGAACGGAATGTTCCGATTGTCGGTGTTAATCTGGGGCGGCTTGGTTTTTTGACCGAGATTACCCGTGATGAACTACCGAAAATGCTGGAGCGGTTGATTGCAGATGATTATCAGGTCTCGGATCGGATGATGCTTGATGCCTTTATCCATAGAAATGATCAGGTGATTGGGAAGTTTACTGTGCTCAACGATGTCGTTATTAATAAGGGGGCTCTGGCACGTATAATTGACATGGAAACCTGTGTGGATGGTCGCCATTTGACCAGCTATAAAGCTGATGGTCTGATTATTTCGACCCCTACCGGTTCGACTGGATACAATCTGGCTGCAGGTGGCCCAATTATCTATCCCGATATCAATAGCTTGCTGATTACCCCCATCTGTCCGCATATGTTGACTAATCGCCCGATCATGGTCTGGAGTCGTTCAGTGATTGAGATAAAGGTCAATTTTGAAGACGATGTTGTCTTTTTTACTGCCGATGGCCAGGTAGGACGCAAGTTACTTCCGGGCGATCGGGTCGAGGTGCGCCGCTCAGAATCGCGTACCCGTCTGGTGACCAGCCCGAGTAAGGATTATTTTGAAATATTGCGAACCAAGTTGAACTGGGGGCAACGTTGATGGCGCTGCAAAAAAAACAAATTTTTTGCTTAGCCATAGCATGAACTTTTATGAGTGTACCAAATTAGGCTAATAATGCTGACAGATCTCATCATTAAAAATTTTGCCATTATTGAAAATCTGCATGTCACTTTCGGTTCTGGTTTTAATGTTTTGACTGGAGAAACGGGTGCAGGAAAATCAATCATTATTGATGCTGTCAATCTTCTTCTCGGCGGTCGGGCGCGTGGTGAAATTATCAGAACCGGGGAAACCGAAGCTGCAGTTGAAGCAATCTTTGATCTCAGTGCAGAACACCTGCTGGGACAACAACTGGTTGATGCTGGCTTGGATAATGATGGGGAGCTGCTGGTGCGTCGGATTGTTTCCCGTTCTGGGAAAAATCGGGTTTTTATTAATGGCTCAGCCGTTTCATTGGCTCAGTTGCGTGAATTGATAAGTGGTCTGGTTAATATATATGGTCAGCACGAACATCAGAATTTGCAACGTACTGAAACCCATCTGCAATTATTGGATTACTTTGCCGGGTTGCAGAAGCCTTTGGCGGAGTATCGATCCACTTTTTCAGCCTACCAGCAGTTACAAAAAGAGCTGAACAATTTAAATTTAGCAGAACGTGAACGGCAGCAACGGCTGGATATGCTCGGGTTTCAACAGCAGGAATTGCTGAATGCTCATTTGAGGATTGGTGAAGATGATGAGCTGGAACAGGAACGCCCTCTGTTGCAACATGCAGAAAAATTAACAGTTGCAACCTCTGCTGGTTACGAAAGTCTTTATGCTGGACAACATGCTGCCTGTGAAAAAATTTCTGTTGTCGCCACCCAACTTGAGGCCTTGCAACTGATTGATCCCCATCTCGGCTCTTTGGCTAAATCTCTGCAAACAAATCTTTACAGTCTGGAAGATATTGCATCAGAATTGCGCGGTTATGCGGAAAAGCTGGATTTTGAGCCACAACGGCAACAGCAGGTTGAAGACCGCCTCGCTTTGCTGGCCAGTCTGAAGGGTAAATATGCCCCGACAATTGTTGAATTGTTAGAGTATCTGGAGCGGATAACGGCACAGCTCAATGATCTGAGTGATGTTGAGGGACGACGGGAGCAGCTGCGACAACAATTGCAGATGCAAAATGACTCGCTATTAAAATCTGGAAAGCAACTGAGTGAGCTACGTGAACAAGCAACCATTGAGTTAGCCGCCAAAGTGGAAGGTGAGCTTGCTGATCTGGCAATGGCGCGTGCTGATTTTACCCTCAAGCTTACTCCACTGTCAGAGCCCTCGGTGGATGGACTGGAAAGTGGAGAATTCTATCTTGCTGCCAACCCGGGTGAGGAGGCACAGCCTTTGGCTAAAATAGCTTCAGGGGGTGAGTTGTCACGGATTATGCTGGCTTTAAAGCGGAGTGTTCCAGAAGGGGATGGTATCAGAACGCTGATTTTTGATGAGGTTGATGCTGGAATTGGTGGTGAAGCAGCGACGGCGGTTGGTGAAAAGATCAGTCGTCTAGGGAAAAATCTACAGGTGCTTTGTGTGACCCATTTGCCCCAGGTTGCAGCGTTTGCGGATCAACACTATCGTGTTATCAAAGAAGAAAGTAACGGTCGGACCATAACTAGTCTGAACTTACTGAATCGAGACAGCAGGATTGCTGAAATGGCTCGAATGCTTGGTGGCTCGCAGGTTGGTGAGCAGACGCTGGTACATGCTCGTGAATTGATTGAAAGTTCGAGGGCTCTGGTAGCCTGAGTTATAGGGAGATAATATGATCCGCCATGCTCGTATTTCGGATGTCCGAGCTATTCACAAGCTGTTGCTTGATTATGCCAACGACGGGCAGCTGTTGGGACGTTCGCTGGCTGATATTTACGATTCTCTGCGTGATTTTTATGTTTACGAGGAAGATGGTAGCATTCTTGGAATCGGTGCTTTGGCTATTTGTTGGGAGGATTTGGCGGAGGTTCGCTCTCTGGCTGTCGCTGCAGGTCAGCAAGGGAAGGGGATCGGACGTAAAATTGTTGAGAGTTGCCTTCAGGAAGCGACTGAACTTGGGATAAAGAGGGTCTTTGCTTTGACTTATCAGCCCGATTTTTTTAAACTCCTTGGCTTTTCTGATATTGAAAAATCTGAGTTACCGCAGAAGGTTTGGGGTGTTTGTATTAATTGTGTCAAGTTCCCGGATTGTGATGAATTTGCATTAGCAATAAATTTGTTGGAATAGTTTTAGAAATATGTTATTAGTGTAGTATAATTATCTATCAAGATCATATAAGAAGATTACTATCTGGTTTGTGCTCGAAAAAGCTTGTGTATTAATCGACAATCCAATTTTTTCTGGAGTTGCCTTGGCAAAACGCTTTTCAGTCATATTTATACCGGAAGGGAATAGCAAAATACGGCGTGTCCGGGTTCGGAGTGGAGTTGTCAAATTCGCACTCTGTGGTTGTTTTGCTCTTACCGGACTGCTTGCTTTTTTTGCCTACAGTTATTTTAATTTTACTGTTGACCGTGCTGAGCTGCAACACCTCAGAGTGACGACCAGCCAACAACGACAGACGCTACAACATCTGGTCGTTGATTTAGAAGAGGTTCAGCAGCAGATGGCTTCGCTTGCTGAAACCGAGGCGCGGGTCAGGCAGTTGGCGGACTTGGAAACTGTTCCAGAGGGGATACCAGTTGCTATCGGAGGGCTTCCAGAGGTTGGATCTATGGAGGCTGTTGATGATATACAGCGACGGATCAATAAATTACAAGTTGCAATCGAACTGCGGCGGCAAAGCCAGGAAAACGTGCGGAATCTTCTTAATGATCAGGTCTCTCTCAGTCGGGCAACCCCGAAAGGCTGGCCAACAAAAGGTTGGTTGACCTCTTATTTTGGTATGCGTAAGTCTCCTTTTACTGGGAAAAGAGTTATGCATGAAGGGCTGGATATTGCAGCAAGTATTGGGACGCTGATTGTTGCAACAGCCGATGGTATTGTGGCACGGGTTAAATATTCTCCAAGCTATGGAAAAATGTTAATCATTGACCATGGTTACGGTTATCGTAGTGTTTTTGGCCATACATCAAAAATTCTAGTCAAAGCTGGGCAGAAAATTAAACGTGGTGATCTCATTGCTAAGGTTGGCAACACTGGTCAATCGACAGGGTCACATTTACATTATGAGCTGCGTTTAAACGGGGTTCCTATTGACCCGAGAAAAACCCTCTAGTTTTAATATTTCTCTCTCTCTCTGGTTCTCTTAAGAGAACATCTCAATATTCAAATTCCTTTCTGATAGTGCTACAACTTCTGATAATTCCAAGGTTTTGTCCCTTCTTAAATACTTGTGAGTGATTCTTTTCTTGTGCTACTATGCCGGCCAATGTCAGCCATGTAATTATTGGCTTTTTATAACTATTTATGCATAACTGTTAGTCAAGTGGAAATAGCCCCGGTTTTGTTGAATAGTTTAAAGTTTTTCTACTTTTCTTTTTTAGTATTTACCCTTGACGTGAGTTTTGACGGGGATTTCTGGAGTATTACTCAGCGATGATTCGTAATTTAGTAAAAAAAGTTGTTGGCAGTAAGAATGAGCGTGACCTTAAAAAAATGAAGCCGATGGTTGATCAGATCAACTCTCTGGAAGCTGACTTTGCAGCTCTGAATGATGATCAATTGGTCGCTAAAACGGATGAATTTCGTCAACGCCTGGACTCTGGTGAAAGTTTGGAGCAACTGTTGCCCGATGCTTTTTCTGTTGTCAGGGAAGCAAGTAAGCGAGTCCTTGGATTACGCCCCTTTGATGTCCAGTTAATTGGTGGAATGGTTCTCAATTCCGGAAAAATTTCAGAGATGAAAACTGGCGAGGGAAAAACGCTGATGGCGACCCTGCCAATCTATCTCAATGCTTTAACCGGCAAAGGGGTTCATGTCGTCACCGTCAATGATTATCTGGCAAAACGTGATGCAGCCTGGATGGGGGAGCTTTATCAGTTTCTTGGCTTGAGTGTCGATTGCGTTGTGCATGGCTTAACAGATGTCCAACGCAAAGCCGCTTATGCTGCAGATATCACCTACGGAACCAATAATGAGTTCGGCTTTGATTATTTGCGCGACAATATGAAATTTGATCTGGAGGATTATGTTCAACGTGATCTGCACTATGCGATCGTTGATGAGGTTGACTCGATTCTTATCGATGAAGCTCGAACTCCACTGATTATCTCCGGTCCAAGTGAATCTTCCAGCGAACTCTATTATACGGTTGACCAAGTCATTCCCCGGTTGAAAAAGGGCGAAGTGATTGAGGAGCGGGATGGAAAAATTGGCCAGGCGACAAAAAAGCATACCGGTGATTTTACTGTTGATGAAAAGGCCAAGTCCTCAGCTTTGACTGAAGAAGGGGTGTCAAAGGTTGAAAAGTTGCTCAATGTAGACAATCTGTATGAATCGAAAAACATTGAACTACTGCATCACGTTGATCAGGCTCTCAAAGCTCATGCGTTATTCCAACGTGATGTTGACTATGTTGTTCAAGATGGTGAAGTGCAGATCGTCGATGAATTTACCGGGCGGTTGATGCCGGGGCGACGTTGGAGCGATGGCTTACATCAAGCGATTGAGGCTAAGGAGCGGGTAAAAATAGCCAATGAAAATCAAACTCTGGCGACAATTACTTTCCAGAATTATTTCCGTATGTACGAAAAACTGGCGGGGATGACCGGTACTGCAGAAACTGAGGCTGCTGAATTTAACGAAATATATAAGCTGGATACGGTTGTCATCCCGACGAACCGACCCATGCAGCGTGATGATATGGCTGATGTCATCTACAAAACAGAAAAAGAAAAATTCCTTGCTGTGGTTGAAGATATTGCCGAATGCCATAAAAATGGTCAGCCGGTTCTGGTTGGAACGATCACCATCGATAAATCGGAAGTTATCTCTGCATTATTGAAAAAACGTGGTATTCCCCATAACGTTCTCAATGCCAAACAGCATGAGCGCGAGGCCTATATTGTTGCCCAGGCTGGTAGTAAGGGTTCGGTCACAATTGCGACCAATATGGCGGGTCGGGGAACTGATATTGTTCTTGGTGGAAATCCGGAAATGATGGCACGGGCGGAAGCTGCCAGTGCGGAGGATCCCGAGGTTCGTTTCAGGGAACTTTTCCCCAGTTATGAGGAGCGCTGTAAAGCCGAGCGGCAGGAAGTTCTTGATGCCGGTGGTCTCTATATCCTTGGAACTGAACGACACGAATCGCGGCGTATAGATAATCAGTTGCGCGGCCGTTCTGGTCGGCAGGGTGATCCGGGGAAAAGTCATTTCTATCTCAGCCTTGAAGATGATCTGTTGCGTATTTTTGGTTCGCAACGGGTAGCATATGTGATGGAGAAGCTGAAAATTCCTGAAGGTGAACCGATCGAACATGGAATCATCAGTAAGGCAATTGAAAATGCTCAGAAGAAGGTTGAAGCACATAACTTCGATATTCGTAAACATCTGATTGAGTATGATGATGTTATGAACAGGCAACGTGACGTTATCTATACCCAGCGCCGCGAAGTTTTAGGTGGAGAAAATCTACAGGAAACTTTTCAGGGAATTATTGCCGATACCATTGAAGATATGATTGGGTCGTTCTGCCCGGATAAAAGTTCATCGACCCACTGGGATCTGGATCGGTTAGCTGACGATTTTTTAAATCAGTTCAATTTTCCCCCAGATTTGAGTTCTCTGGATCTCTCCAGGGTTAAACTTGAAGAGCTAGAGGCTTTGTTGAAGAGGCAGGCCGATGATTGCTTGACGGAGAAGGAGGAGGATTTTACCTCGCCGGTCATGGATCATTTGATGCGGATATTGTTGCTTCAGACAATCGATTCGCAGTGGAAAGACCATCTCCTTTCAGTCGACCATTTGAAAGAGGGGATTGGTCTGCGTGGTTATGGACAGAAAAACCCCAAAGAAGAGTATAAGCGCGAAGCCTATAGTTTATTTATGGAGATGATGAGCCGGGTACGGGAGGAAGTTCTGCAGAAAATTTTCCGGATCCAGTTAGCGCGTGAGGAAGATATAGAGGAGCTGGAAACACAGCAACGTAAGCAGAAAATGTCGATGAACCGGATTGATGGGGATGAAAATCAGGTGAAGAAACCGACCATCCGAGAAGAAGATAAGGTTGGTCGAAATGACCCGTGTCCCTGCGGTAGTGGGAAAAAATACAAAAAATGCTGTGGAAAATAGGATGATAGTTTACTTAGCCATCACTAAGTTGAGATAATCTGATGACAGAACAACAACAATCAAATCCAGCGATTCTTCTGATTGATGATGCGCCGCTCATTCTGGATCTTATGGAAGATATGCTGGAAAGTCTCGATTGCCCGGTGCTGCGTTCCGGGTCAGGACTTGGTATCACCAAGACTCTGGATCAGGAAGATGTTGCAGTGGTTTTTTGTGATGTTTCTCTGCCCGACATCAATGGGGTTAATGTGCTGCAAATGATTAAGCAGCACACCCCGGAAGTTCAGGTCATTATGATCTCCGGTCAACAGGATTTCAATGTTGCTCGTCAGGTCTTACGGGAGCGAGCCCTCGACTATCTGGTGAAACCGTTTTCTCAAGAGGAGGTTATACAAGCGGCCAAGCTGGGGATCAGTACCTATTTCCATGCGACCCATCAGAATCAAGCGCGCCTTGAGGCACAGCGGCGGATGGCGGATCTTATCCTGCTCAAAAAAGTGGGAGAAACTGCCAATGCGGGAAATGATCTACAGGAGTTATTTGATCAGATACTCGATTCGATCGTTCATTCTACTGGTGTCGAGGTAGCTTCACTGATGTTGCTAAAAGATGACGGTTTACTCCATATTGCCTCTGTCCATGGATTGTCTAAAGAAATTGCCCGTACTGTCCGAGTTGCTGCTGGAGAAGGGATCTCCGGTCATGTTTTAGCAACGGGAGAGCCAGTGCTGGTTCCGAATATTGATCAGGATAGCCGTTTTAAAAGTCTCGATGGTGGGATGCGCTATAAAAACCAATCTTTACTTTCGGTACCGATCTATGTGCGTGATGAGATGGTCGGGGTTATCAACGTCAATAATAAAACTTCTGGATATCCCTTTGATTTGGAAGATCAGAATATACTGGTGGCGATTGCAAACCAGGTCTCACTGGCGATGGAAAACTTTAAACTGATCAACAATTTTCGCCAGCAAGCCCTGGTTCTTGAACATACAAATGAGGATTTGGTCAGGGTTAACCGAGCTCGCACCCGGTTGGTCTGTAACCTTTCCCATGAACTGAAAACCCCATTAACCTCCATTATGGGTTACGTAGATTTAACCCTCTCTTTCATTGATAAACTATCGGCAGAAGAAATCAAAGAGAATTTAATTGATGTACATGGCGAAGGAAAACGTCTGGAAAAGCTGATCACTGGTATGCTGAGGTTGTTTTCCATCGAATCTGAACGTGAGGTTTGGCGCTGGAAATCTTTTGGTGTTCCTTGGTCGATTGCTGATGCTTTTCAGTACTACAGCTCAAAGATGTCCGAACGAAATTTGGTGACTGAAATTGATCTTCAGGATGATTTGCCGGAAATCTACGGTGATCAGGAAAAATTCGGAATGGCTTTTAACTCACTGATCGATAATGCCGTTAAATTTAATCGGGATGGTGGCTTGGTTCGGATCACTGCAGCAGTCAAAGCATTTGAGGGTCTGGATTATATTTATCTGCAAGTTTTCAATCAGGGGCAGGCCGTTCCGCCAAGAGCCCATGAAGCAATTTTTGATTCCTATACCCAACTCGGGGATATCGATACGGAAAAACCCCATGGTGTTGGAATCGGTCTGGCACTGGTCAAAGTTGTTGTCGATCGAATGAAGGGAGATATTTTTCTGGAGGAGTTGTCTGGAGAGGGAACTTGCTTTGGATTAATGTTGCCGACTGAGCAGACCTATAACACGTTGATCAGCTAAGTATGATGGTTTAGTCATCTCACTACTTTTTTGCAAAACTAAAAATGAGTTTATATGAACCTGGTTGATATCCCTGCTGGTTTCCGTTTTTCTGGAATAGCCAGTGGAATTAAAAAAACGAATAAACTGGATTTGGGGATCATTGTTTCAGATTGTCCTGCAGATTGTGCCGGTGTTTTTACTCTCAATAAAGTGATTGCTGCCCCATTGATCGTGACTAAGCCGAATATTGCCAAGGGGCAATGCCAGGCTATTTTAGTCAATAGTGGCAATGCCAATGCTTGTACGGGGACGGCAGGTTTAGAGACTGCTGAAACAACCCTTAAATTACTTGCAGAGCAGTTGCAGATTGCAGATGACCTTGTTGTCGTTGCTTCGACTGGAGTGATTGGTGAACCCCTCCCCCTTGACCCTTTTACGACGGGAATTCCTCAGCTTGTAACCAACTTGTCTCCCGATCATGCTTCCAGTGTAGCTGAAGCAATGATGACCACGGATGCTTTTTCAAAGACTTCAGCTGCAACAGAAAAGGGAAAACAGAACTACAAAATTCTCGGTCTTGCAAAAGGTGCCGGGATGATACACCCCAACATGGCAACGATGCTCGGGTTTGTTCTCACTGATGCACAGGTTGCCCCTGAACTGCTCAATGTGGCGTTGCAACAGGCAGTAAAGAAAAGCTTCAATTCGATCACTGTAGATGGTGATACCTCGACCAATGATATGGTTCTGCTGCTGGCTAATGGAGCCGCTAACTCTGCACTGATCAAACCTGATACGCGTGAGGCTGAAATATTCAGTCAACATCTGGAGCGGGTTCTGCTGGATCTTGCCAAAATGATTGTTCGTGATGGGGAAGGGGCGACCAAGCTGGTTCAGATCAGGGTTGTTGGAGCTGAGAATGAAGGTTCAGCACGCCTGGCTGCACGTTCGGTTGCGACATCGGCTCTGGTCAAAACTGCTTTCTTTGGTGAGGATGCCAACTGGGGGAGAATTATTGCGGCAGTTGGTTATTCTGGAGTTGATATTGATCCAAATCGAGTCGATATCAGTTTCGATCAGATTCCAGTTACTGTTAATGGTCTGGTTGTTGGAGCAGAGCAGGAAGCTGAAGCGGCCAAGGTGTTACAGCAGGATGAGTTTATGGTGACGATTGATTTGCATCAGGGCGCAGCTGAATCAAGTTACTATACCTCTGATCTCAGCTATGAGTATGTTAAAATCAATGCAGATTACCGTACTTGATTAATTTCCCCCGTAACCCTCCTGAGATGACACTTCTCAACCTATTGTGGAAACAGGGGATACCGACCTGTGGAATTGGCAAAATTAAGGATCTTTTCTCCGGGGAAGGACTATCTGATTCGTTTCCAACAATCAATAATCTTGATGGTATGGAGCAAACACTCTATGCTCTGGATAAAATAAATCACGGTTTAATCATGACCAACCGGATAGATTTTGATATGCTGTACATATCCCGGTTGGATAGCACCGGTTTTGCCATGGCATTACAGGAGTTTGATCGTTGGCTGCCCGAATTATATAAGAAGATGTCCACTACCGATTTGTTGATGGTTACTGCGGATCACGGTTGTGACCTGACCACCTCGGGAGCGGATCACAGCCGCGAATATGTGCCGCTGTTACTTTCGTCCAAAGCTATCTCTGCTCCAAAAAAAATGGGTATCCGCCAGTCTTTTGCCGATGTCGGAGTGACTGTGGCGGATAATTTTCAGCTTGTTTTATCCGCGGGGAAAAGTTTTCTACCTGAACTCAAGCCTGGCATAAGGGGGTTGTACTGTTGAAGAGTAGACTGTTTTTGATGGTTATTTTTATTGTTCTGGGTGTTTCTCTAGCCCAAGCGGAAGATTTAATGGTTGCTGACGGCACGATTACTTCGGCAATCGAAAATCAACTACCGGTTGATCGTATTGAATCCTATCGTGCTGATTTTGGTAAATTATACTGTTTTACCCGGATTGTTGGTGCGCAGGGGGATACGGAGGTCACCCATGTCTGGTATTATCATGACGACGAGTTAGCTCGGGTTACCTTGCCCATCAGATCTTCAGATTGGCGAACCTATTCATCTAAACGGTTTTTGCCGCAGTGGGCTGGTGAGTGGAGGGTTGTTGTTTTGGATGGAGAGCAAAACGAGATTGCAACAATTCCGTTCAAACTGGAATAGATCTAGTCCAGTTTAAACAAAAAGGCGACCCGCAAGTGTCGCCTTTTTGTTTGGTGTTAATAGCGGTTTATTTTTTCCCTCGTGCGGCTCTAGCCTTAGCCAAGTTGTCAGCCAGACCACGATCAACGGCCATCTGACGTCGGGTTTCCGAGTAATTTTTTGATGCGAGAGACTGACTGCGGGGAATGTCAAATTGCTGCCGGTATTCTGCGGCAGTCATGTCGTGAGCCGTTTTCAGGTGCCGAGACAGAGTCTTGAACCCTTTGCCACAAATCATGCAATAAATTTTCTCCTTACCAAAAGCCTTTTTTCTGCTCACTGCAGGAGCTTCTTCAATCACTTCATCTGCCTGTAAAACCTCCCCTTTTTCCAGGGCAGACAAGGCAGAATGAACCTCATTTAGCTCGGCGATCAACTCTTCTTTTGACATGGGGGTTGTTGACGCGTGTGCTGCAATAATGTCTGCAGCCATCTCCATGATATTTGCCATTTTATATTTCTCCTGACTGGTCAAAGGATCATAACTTTTAGAATATAATTTAAAACAAGGCAAGAACAAAATAGTTTTGTAGCTTTATATCAATTTTATCACTTATATAACTATATTACTGTTACAATGAGATATTGATCCAATACTTTGATGAGTTTTTTATTTCTTGAAATCATAGAGGTTTAGATGAATATTAGAAAGTCAATTGAAAACATTGAATTACAAACCCTCTCATCTGATGCCTGCCTAAGTTCAAGAAGTCAAGGTCGGCAGTTCTCGTCTAAACTATGTTCTATCCGTACGGCTTTCCAACATGATCGTGATCGTATTTTACATAGTAAAGCCTTCAGAAGGCTGAAATATAAAACCCAGGTTTTCCTTTCTCCCGAGGGGGATCATTATCGCACTCGTCTGACACATACTCTTGAAGTTTCTCAGGTTGCCCGTACTATTTCTCGAGCATTGCGTCTGAATGAAGATCTTACTGAGGCAATTTCCTTAGGGCACGATTTGGGGCATACCCCTTTTGGGCATGTTGGAGAGAGGGTTTTGAATAGTCTGCTGCCCGGTGGTTTTCATCATGTCAGACAGAGTTTGAGGGTTGTGGACGTGTTGGAAAAAGATGGTAAAGGATTGAATCTTACCCATGAAGTGCGTGATGGAATTTTAAAACATTCAAAAGGGCGGGGAGGGTTATTGACGCCAGATGGGCAATCCCGTGCTCAAACTTTGGAAGGTCAAGTCGTTCGCTTGGCGGATATTATTGCTTACGTCAGCCATGATCTTGATGATGCTATTCGTGGACACGTCATCAGCTCGGCCGATATCCCCACACAAATATCTGCCGTTGTCGGCTTGCGCCATTCCTGCCGGATTGATCGGATGGTGCGAGATTTGATCAGTGAGTCCATGTCGGGAGACGATTTTCAGATTAGATTATCCAGCGAAATGGATGAAGCAATCAGGGCATTGAGAGATTGGCTCTATGAGCATGTTTACCAGGCAGATTCCGTACAGGGGGAATTTGATAAAGCCTCACATCTGCTCCGAGAACTGTTTCTCTATTTCTGTGAAAACGAGGATATTTTTCTGCAACACGGGGGACGACGATTTTCAGGAGATAGTTTGGAAATCTCAGTTGCCGATTTTATTGCCGGAATGACCGATCGCTTTGCTCTGGCTCTCTATCGGGAATGCTTTTTGCCACAACCTTGGAAAAGTATTTGATGTGTAATAACTTATTGGAGTTTATTGATAAAGGCTTGACAGTCTCTAATCTCTATGGTAGCTTTTGAAGCGCTTTCCTTGAAAAATCAAGCAGTTCGATAAGTTTTTGAGGTTTTATGATAGCAGTTGATGGCAAAAAACTTATTTTTCGCTTGGGGAAAACAGGGCTCCTACTGGAATTAGATGAAGTTGTTGAGGTCGTCGAGCAAATAGCTGGAAGACTCGATTCAAGTCGTAGCGATATCGGTCGAGGGATTGTTTCCGCGCTTCAATTTCGGCAAACATGGATTCCTGCGGTTGACCCTGCATTGAAACTGGATATTTTTTCTGAAATTATGCTAAAGGATAAAAAGGCTGTCATTTTACGTGGTTCTGAGGGGAATTGGGCTTTGCTGGTGGATCAGGTCGATGATTTATCAGCAGCAGAAGACTTTCAATCCTGTGAAATTCCTTTTCTTTTAAAGGTTTCAGCGATGGGCTTTTACTCGCAGATTAAACTTTTGCACAATGAACCCATGATTGTTTTTGAGCCGGAACGCTATTATGGATCTACTGCTGTATCGGTATGAATCGTTTTGGTCTTTTTCAGATTGGAGCATTGGGATTTGCGGTTTCGCTGCAGCAGATTCAAAAGATCCTTCAAAACTCGAAAAGTTATACGTTACCGCGCCTTCCCGGAGGTGTTTCAGCTGTTCTGGTTGATGCTGGTCAGTTGATTCCGCTGCTGGATTTGAGTCAGGTAGTTGGTGGCGGAACTCAGTCGGAACAAACAACGCAGAGTTACCAAGTGTTGGTTGAATCAGAATATGGCACAGTTGCTTTGCCAGCTGACATGACCGGGCGAATTGTTGATGAAAAAAAAGGTGAGCTGTCAACAATTGCGACACAAGAGATAGATATGGGAAGTGTTGGTAAATTTATCTATAAGAATAAAGAGTATACTGTTTTGGACATCAATTTTTTAGCCATAGAAATGACCCAGGGGTTTTTTACAAACCCAATCTGATACTGGTGGTGCGAGGAGGCATCAATGATGAAAAAACTGCTGTTGGCCGATGATAGTATTACCATTCAGAAAGTCGTCGGTATTATCTTCTCGACAGAAGAATATCAGCTTGAGATGACGGATGATGGAGATAGTGCTTTTAATAAGGTGCTAGAAGAAATTCCTGATTTGGTTATTGCTGATATTTCAATGCCTGGAAAAGATGGTTTTGAGCTGTGTCGCGCTATCAAGAGTGAGCCGAGTTTGTCGAATACCTCGGTTTTATTGTTGCCGGGAGCCTTCGACCATTTTGATGAAGCAAAGGCGGGAGAAGTCTGTGCCGATGGTTGGTTGACAAAACCATTCGAATCGCAAGCACTTCTGGATAAAGTTTCTCAACTTCTAGCAGCTGAACCGGTGAGGATGGCTGGTGTTGCCGCAGTAGGTCTGGAGGACTCCCCAGCGGAGGGGCAAGACGAATCGGCTGAGGGTGTTGAAAGTCAATCTATTGATGAGGCGGTTCTTGGTTTTGAAGGCGTGGACGACTTGGAGACCCCCACAGATGAGATTGAAGAGGATTCTCCAGATGATATCTGGGATGCGGTCTCTTTTGCCGAGGAAGATCTGCAGAATCAGAGTGAAAGTGCTAGTACCGATGCAACGGAAGCAGTCTCTTTTGCTGCCGATGTTATAGATCCGTCAGCCGTTGATGATGTTGATGATGTTGCTGCTGAACCGGCTACCGATGAACAAGTTCTCTCTGCCTTTGCCGCTGAAGACGATGAAATTGATTCTTCTGACGCTGAAATCGAGAATGACTTTGTTGCAGAGGCAGCCGATACGGAAGAACTACAACCAGAACCTTTCGGAGCTGTTGATTTTACGGAAGAAGAAACAGTCACAGAGTTAAATGATCAGGTTGAATCGGTTGCTGATATAGTTGAACAACCGTCAGTAGAAGAAGCTGAATCGATCGATTTCTCTGCTTTCAGCGAAGCCACAGATGATTTTCAGCAACCAGTTACTGATGCGACTGAAGAATCGGCTTACTTTGTTCCTGCCGCCGAAAATGATGAACCGTTGGAATTGCTTGATGAGTTAGAAGAAGATTCTATCGAAACTTCTGAAGTAGCAGATGATTTAGTTGCTGCAACAGAAGAAAATAGCCCTCTGGAGTTAATGGAAGGCGACCTGGCAGAACAGAGTACTGAAGTTGATCTGACTGAAGAGGATCCAAATCCTTTTGTCGCAGAATCTGATGATGAAGAAGCCATTATGGAGTTGCAGGAAGAGGAAGAACTGGTTGAACCTGAGCCCGTAATGGAAGAGACCGCTGCCACAGAAGCTAATGTTGTACCGTTTGCTGAAGCAGACGAAGACGATAGCTTTGCGGAAGATGAGATTCTTGATCTTTCTGAGGAAGATGTTGTTGCATTTGAGCCGCAGGATGAATCGATAGCAGAAACTGCAATGGCTGATGAGGTTGAGCCGTTTGCTGTGGAGGAGCCTGAAGCTGAGTTTGAACCTGTCGATGAAGCTATGGTACTAACCGAGGAAGAAGCTGAACTGATTGAGGAAGAAGCTGAACTGGTTGAAGAAGAGACCGAACTGGTTGAAGAAGAGACCGAGCTGGTTGAGGAAGAAGCCGAACTGGTTGAAGACTTAGAGCCTTTATCGACAGTTGCTGAGGACGATGATTTCTATTTTGATGCGACTGCGGAAGATGATATTGACGTTGCTGCAGCTACTGCTGGTGCCGGTACCGTTGGCCTTGCCGCTGGAGTTGCTGCTGTTGGTTTTGCTAGCACTGAAGATGAAGAGCCTGCAACTGCGCAGGTCGAACAACAGTTACGCAAACTTTCTGAAGATGAGTTAAAAGAAGTTGTGAGCAAGGTTGCTGGATCGATGATTGAAAAACTAGCGGGTGAAATGCTTGAAAAAGTTGCCTGGGAAGTTGTCCCCGACTTGGCCGAAGCGATGATCAGTGAAGAAATTCGTAAAATCAAAGAAGGGGCATAACTAGAACTCATAGTACAAAATGAGGTGCTTCTCTTACGGGGGGGCAGCAGGGAAATCTTGACTTCCTTGTTGCCCCCCTTTATTGTTCCTGCCCATACAATTTATCCAACCAACTACATATTTAAACAAGGATTTACCGGTAATGAAGACAGAACTTCCTAAAGGTTATGACCCGACACAGGTTGAACAGAAATGGTTTGATGTTTGGGAACAGCGTGGCGATTTCCACGCTGATGAGAATTCTCCCAAGCCCCATTATTCAATCGTT
>JAYEME010000011.1:36113-43968 GCA_034717915.1 Thermodesulfobacteriota bacterium
AATGAAGACAGAACTTCCTAAAGGTTATGACCCGACACAGGTTGAACAGAAATGGTTTGATGTTTGGGAACAGCGTGGCGATTTCCACGCTGATGAGAATTCTCCCAAGCCCCATTATTCAATCGTTATTCCTCCGCCCAATGTTACCGGTGTGCTCCATATGGGACATGCCTTGAATAATACTCTGCAGGATATCCTCTGCCGTTGGAAGCGGATGTCTGGTTATGAAGTTCTCTGGATGCCGGGAATGGATCATGCCGGAATTGCAACCCAGAACGTCGTTGAAAAGCAGCTTACTGCAGAAAACAAAGATCGACACGATTTAGGTCGTGAAGCTTTTGTTGAACGGGTTTGGAAGTGGCGTGAAGAATCGGGTGGCCAGATTATCAATCAGTTGAAGCGATTGGGAGCTTCCTGTGATTGGCAGCGCGAACGCTTTACCATGGATGAGGGTCTTTCAATTGCAGTTCGTGAAGTTTTTGTAAGTCTCTATGAGGATGGATTGATTTACCGGGATAATCGTCTGATTAATTGGTGCCCGCGTTGTCATACCGCCCTGTCTGACCTTGAGGTTGAGCATGATGACAAACGTGGCAACCTCTGGCATTTACGCTATCCGGTTAAGGGGACGGATCAACATCTGATTGTCGCGACAACTCGTCCTGAAACCATGTTGGGAGATACCGCGGTCGCCGTTCATCCTGAAGATGAGCGTTATCAGGATCTGGTTGGCAAGATGGTTTTGCTCCCATTGATGGATCGGGAAATTCCAATTATTGCCGATGAGTATGTCGACATGGAGTTCGGTAGCGGCGCGGTTAAGATTACCCCGGCACATGATTTTAATGATTTTGAAATTGGTAAACGACACAATCTTGAATTTATCAATGTCCTCGATGAATCGGGGATGATCAATGAGAATGGCGGTTCCTATGTAGGAATGGAACGCAATGCTGCCAGAACCAAGGTTGTTGCAGATCTGGAAGCTCAAGGTCTTCTACAAAAGGTTGACGATTATACCAACGCGGTGGGTGAATGCTATCGTTGTAAAACAGTTATCGAACCTTATATGAGTAAGCAGTGGTATGTCGCAGTTAAATCGCTGGCAGCCGAGGCGATCAAGGCTGTGGACTCTGGCGAGACCAAGATTGTCCCGCAACAGTGGGAAAAGACCTATTACGAATGGATGAATAATATCCAGGATTGGTGTGTCAGTCGTCAGATCTGGTGGGGACACCGTATCCCGGCATGGTTCTGTGACGATTGCGGTGAAATAACCGTTTCCCGTGAAGATATTTCTTGTTGCAAATATTGTAGCAGCACCAACCTCCACCAGGAAACCGATGTTCTCGATACCTGGTTTTCCTCCGCCTCGTGGCCATTTTCAACCATGGGATGGCCGGAACAGACGAACACTTTACGGAAATTTTATCCGACCAGTTGCCTGGTGACCGGTTTTGATATCCTGTTTTTCTGGGTTGCGCGGATGATGATGATGGGGATCAAGTTTATGGATGCTGTCCCCTTTAAGGAAGTTTATATTCATGCCCTGGTCCGTGACTCCCATGGACAGAAAATGAGTAAAAGCAAGGGCAATGTCATTGATCCACTCACTATTGTCGATGAATATGGTGCTGATGCTTTTCGTTACACCTTGTGTGCTTTTGCCGCCATGGGTCGTGATATTAAATTATCAACTGACCGGATTGGTGGCTATCGGAATTTTGTCAATAAGCTTTGGAATGCCAGCCGCTTTGCCTTGATGAATCTGGAAGATTTTGATCCAGCTAAAAAAGGTTTGGCCGATTTGTCGTTGTCACAAGCAGATCAGTGGATTCTGAGTCGCTATGCTTTTGCGGCGGAGGAAGTGAATAAAGCGCTGACAAATTATAAATTTAACGATGCGGCGAGTATCCTCTACTCTTTTACCTGGCATGAATTCTGTGATTGGTACATCGAGTTGAGCAAGGATAATTTGTACGGTGATGATGTGGTTGCACGCAAATCTACGCAGATGGTTCTGTTTACAGTGCTGGAAGGGTTGTTGCGGATGTTGCACCCAATTATACCGTTTGTGACCGAAGAGATCTGGAATGCACTCCCGGGAGAGCGTGGGTCTGATTCAATTATGCAGGCCGATTATCCAACAACGTCACTCATTGCGACTGACGATATTGTGGTAGCTGATATGGAACTGGTAATGGATGTTATTCGGGCGATTCGCAATGTGCGCGGTGAGCTTGATGTTCCACCAGGTAAACGGATCAAAGTTGTCCTCGATTGTAAATCGGAACCGGTTGTCCAGACAATTATGGCTGGTCAAGAGTATATACATTCACTCGCTCGGGTGGACAACCTGGTGGTTGGCGTTGCGGTTGAGCGACCTAAGCAGGTTTCAACTCAGGTGACCGGTGATGTTGAGGTGTTGATCCCTTTGGCTGACCTCATCAACGTCGCAGAGGAGGTGGCACGTTTGAATAAAGAGATTGAAAAAATTCAGAAGGATGTCGATTTCTTCAAGAAAAAATTATCCAACGAAAAATTTGTTGCCAATGCTCCACCTCAGGTTCTGGAGAAAGACCGTGGCAAGTTGGTCGCTGCTGAGCAAAAGAGAGAGATATTACAACAGAGTTTGGACAAAATACTGGCTCTAAAATAAATAACTGAAGATGACCGGAAAGGTATGACTTTTCCGGTCATCTTTTTAAGTGCAAACCGCTGTACTTACTGGATTCAACTCTCAAATAGAATTTGTCGACCTGTGGATTTTTTTGTTTGAATTTACAATGATATTTGGTATACAGTATACGATCTGTATTTTACAGTGAGTTCCGATAACCCTGTTTTAGGGCTGTAGTTTTATTTTGAAACCGAGAGGATATTTGAGATGAATGGGAGGATAAGTTCTTGGCGGGGACCGCCAGGGCGTTATTATATGATCCGGTTGCAGGAGGAAGAGCGTGCCGGACCAGGATAGCATGAGCAACTATTGGTGATTGAATTTGGGAGAAAAGTCCTGATTGACAATCGTTTCACATTCTCGAGGGATATTTAACTATGAATCTATTTAAAAGTACCGTAGGAAGAAAGATTCTGATGGCAGTGACCGGAATAATGCTGGTCGGTTTTATCTCTGTCCATCTCCTTGGCAACTTGTCGGTTTTTTGGGGTTCCGATGCGATTAATGCCTATGCCAAACACCTGCACGACCTTGGACCTCTGGTTTGGGTTTTCCGTCTGGTCATGCTGGGTCTGTTTGCTGTTCACATCACTTTTGGTGTTCAGCTTTACCTGGAAAACCGTGCTGCCACGCCGGATAACTATGCCGTTCAAAAAACTCTGGTTACAACCTTCTCAGCTAAAACCATGGTTTTTACTGGTTTGACCGTCTTGGCTTTTCTGCTCTATCACTTGCTCCATTTTACTGTACAAATTACCAATCCTGAAATCTCATCGATCAACCTTCCTCTGGTTCACGGGCATCTTGATGTGTTCACCATGGTGACAGCAAGCTTCCAGAATGCTTTCATCGCTCTGGTCTATATCGTTGCGCTGATCGCTTTAACTCTGCACATTTATCATGGGCTTTCCAGTTGGATACAGACTCTTGGCTGGAGCACCGGGACAAGTCAGGATAAAGTGACTTTTATCGGCAAATTAGTGGCTATCGGTTACGGACTGGCTTATATCGCTATTCCATTACTTCTTCTCGCTCGCATTGTGAAATAAGGGGCTTATTATGATTTTAGATGGAAAAGCACCTACAGGACCAGTTGAACAATCATGGGATAACTACCGCAACGATCAAAAGCTGGTTAACCCTTCCAACAAACGTAAATACAAAATTCTAGTTGTTGGCTCAGGACTCGCAGGTGGTGCTGGCGCTGCTAGCCTGGGTGAGCTCGGCTACAATGTTGATTGCTTCTGTTACCAGGACAGCCCACGTCGTGCCCACAGTATCGGTGCTCAGGGTGGAATCAACGCCGCCAAGAACTATCCCAATGATGGAGACAGCATCTACCGCCTCTTTTATGACACCGTCAAGGGTGGCGACTTTCGCTCCCGTGAGGCTGATGTCTGGCGTTTGGCGCAGGTTTCCAATAACATCATTGATCAGTGTGTAGCGCAGGGGATCCCATTTGCCCGTGATTATGCCGGTTATCTGGATAACCGTTCTTTTGGCGGTGCTCAGGTTTCCCGGACATTCTTCGCCCGTGGACAGACTGGTCAGCAGTTGTTACTTGGTGCCTATTCAGCACTTTCACGGCAGATCAAAAATAAAACGGTGACCATGCATCCACGGACTGAGATGCTCGATCTGGTTGTTGTTGATGGTGTTACCAAAGGTATTACTGTCAGAAATCTACTGACGGGTGAAATTGAGTCTCATTGGGGTGATGCTGTTATTCTGGCAACTGGTGGTTATGTCAATGTCTTTTATCTTTCGACAAATGCTATGGGAAGTAGTGTTACTGCTATCTGGAAAGCGACTAAAAAGGGTGCCTATATGGCGAACCCTTGTTACACTCAGATCCACCCGACCTGTATCCCGGTTCACGGAGTGCACCAGTCAAAACTGACTCTGATGTCAGAGTCGTTGCGGAATGACGGTCGTATCTGGGTACCAAAAGAGGCTAAAGATTGTGAAAAACACCCGAGTGAGATTCCTGAAGACGCTCGCGATTATTATCTGGAACGCAAGTATCCATCTTTTGGTAACCTGGCACCGCGTGATATCTCTTCACGTTCTGCTAAAGAGGCCTGTGATGCGGGACTTGGTGTTGGCGATGGTAAACGCGGTGTGTATCTCGATTTTAAGGATGCCATTGACCGGGTTGGTCAGAAAACTGTTGCAGAGCGTTATGGCAACTTGTTTGATATGTACGAGAAGATTACTGATGAAAACGGCTATGAGCGTCCCATGCGTATCTACCCTGCTCCTCATTACAATATGGGTGGGCTTTGGGTTGACTATGAATGTCAGAGCAATATCCCGGGCTTGTTTGTCCTTGGCGAGGCCAATTTCTCGGTTCACGGTGCTAACCGTCTCGGAGCCTCGGCACTGATGCAGGGCTTAGCCGATGGTTATTTTGTTATTCCTTATACCATCGCCCCATATCTGGCTGGTTTGAAGAATCCCGGTGCAATCAAAGAGGATCATCCCGAGTTCAAGAAATCGGTTGAGGATGTTAATGCTCAGACTGACAAACTGCTCGCCATCAAGGGAAAGAAGACTGTTAATGAGCTTCATAAGGAGCTCGGTACCATGATGTGGGAAAATGTTGGTATGGCAAGAAGTAAAGAGAGCCTTGAGTATGCACTAAAGCGTATTCCTGAAATTCGCGATGAATTCTGGAATAATGTCAATGTGACAGGTGAAGGGAAATCTCTCAATCAGCAGTTGGAAAATGCTGGTCGGGTTGCCGACTTCTTCGAATTTGCCGAAATGATGACGACTGATGCACTGAGTCGTGAAGAGTCTTGCGGTGGCCATTTCCGAACTGAGCATCAGACCGATGAGGGTGAGGCGACGCGTGACGATGAGAATTTCAGTTATGTTGCTGCCTGGGAATTCAAAGGTGTTGGGGTTAAACCTGAGTTACATAAAGAGCCTTTGAAATTTGAGAGAGTTCACCTTGCTGTGAGGAGTTATAAATAATGGATCTTACACTGCATGTATGGCGCCAGAAGGGGCCACAGGATAAAGGAGCGCTGGTGACTTACCCAGCTAAAGATGTCAGTCCGGATATGTCATTTCTGGAGATGCTTGATGAAATCAATGACGGATTGATCAAAAAAGGCGAGGATCCGATCGCCTTTGATCACGACTGCCGTGAGGGGATCTGTGGTATGTGTTCACAGGTTATCAATGGCCGTCCTCATGGGCATCAGGAGGTAACCACCGTTTGTCAGCTGCATATGCGGCAGTTCAGTGATGGCGATGAGATTTTTGTCGAGCCATGGAGAGCTAAAGCTTTTCCGATTCGCAAGGACCTGATTGTTGATCGGACAGCTCTTGATGCAATTATGCAGTCTGGTGGCTATGTTTCCTGCCATACCGGCGGGGTTCCAGACGCAAATGCCCTGCCAATTCCGAAACCAACTGCTGATTACGCCATGGATGCTGCCGAATGTATCGGTTGCGGTGCCTGCATTGCCGCCTGTCCAAACAGTTCTGCAATGCTGTTTACTGGCGCCAAAGTTGCTCAACTGGCCGCCTTGCCACAGGGTAAACCTGAAGCAAGAAAGCGGGTTCAGGAGATGACTAAAGCTATTCTTGATGAGGGTTTCGGTAACTGTACCAACCACTATGAGTGTGAAGCAGCGTGCCCGAAGGGGATCAGTGTTAAATTTATTGCTAAACTGAACCGTGAATACCTGAAGTCGCTGATGCCGTCTTCAACAGAAGCATAATAGTTCTGGTTTAGGTCTTAGATTAGTTTGGTATAAAGGGCGAATCTTGTTGATTCGCCCTTTTTTTTGAAAGCTATGAAATGGACAACTGGTTTACCAGATTTGCGGGGCAAAGACAGAAAAAAACGGCTCAAACGGATCATGCTTCTGCTGTTGATTCCCTCCCGTTCTACTTGGAGAAAAATAGCGAACTGCTCTCTGCAGATCGTTTGTATGTTGTTCGACAGTTTCGTGAAAGTGTTCAAAATCAGCTCAAAATATTGCGTATCTCACTGGATGCGACATCTGTTGTTCTTTGCTGGTCCGGTCCGGAGACTGAAGAGATAACAACCTATGCCTATTCCAGTCAATCTACTGATTTTAAATCTAGCACTTTTCCCCTTGGTTCAGGAGTCATTGGCCTTCTAAAAGAGTGCAATGAAATTGCACTGAATCCATATCAAACTCATTCTCCTGCAATTCCCTACTATCCAGAAAGAACTCCGGTTGGAAGTTTCTTCGCTCAAATATTATCCTGTGGAGAAATTGACCAGCGCAAAACAGGAGATTATGGAATCTTGTGTGTTGATCGTCTTTCTACAAATTCGTGGTCTTCAGAAGATAGGACGATAATTTCTGCAATTGCTGAGCAGATCTTGCAGAATTTATCACTTTCACGTGATTTGCTTTTCACCGATGTTGAACGGCGGACGTTGCAGTTAGTTTTTGATGGATTACAAAAATTAAACTCAACACTTGACCTAGAATCAGTTTATGCAGCAGCAACCGAAGCTCTCGGGCTGATTGTCAAAACAGATCTTTTTGCGATCAGTTTAGTTCACAATAATTATCATCAGCTTTGTTATATAGATGGAGATAGTTCAGGTGAAATCTTAAACCAGAAATATGCATTAGCAGATTCGCTGGTTGGTCAAGTGGTTAAGTATCGAAGAATATTACCGGAAGTATTATCTCATTCCAGGCATACGCATATCGATATTGTTAATGGATTGAAACTGTTTGATAGGTACAAATCTGTTTTGGTCGTTCCATTACTACAGGAGGATAAACCTGTTACGGGTGTATTGATTATAGCGGCACAAGGGGAGACTCAGATAACCCGGAATTGTCGTGGCATGATAGAAATGATCGCTGCTCAGGTAGCCATCAAGATTGATCTGGCCCATTCGCATGAGCAAATTCAGCAGCTTGCAATTACAGATTCTCTCACAGGGATTGCTAATCGCCGTGCATTTCAACGTGGGTTTACCGCAATGTATGAGCGTGCCAAACGCCGGTCTGGACCATTCAGTTTGATTATCTGTGACATCGATTTTTTCAAGCGGGTCAATGACATCTATGGTCACCCTTTTGGGGATCAGGTGATTCAGCAGGTCGCAAATCAGCTCAAAGGTGTGGTTAGAACAGGTGATTTAGCTGCCAGAATCGGTGGGGAAGAATT
>JAYEME010000011.1:44068-53635 GCA_034717915.1 Thermodesulfobacteriota bacterium
CACCAGGCATGTCCGGGAGACAACAACAGGGCAGCAATTGTCAGGATTGCTGTACCACTGCCGAGGTCAAGGATTTTTTGACTTTCTCCTGCCGGCAGGGTTTCCAATATTTCCAAACAACTTTGGGTTGTTTCATGTTCCCCCGATCCAAAGGCGCCCCGATCCATGATTAATTGGAGTCGATCATTTGTGGCAGATCCATGCTCCGGTGGAACGATGGTAAAGCGTTGACCAATATCAAATGGAAGGTAGTTATCTCTCATAATTGTGCCGAAACCCCTTGAGTTATAGCAGCCCGGTGCTTTTAAATATTAACAGCAGGAGTGTGTAACTGAAGGCTGATGCGAGGGTTGACAGCATGACAATAGATCCTGCCAGTTCGGCATCGCCTCTCATCTGCTGTGCCATGATATAGGTTGCCGTTGCAGCAGGTGTTCCTGCCATCAAGATACCGATACCCAGATCAGAACCGGAGACCCCCATCGAAATAAGCAGCAGAAATGCCAGGAACGGTAACAGGACAAGTTTGATCGTACTGGCTGCTCCGGCGAGCTTTAAATCACCTTTTAGTCGTTCAAAAGAGAAGCCTCCACCGATGGCCAGAAGTGCCAGAGGCAGTGCCAAACCGGTGGTGATGTTGAGAGAGCGATCAATGATTATCGGAATTGGCAGATTCCAGTAACTCCAGACAATACCAAGAAAGGATGCAATAATCAGCGGATTGAGGATGGTTTGTGCGATCAAATTATGAGGTTTTTCTTCATCTTTTCCCTGATGTGGCAGGAGCAGAGCCAGAATTGCAAATAAATTTAATACTGGAACCAGAAACCCCATCAAAATTCCGGCTTTGGTTAATCCCTCTTCTCCGTAGGCATTCAAACAGATTGCCAGCCCGATATAGGCCAGGTTACCTCTGAATGCCCCCTGACAAAAGCTGCCGCGAATTTCCGCTGGATATTGGCATTTTCCGGTATAGTAATAAGAAAGTGCAAACCCGATAATGATGACCAGTGTTGATCCAATGACCAACGGAGCGTTGAAAAAACTGGAAAAATCGGCTTTTCCAATTTTGTAAAAAAGCAGTAATGGTAGAAAGACAACGTAAACCAGTCGGTTGGTCTGCTGAAGAAAGGTCTCATCAATGAGTTTAAGCTGTTTAAGTAGCGTTCCGAGTCCAATCACTAAAAAAATTGGCAGAACAATGGTGATAGTTTCAATAAATGGCTGCACGTTTCCTCCATAAAGGTGGTGCAGCATAACTTAGATGAAAACGACTGTCTATTTTATTGACAAACACAGAGAACCCCAAAATGAGGTTCTCTGTGTTTCTGATTATTTGCAAGAATTTGTTGAGTAAACAAGATCCCCAGTAAAACTGATAGTTACCTCTTCATGTCGACAATCTGACGGGTTTTTTGTAGAATATTCAACATTGAAATGTAGATTATTGACTGGTATTGTCATCAATAGGAGAGTGTTTCTCCCCTAATTCTGAGATCTCTATGATAAATCCTAAAAAAGACAAACTGAAAATTGCTATTATTGTACTTTTTGTTTTTGTCCTGGCGTTTTTTCACTACCTGACCGGGGTACAGCGTACACCTTATTATGGTTTTTATTGCCGGCTCTATTATTTGCCGATTGTTCTTGCCGGGTTATGGTTTTGTCTGCGTGGCGGGGTTGCAACTGCTTTGCTTGTTTCCGTTATTTTTGCCCCGCATGTATTTTTTAAATGGGGACAAGTTGAAATTATCCCTTTAGAACATTATTTAGAAATAGTTCTGTTTAATCTCACCGGATTTTTGACCGGTTTTTTGTCTTCACGGATCAATTTTCAGAGCCTGCGTGCTGAAAAAAATATGGAGCAGCTGTCGGAGAGTTTTACCAAACTTAGAGAACAAGCGAATTTGATTGTCGAAATTGAAGATCAACTTCGTCAGGCGGATCGGTTGACGGCACTGGGGGAATTATCCGCAGGAATGGCGCATGAGATTCGTAACCCCTTAGGCTCCATTCGTGGAACCGCAGAAATTCTCCGTGATGCCCTGCCGGATGATAATCAATATTCTGAATTCAGTCAGATATTGATAAAGGAAGTCGATCGACTCAACCGGGTTGTCGAAGACTTCCTGAATTTTGCCCGACCAACGGCAGATGATCAACACGATTTCAAACCAAACGAAATTCTTCACGAAGTTTTGCAACTCTGCCGCCAGCAGATCACCAAAGATAATATCCAAATTCACTGGCAGGAAAATCCTCTTCCGGCGGCGGTGGGTGATGCCGCCCAATTTAAGCAGGTGTTCCTCAACCTGATCCTTAACGCGTTTCAAGCGATGCCATCTGGTGGAGAGCTATGGATTGAATCGGAAGTGAACGAGAAAAACCAAGTTGTTTTAACTTTCAGAGATAGCGGCTCCGGAATTCCAGTTGATGATCTGGATCGAATCTTTAATCCATTTTTTACCACTAAAGCAAAAGGAACCGGCCTTGGTCTGGCAATTACCTATCGAATTTTAAAAAACCATTGTGGGGAGATCAGTGTGCTTAATTCCCCAATGGGTGGAGCTGAATTTACCATGATTTTAAAAGCTGCAGATTCAAGCTCGAAACAGAGGGCAGATGGAGAATAAAATGGCTCAACAGATATTATTGATTGATGATGATGCCTCTCTCCGCAGGGTGACAGAATTCAACCTGCAGGAAGCTGGATATCATGTCGTGACCGCCAACGATGGAACTGAAGGTCTGACACTGTTTAAACGTTATCGTCCACCATTGGTGATAACTGATGTGCAAATGCCGGGAATGAGTGGTTATGACGTTCTGGAAGCAGTATTAAGCCTTGATCCACAGACCTTGGTGATTATTGTGACGGCATTCAGTACCGTTGCTCAGGCCGTTGATGCAATGAAAGTGGGTGCCTATGATTATCTGGCAAAACCTTTTAGTCGTGATCAACTGAGCCTGACTGTTGCCAAGGCTTTTGAGTATCGCAATTTGCGTCAGGAAAATAGTCAGTTAAAAGCCGCCTTATCTGAAAATGCTGATTCTGAACAGATTATTGGTCAATCAGCAAGAATGCAACAATTGTTGCAACGGGTTGAAAAAGTAGCAGCAAGTCAGGCCTCAGTGCTGATCAGTGGTGAAAGTGGTACCGGAAAAGAAGTCATAGCTAAAGCGTTACACCGAGGGTCTGAACGGAGCAAGGAGCCATTTATCCCTGTGAATTGTGCTGCTATTCCAAAAGATCTGATCGAAAGTGAACTGTTTGGTCATGTCAGGGGATCTTTTACCGGGGCAGTGAAAGATCGCAAAGGAAAATTTTCCCTTGCCGACGGCGGCACTTTGTTTCTTGATGAAATTGGGGAACTGCCGATTGATCTTCAACCAAAGCTTCTTAGAGCCCTGCAGGAGCAACAGTTTGAACCCGTGGGTGGGGTTTCTGAACAGGTCGATGTTCGGGTCATTGCGGCCACTAACCGTAATTTGGAAGAGGCTATGCAGTCTGGAGAATTTCGCGAAGATCTCTATTATCGGCTGGCTGTTGTTCCAATTGAAATTCCGCCGCTGCGGGAGAGACGGGACGATATCCCCCTATTACTGGATTTCTTTTTGCGTGCCCGGCAGGCTGGATCAACCGTCCGTTTTTCTGACCAGGTTATTGATTATCTGCAGAAGTACAATTGGCCGGGAAATGTACGGGAACTGGAAAATGTTGTCGAGCAGATGTTGATTTTGCGTAGCTCGGACATAATCGACCTTGCGGACCTTCCCGAGCGTATTGGCCGATCAGCTAAGGTATCGAATAAGGTCTTGAATCTCCCTGAAGAAGGATATTCTTTAGAGGCTCTTGAACGGGAAGCGGTCGAGGAAGCACTCAGGCGTTGTCAGGGGAATAAAAGTAAAGCAGCAACTTTTCTGCAAATTCCCAGACACACTTTGCTCTATCGTATAGAAAAGTATAGCATTCCCAATTCTTAAAATTTGTTGCGTTGATTGAAGCAGGATAAACAGAAATTATTCAAACTAAGGAAAAAAAATGAATCAGTTCAGAATAATAAAATTTGCGATTGTATTTCTCCTTACAGTCTTATTATTGACGGGTTGCGATAATTCAACCTCAGAGCCACAAATTTCTCAAGGTGGTCTGATTGGGAATGTCGCCCCCGATTTCACCTTAACTGACATGCAGGGGCAGCAAGTCAGTTTATCCCAGTTCCGTGGCAAGGTCGTGGTTCTTAATTTCTGGGCAACCTGGTGTCCGCCCTGTCGGGAAGAGATGCCATCAATGGAACAACTTTATCGGGATTTTAAAGATAAGGGGTTGGTCATGCTGGCAGTCAATGTAGACGAAAATGGCAAAAAGGCGGTGAGTCAATTTTTACAAAAAACGCCGCACAGCTTTCCTATTCTTCTTGATAGTGAAAATATTGCGCAGAACGCTTATGGTGTTTTTCGCTTCCCCGAAAGTTTTATTATAGATCGCAACGGTGTTGTGGTTGAAAAAATCATCGGCGGGCGAGATTGGTTGTCTGGCTCCACTTTCAAACTGATTAATTTTTTATTTAACGGTTAAGAATCTACTGAGGTCAATATGGACGTTGGTACTGATATTACTATTTGGATTGCTTTTTCAGCGGGTCTGCTCTCTTACTTTTCTCCCTGCGTGCTGCCGCTGATTCCATCTTACTTGACCTATATTTCCGGACTCTCTTTTGCTGAATTAAATCAGGCTGATGCCAGTACCAAGGTTCGTTTGACCGTTGTCTTACATTCATTGGCTTTTATTGCCGGATTTTCGGCAGTATTTATCACATTGGGCGGCTTGGCCGGGTTGGCTTCTGCATCGTTCCAAACTTATCTGCATGATGGCTTGGGGATTATTCAGAAAGTTGGCGGAGTGATGATTTTCCTGTTTGGTATTCATCTGAGCGGGTTGTTTCATTTCGGCGTGCTACTTGGGGAAAAACGGGTTCAACTGCGTAATAAACCAGCCGGTTTTATTGGAACTTTTCTGGTAGGAATTGCCTTTGCTGCAGGCTGGACTCCCTGTATCGGACCAATTCTAGGAGCCATTTTGGCCATTGCGGCAGGCAGCTCTGGTGGTGTAGGTAAAGGTATTTTTCTACTGACCAGTTATTCCGCTGGGCTGGGGCTTCCCTTTTTTATATCTGGTTTATTGTTTCACTCCTTTCTCGGATTCTTCGACCGTTTCAAAAAACATATCCGTATGACCGAGATAGTGACCGGAATATTACTGATGATAGCTGGTATTTTGCTGTTCTTTGATAAATTCAGTCGTATCGCCGGATTTCTCTATCAAATTTTTCCACCTGCCTTAGGTTGATTTCTTCATCTCCCTGAGGGATATGGCACGTTGAGGAAGATTGACGGGTCAAGCTTTTTTGTATTTAAAAGAGCCTGAACTCCAATTCCACCGCTTTTTCCTTGATCTTCCCCCCACCTTCCTTTAACTTTCTGATTGTCATTTTCAATTTCTCGCAGAGGGGTTATGTGATGGATCAGATGTCTATATTCAGTGAGTATATTCGCAGTAAAGGGTTAAAAAATACCAGCCAGAGGATGACGATACTGGAAGCTTTCCTCGGTTCAAAATCGCACTTTTCTACCGAAGATCTCTATTTTAAGTTACGCAAAGAACATCCAAAAATTGGTTACGCGACTGTTCATCGAACTCTGAAACTGTTTGCAGAGTGCGGAATTGCCAGCGAGTTGGATTTTGGTGACGGACAAGCACGCTTTGAACCATTGGATGCAAACCAGCACCACGACCACTTGGTTTGTACCAACTGCGGTTTGATTGTTGAATTCACCGAACCACAAATAGAAAAACTTCAGGAGCAGGTTGCTGCCAGGTATAATTTTAAGATTGAACGACACCGCCATGAACTCTATGGCCTTTGTCCTGAATGTGCAAAGGCTCTGATGGTTTAGCACCCCCCCATAACTTTTAGTCAGACGATCCAAATATCCTCTTATTGCTAGAAAGCTTATTGTTTTATGTCAGCTCAACAAACATCACCGCCTAAAGTGGTTCTGGTCGGAAATCCAAATGTTGGCAAGAGCGTTGTTTTTAATGCTCTTACCGGCGCCTATACCACGGTATCAAATTATCCGGGCACCTCCGTAGAGGTTTCCCGTGGCTATTGCCTGATAGACGATCAGCGATATGAAATCCTGGATACCCCCGGTATGTATTCGATGATGCCCATCACCGAAGAAGAGCGGGTCGCGCGGCAGATTCTGTTAAAGGAAGATCCACACGCCGTTGTCCATGTTATTGATGCGCGGAACCTTGAGCGAATGCTCCCGATGACACTGCAACTGATTGAAGCGGGTTTGCCAGTCATTCTGGTTGTCAATATTATGGATGAAGCCAGGCGGTTGGGAATGCAGTTGGATCTTGATCTGTTGCAGAAAAACTTGGGAATCCCGGTCATTGGTGCGGTGATGAAGCGGAAGATTGGTTTGGACGAGTTACGTCAAGCAATTTCTGATTACGCTACGGTTCCACATAAACCATTTGTCTATGCCTACGATCTGGAACAGGATATTGAAAAAATTGTTAAGTTGATTCATGGAAATTATCGTCTCAGTCGCCGGGCAACCAGTATTCTTATTATGCAGAAAGATGATGATATCCAAGAACTGGTTGCTGAAAAAGAGACTGAAAAAGACCATGAAAATTTAGTTGAAACAACCCGTGAAATTTCTTTCCGCCGTAGAGCTGATTTGCATCTACAGATCAGTCTGGAACGACGAAAAGTCTGCAAACAGATGCTGCAAAATGTTGTAACCCAAACAGTTGATGAAGCTGAGCCCTTCTCTGACAAACTCTCCCGCTGGATGATGAACCCAATCACTGGCGCGCCAATACTGCTGCTGGTTGTCTATTTTGGTCTCTATAAATTTGTTGGTGGTTTCGGTGCCGGAACCTTGGTTGATTTCCTCGAAGGGAACTTGTTTGAAAATTATATCAACCCACCGGTGGTTAATTTTTCTGAAAAATATCTGACCGCAAACTGGCTGTTTGAATTGATTGCTGGTGAATATGGCCTTTGGACCTTGGGGATTCGTTATGCGGTTGCGCTGGTTCTGCCAATTGTCGGTACCTTTTTCCTGATTTTTTCGTTATTGGAAGATACCGGTTATTTTCCACGGCTGGCTCTGTTGGTCGACCGACTGTTTAAGAAAATAGGATTGTCGGGTCGCGCCGTTATCCCGATTGTTCTTGGGTTTGGTTGTGACACCATGGCCACATTGGTGACGCGAACGTTGGAGACAAAACGGGAACGGATCATTGCGACCATGTTATTGGCACTGGCTATCCCTTGTAGTGCGCAACTGGGGGTTATATTGGGTTTATTGTCAGCGGAACCAAATGCTCTAGCTGTCTGGACAGTTTTTTTACTGTTGGTTTTTCTTTTTATCGGGTTTCTGGCTGCAAAAGTGTTGCCGGGAGAAAACCCGGTCTTCTATATGGAGATTCCTCCATTGAGGTTGCCGCAACTGCGTAATGTGATGGTAAAAACCCTCACCAGAATGCAAAGTTATTTCGTCGAAATACTCCCCCTGTTTCTGTTTGCATCGGTGATTCTCTGGGCGGGTAAAATGACTGGAACGCTGGGGAGTGTCATCAATGTTTTTTCTCCGGTTGTCAAAGCCATTGGTTTACCAGTTGAGGTGACCACCGCATTTGTATTCGGTTTTTTCCGCCGTGATTTTGGTGCCGCCGGTCTTTATGATTTACAGTCATCCGGGTTGCTTAATGCGACCCAATTGACTGTCGCAGCGGTGACTCTGACACTGTTTGTTCCCTGCGTTGCCCAGTTTTTGGTGATGATAAAGGAGCGAGGCATCAAAGTTGCCGTAGTCATATTTATTTTTGTGACAGCAATGGCTTTTTCATCCGGTTGGTTCCTCAATAAAATTTTGCTGACAACTGGTTTATTGGCGTGATCTGTGGATTCTGTCACCAAGAAATAGAGCAGAAAGTTGGAGTTCCAGAAGGTGAACCTGTTTGTGGAAGCTGTCTGGGGGGGTGTCACAAAATACATTGCCCCTATTGCGGTTATGCTAATCCAGCTCCGGGAAAGTTTTTAGGCCGGTTTTTGCGGAAAAATGAACTCAGCAGTGTCCGGTCAGGGAAGCGCAAATTTTGAATCAGAGCTAAAGAATCCCCCTCAATCCCCCTTTGTTAAAGGGGGAAGTTAACAGCACCCCTCTTTGGCAAAGAGGGGTTGGGGGAGATTTGAAAGTTGGATTAACCACAGCTGCTTTCAGCGATAACAATCTTTAAACAGACACATTTGAGATGAACTTTAATAAGGATAAATGACATGGAACGACTTTCAGAAGAAGCGGAAGAAATTCTCGAATCCCTCTGGGTGATGACGGTTGAGGGGGATAATGTTGGTTGTCTGCTGACATCCCTTAACGTTAACTTTGATTCTGAGGAACTGGTTGAGCTTATCAAACGTTCCTATGTTGAAATCCGGGGTGGTCGGGTCTGCCTGCGAAAAGAAGGTCGCCCGGAAGCGCAGATGACGGTTCGCAGGCATCGCCTGGCTGAACGTTTAACCATGGATATTCTCGGGATAGCAGGGGATGAAGGAAACGATCAAGCGTGCGAATTTGAACACTTGTTGCGTCAAGGGGTCGATACCAAGCTCTGTACACTGTTGAATCATCCAACCACTTGCCCCCATGGCAACCCAATCCCTCCTGGTGAATGTTGTATTGAAGCGCGGCAGCAGGGTCAACCAGGAATTGTTGCTCTTACCGAACTGCGGTCGGGTGAGTCTGGAGAGATCGCTTACTTGGCTGCAAGTGATGATAAAAAAATGCAGAAGTTGATGAGCATGGGCGTATTACCGGGCAGTCAAGTGACTTTAAAACAAAAATTTCCCAGTTATATTTTTAAGGTTGGAAACTCCCAGTTTGCAGTCGATGATACTTTAGCAAGGGAGATCCATATTCGGCGACCGGTGAAATAAACTTCCAGATCATTTTTTAAGCACGAATTTTAAAATTTTATAGAAGCCCAATTGATCGCAGACAACGATCAATTGGGCTTTTTATATTAAAATTGTTTCAATCTTGGTCTAATTATGTTAGGTTTCTCTAACTCTTAATGCTCTACCTAAAATCAGCGAAAAATTATAACTATGACTTAGTCTTACGTTTTCTACAGCTAAATTTTTTCTAGCGGAGGTTAACTATGAAAATTCGCGGTAAATTTATTATCCCGATTGCCATTTTGGTGGTGCTTGCCGCACTGATGGTTATCATTTCTGTTGGCGGGCTGATTCAAAATCAGGTTCAGGAAAATGAAACCGTTTTCGCTGACTTCACCGATGCGTCTTTGAAAAAACAGGCGACGAAGCGGCAGGCTACTATTCAGGGGAGTATTGATACCATTGGCGTCAAAGCCTTGGAGATGGCAGCCGTTTTTTCCAAAGTTCCCGATGTGCTAACGGCTTACCGACTTGCTTTACTCGGTGATCTGGAAGATGAGAATGACCATGAAATGCAGATGGCGCG
>JAYEME010000012.1:0-6186 GCA_034717915.1 Thermodesulfobacteriota bacterium
GCAAAAGAGTCAAGCTCTGCTGCACCGCCCCAATCGCTTCTGAATAACACTCTTGTCCCCTCTGGATTGGGTGAGCCATAGGAACTGACTCCATCCGATTCACGGGTTTGAGCGAATCGATTGACAATGCCACTACCATCTAGTTTCAATGCAAAAACCTCTCGGTATCCCTCTTGTTTCGTGCTGAGATAACACCAACCCGGGCGCCTATAATTTTTGCAGGAGACATGCCCACCATTATATTTATCTGGCAACAGGCGCGTTCTGTTCCCATCATTCAGACGATAAGACCAGACACCTCTCTCCCCACCAAATTCAAACTGGACATAGACCTCCTGATTGTTTTCATCAAGCCCAATATCTCCATGCTGCCCCTGCGCGGACAACTCTCTTATATAATTAAGATTGATGTCATATTGGTCAATCGCACTTCTATTGTCCGGGACAGGATCCCCTGGAGATGCCAACCAGTTCATCAGGACATAATTCCCCAATGGTGAGATAGAGACCCAATCAAGATTGTCCTCATGCCATAGCCCGGCAAAGATTCTTTCAGAGACGATCAAATCATCCAGAATATTGTAAACAATAACTGTCAAGTTGTGATCTTTCCATGCCGTCAAAGCAACAAATTTATCATCAAAAGAGATCGTCCCCTCCCAAGGGCCGATCAAAACCTCATCATAATCGGCATCTGAAAAACTGGTCAAAGTATCGACTTGCAGTGTTTCAACATTTTGTCTGACAAAGTTAAACTGACCTGCCGTATGGTTGATCCCATAGAGGAATTCAGGGCTGATGCGCGACCATTTTCTTTCATAGATAGATCCACCAATATTTCTGATGATCTGGTACGTATTTCCATCAATCAGCGTGTGTTGAATCCTTAGATAGCTGCCATCACTGTTCCATGGCTGGTTTTTAGGATAAGAGTGCGTTGGATGGTACTGAATATAGCCCTGAAGGTCTCCATGGGCTTCAAACACATCCTTATCTGTGATTCTGGTGACTTTGGTATGGAATTCCGGGTCGATGGAGGAAAAAAGGTAGTCAGGCCTGAGCATCGTTCCATTGGTAGGGATTGCCGTAAACTGACTCTCATCAGGATATTGAGCGACTGGTGGAAGCGCAGGGACAACGACCACAGGAGAAACATTTTCACCGCTACCACAAGCCATCAATGCCAACAACAGGACAATGATCAGGTTAAATTTCAATAATTTTCTCATAATGTCAGTTCCTCTTTTCATTTTTGCAAACATTCTTCCAGATATCTACTTGACTCAAGCACCTCACTATCTCCTCCCCCCTGACTGGAGCAAAAGAAACAACCAGATAGCATTATTCCTGTTGTAACTGAGCTTTTGAGTAAACTCCTTCAACCATACATTCTTCGTCGGCATCAGGGATAGACAAGGTAGCTGTCCCGTCCTCGTTCACCTGCAAACTGGCTTGCATATTATCCACCAGGGTCAAACAGCCATTGGTATTCAATGCCATACTTTTACCCACGATTCCATACCAGTTGTCATCTTCTCGAGTGACTCTTATTGGATATCCCCCGGTCTCCAGCTCGGTTTGTCCATAGATCATCTTCACATCACATTTGCCCCCGGATTTCTTGAATGTGATTTCCCCACTGTCACCATCCACACGCAACAGAACAACCGCTACTTCCGCGCTCTCAAAACAGTATTCAGTCTGAATATACATCTGTTCAGTTTCTGCCCAATACAAGTTGCCCCCTCTTTGCACAACATTGATTTCATACTCCACTGCAAATACAGGGGATGAAATCATCAAGAGAACTAACAGAACCATTGCCATATTCTTCATATTCGACTCCTTTTCAGCCAAAGAAACAGCCATAATTGTCTTCATTGCGTGGTTTTGTCGCTGAATACAATGTAGCTCATTTCATATCAAAGTTCGATCAAATCGCCATCATTAGCCGTATCCAGCTCTAGCTGGCCAATTCGTTGCAGCATCTCAGATCCCATGTGGGTCAGCAGCAATTTTCGACAATTCAACTGTTTTCTCTTTTGCAGAAGGGTGAAATAATCCAGATGCGCAGGAACCGGCTGGTCATAAGCAGTACATTCGGCAATGAACAGGTCACTTCCGTGCGCCAGAGGAACCAGGTTATCAGTCCATTCGGTGTCACCCGTATAGCTGATAACCTTTCCAGAAATTTCAACGCGTAATCCGTAGACATGTTGACTGCCACCATGTTTAACCTGAAAGCACTCGATTTTCGCGGACTTTATCTGTAACGGTTTTTTTGGATTAAGCAATCGATATTCAATTGGGAAAGCAGTTTTTTTACTAATCATACCTGGGTAAAGTGCCTCAGCAGCAGCTTCAACCCGCTGCCGTAATCCCGGTGGTCCAACCAAAGTCAAAGGTCTGGTTCGACGGCTGATATATTTTCCTTCCAGCAGTAAATAGGGAATTCCACCAAAATGATCACCGTGAAGATGGCTGATAACAACGGTATCGATTTCAGAGGGGATCACCCCGCAGCGCTGCATACCAATCAAACTGGAGCATCCGCAGTCAAGGAGAAGCTGCTCACCAGCCGCTGCAAGGTGAAAACAGCTGTTGAGCCGCCCACCACTTCCAAAGGCGTCTCCCGTACCAACACAGCGAAGAGAGACTGGGGTATTTGCCATACTCATTTCACCTTTCTTGTCCAGATAGACCAACAACAACTGCCTGACGATTCCATTTTCAACACTATTTATTAATAAACATGATATTATGACAAAAAATGAATAGTAACGATACATTAACCTTTTTGCACGTGTGGATATAGACGACCTTTCTTTAACTTTGGTGTGCCATGCCCGTAGATTCTTTGCCCATAATTTATACTCTTGCGGTTATCTTGATTGCCGCCCTGATTGGTGGTCGCTTTGCGGCTTTCTGTCGAATTCCTCGCGTAACCGGTTACCTGCTGGCCGGGCTGCTGATTGGTCCATCATTTGCTGAACTGTACAATCTTCCACAACTGATTTTTCCCTCCGCCCTGGAAGAACTACGGCTGATTTCAGATGTTGCCCTGGCATTGATTCTGATGAATATCGGTGGTCAGTTGCGCACGGAGAATCTGCGCCGCTGGAAACAACGTATCCTCATCTTTTCACTGACCGAAGCAATCCTTACCGGGGTGCTGGTTGGAATTTCCATTTTTGTCGTCAATCAGTTCATGGTTCAACAAACAGTAGCAGGGTTGAGCCTTATAAAAACCTCACTGCTGTTTGGTATGTTTACCGGCACTATCAGCATTGCCACCGCTCCGGCAGCGACCTTGATGGTGATACGTGAATATGAGGCAGAAGGACCAATCACCAGACTGTTATTGACACTGGTCAGTTTAAATAACCTGTTCTCGGTCTTTGCTTTTTCAATCGCAGCACAATTACTGGTTTCCCCCGGTGGTGGATTCGTATCACTCGCCTATCAGCTGAGCGTTCCACTGCTTCTCGGTGGGGGTTTTGGCCTTGTCATGTCTCTCTGGGCGCAACATATGGAATTACCCAGTGAGCATAAAATTCTGCTGCTTGGTGGAGTGACAGCCGTTGCCGTTATCAGCCGTGCCCTTGGATTAGAACCGTTGCTATCCTGCCTCGCTCTGGGGATGATTCTGGCTGACAGTTCACCTCGTTGGGAGCGGCTGGTCAAAGCGTTGAACGAAATTGATTATCCTCTCTATGTGGTGTTTTTTGTCCTCGCTGGCGCCAACTTACATATTGAGACTTTGGCACATATCGGCCTGCTCGGGGTCACCTATGTTTTTGCCAGAATGTGTGGAAAGCTGGTTGGAGGCTCCCTCGGTGCACGCTTAGGGAAATTTGGTCAACGGGAACAAACCTACGTCGGCATGGCCTTACTTGCTCAGGCTGGAATGGCCATCGGGCTTGCGGCAACTCTTTCCAAACAGTGGCCAGAAGGTGGCAAACTTGTCGAAACGATCATCCTCGGTTCTGTTGTAATCTTTGAGTTGATCGGTCCGTTGGCGGTTCGCTGCGGATTGGTTAAATCGGGCGAGGTTCCACTGCTCTCATTATTACGTAAAAAAGCACCACAAAGTGGCATGGAAGGGCTGCATAGTGTCGCCAACCATTTCCGCAACAATCTCGGTCTGCCCGCTGGTCATAATCTGGAAGATCCAGGGGACATCCTGGTTCGCCATGTGATGCGACACAATGTTGAGACGATCCATCATGGCACCCCATTTCAAGAGCTCTTAAGTATGATTGCTCACAGCCGCTACGACCGCTTTCCAGTTGTTGATGATGACCAAAACTTTGTCGGAATCATCAACTATACCGAAATTCGCAATCTACTCTTTGATCAATCTCTCTCAGGATTGCTGGTCGCACGTGATCTGGTTTCAGCACCACATCACTCTATCCCTCCCGATATCCCCCTTCGCGAGGCATTGAAAACTCTTCAAAAAAAACGCAATATCAGTTTCTTCCCGGTTATCGATCCGGAAGAACCGAAAAAGCTCCTCGGCATTCTCAGTCAAAATGACGTCCTTGCAGCATTCAGACGGCTGAATCTGGAGGAATAAAAAAGCAGGATAACCTCAGTCGGCTACCCTGCTTAGTTGATCACAATTGTATGGAGTTACAGTCTTTAACCTTTTTCCAGATACTTTTTCGCAGCAGTCGCTTGAGTTGAATCGGGATATTCTTCAATCAACTTCTGCATTGTCGTTCTGGCATTTTCACCATCACCCAAAGCATTAAAAGCCAAAGCCTGTTTCAACATTGCCGCTGCGGCCTTGGAATGAGTTGGATGTTTACTGATAACATCTTGAAATTGCAGAATTGCCATTTCATATTTCTTTTCGCCATAAAAAGCTTCGCCAATCCAATAAAGGGCATTAACGTATAAATCATGCTCCGGGTACTGGTTGGTAAAGGATTCTAGCTGCTTCCGTCCCTGAGCAAACTGTTGCTGGTTGCGGATCAAGTCGAGAGCTTCCTGGTAAGTCTGTTCAGCGGTCAGTTCTGGCTGACTTTCCGGCAGCGGTTGTTGCCCCATTGTTCCCCCGCTGGCGACCTGTTGTTCCAATTCAGCAACCCGGTTTGTGAGAGAATTCAACTGCATCCCCAAATCATCTTTGATCAGCTGCAGCTCATCTGCCAAAGCCCGGTTATCTTGCCCTAAATCATCCATCCGGCCATTAACTGATTGAAATTCTACCCGTAGATTATCAAGCCCGGAAAGCATTTCAGCACCCTGCCGCTGTTGAACATCTCCACTAGCCGTTTCTGCCTGGGTGGTTTCCACCTTCCGTACTTCTAATTGTGCCAGGCGACGCTTCATCTCTTCCAGATCCAGATCCATCCGCAATTGATCCTGGCTTGGCGGTAGACACCCGACCAGCAACAACAAACTCGAAAATATTAATAGAAAGCGCATTGGATTTCCTCCCGGGAACCTGAAACAAAAAGGGCCGCTCATTTAATTTCTGAGCGGCCCCGATTGATTATAAAGACAGATTAACGCTTAACTTTAAAATTAGCGCGACGATTTTGAGCCCAAGCTTCCTTGGTATGGGCAGAATCGATAGGCATCTCTTCACCATAAGAGATAATGCTCATACGATCAGCGGCAACACCGAGAGAAACCAGATAATTTTTGGTTGCTAAAGCACGTTTGTCACCCAGAGCCAAGTTATACTCGTCGGAGCCACGCTCATCACAATGCCCTTCGATCAAAACTTTAACTGCTGCAGCAGCTCTAAGCAATCCTGCATTACTTACCAGAATGCTTTTAGCAGCAGGAGTCAGAACATACTGATCGAAGTCAAAATGAATCCGAGCCAGCCCTTTGGCAGCAGCACGCTCAGCGGCTCTTGCAGCAGCGGCAGCATCATAAGCATTTGCTGCAGTATCTGTAACAGCTTGTTCAACAACGGCAGCAGGCTGCTGTTGCGTCACTTCAACCTGAGTTGGCTCAGGGGCTACCGGTGGTTCAACCACCGGCTTTTTAGCACAACCTGACACCAGTAGAGTCAGGGCAAAGAGCACCACCAGAAGGTGGGTAATGGCTAATCTTGACATAATCAGTTACTCCTTTCGCATTTGCGATCAATTTTTTTAGATATTTTCCCCACAACTTTTGTGCATTATACAGAAGCTTGGCGTAAAAACAATACCCGTTTACATT
>JAYEME010000013.1:0-6170 GCA_034717915.1 Thermodesulfobacteriota bacterium
AACATTTCATATTTAAGAACCGGTGCCAGTCCCATACTCGGTTCGTCCAACAGAAGAATTTTGCATCCCGTCATCAGGGCTCGCCCCACAGCCAGCATCTGTTGTTCTCCGCCGCTCAATGACTCGCTGCGCTGAGTACGGCGCTCCTTCAAGCGGGGGAAAAGATTAAAGATATAATCATATTCAGTTTCAATGTCAGCACTTTTCTCCCTGGCATAGGTTGCCAGTTTCAGATTTTCCAAAACTGTCAGGTTGCCAAAAATACGGCGTCCTTCCGGTGATAGTGCAAGATGAAGTTCCTTAACCACGTCACTGGGTTTAGTGTCGAGAATCGATTCCCCTTTGAATTTGATGTCCCCCGCGATAACCTTCGGGGCTTCTGGGGGGGGCAGACGAGTAATCGTATGCATGCAGGTGGTTTTTCCTGCCCCGTTGGCACCGATCAGAGTGACGATCTCACCTTCGTTCACATGAAAGCTGATTCCGTGTAGTGCTTGAATATTACCGTATTTAACTTCGAGATTTTCAACTTGCAGAAGCATTAGATATTATCATCTCCCAGATAAGCTGTGATGACCGCCGGGTGGGTGCGAATTTCTTCAGGGCTACCTTCAGCAATGGTTTGGCCGAAGTCGATCACCTTGATCTGCGTGGCGAGTTCCATCATAACATCCATATGGTGTTCGATCATCCAAATGGTGACGTCAAAGGTTTCGTGGATCCAGCGTATCAGCCGAATAAGCTCTTTTGCGTCGGCTGAATTGAGCCCGGCTGCCGGTTCGTCGAGTAGCAGCAGTTTCGGGTGGCTCGATAGCGCACGTGCGATTTCCAGTTTTCGCTGGGTGCCGTAGGGCAGGTTCTTAGGCCGTTCCTCAGCATGGCGTTTCAGATCAAAGACGTCGAGCAGTTCTTCGGCTTCTTTGGTTATCTGCTCCTCTCTCATCCGATAACGTTTGCTGCGGGCAATGGCGTGGAAAAAACCGTAGCCAAGTTGATAGTGCTGTGCCACACGGATATTATCAAGCACCGTCATGTCGTTCCAGAGGCGAATATTCTGAAAGGTGCGGGTTACTCCCAGGGAGGTAACCTTGTGTGGCTTGAACCCAGCGGTCGGGTTGCCGTCGATGAGAATTTGCCCCTCGGTCGGTTGATAGAAGCCGCTGACCAGGTTGAAAACGGTCGTTTTACCAGCACCATTGGGCCCGATCAGTCCGGTGAGCTCTCCCGGCATCAGTTTGACATTGAAGTCGCTGACCGCAGTCAGACCACCGAAGCGCTGGGTCAAGCTACGTACTTCTAGAACTGGCGTCGATTCTGTTTGTGTTTGTGTCTGTGCCATCATTTAAACCTGTAAAATTTCTTCAGCTTGGGGAAAACATCTCCCAGTTCCCGGTTGCCCATAATTCCTTCGGAACGGAACTGCATGACAATGACCAGCAGTAGCGGAATCATAACCCATTTGATAACACCCGCCGAAGGTTCCCAGTCAGGAAATATAAAAGTGACAGGAGAGAGAAGGACATCGATGATTGCCTGGGAGCGGAGCACTTCCAGCAGACCGGTGAAAATAACGGCGGAAATAATAGCGCCGGACAGGGATCCCATACCACCTAGATAGACCATGACCAGGGCTTCCGTTGATTTGAGAATGTTGAAGGACTCCGGATTCACATAGCCGATGATGTGCGCGTAAAGACCACCGGCACATCCTGCCAAGCCAGCTGCAACCATGAAATTGATGATTTTGATCTTGTTGGTGTTAACACTCATGATTTCTGCGGCGACTTCGTCCTGACAGATGGCATTGACACCTTTGCCATAGGTGGAGGAGATGAAACGCCGGATCACCCAGACGGTGAAAATAGTGAAGTTAATGACCCAAAAAAGCATCCAAGGACCATCAAAGATATCGATCATCGCCCATACAGTATCTTTCATCCCCTGAAAACCACGCGATCCACCGACAAAGTCCATGTTCTGAATGGCCGAGATGACCATATAATTCACAGCAATGGAGATGATTGCCAGATAGTCATCGCGGGTTTTGAATGAAGGAATAGATACCAGAAGCGAGGATACTGCGGCCACAACCCCGCCGATCAGAATGATGATGGGGAAAACGATCACCACTGAAGCTGCGGGCAGCAACGGATCGCCGAATTTGGAGCCAAAACAGAGGACTGACAAGATCGACGAAATATAGGCTCCTACGCACATAAAAGCCGCATGGCCACAGGTGAATTCACCCATGTTGCCGTTAACCAGATTGAGGCTGGTCGACATCATGATATTTATTCCGATGGTCATGGCGACAATTTGGATGTAGCCATCGATCACGCGGAAATAGGCTGCGAATAGCAGTCCTATGACAAAGATGACCAGCAATATATTGAGAGAGTATTTTTTCATATTTTTATCTCCCCGCCTATATCTTGGTCGACTGTGGTATGCCGAACAGACCTGCGGGCTTAACCCACAGAATCAACAGCAAAATAGTGAAGGCAAAGAGATCTCTGTAGGTCGAGGGGAAGACTGAGACCACGCCCACCTCGATGAAGCCGAGCAGGAAGCCGCCAACAAAGGCTCCCTTGATGTCACCGATGCCGCCAACAACCGCAGCGATAAAAGCCTTCCAGCCGATCAGCATTCCCATGAATGGTTCCAGAACCGGGTAACTCATGGCGAATAGCAACCCTGCCAGACCGGCAAACCCTGAGCCGAGGACAAAGGTGACGACGATAATCCTATCAATTGGAATACCCATCAGTGGGATTGCAAACTTATCATAAGAGATGGCTCGCATCGCCATCCCGACTCGCGTGCGGGTCACCACCCACTGCAGAAACAGGAAAACCAGAATGGCAGCTACGATAACCATAACTTTAAGGTTGGTCAGGGTGATGCCACCAAAATGCCAGACCTGTCTTTCAATCAACTCGGGAAATTTCAAGCGACTGGCACCGAGTAAGGCCAGGTTCGAGTACTCGAGGATCAGGCCGCACATCAGTGCAGTAATAACTACGTAGAGTCGGTGAGCTCCCTTGCGTCGCAGGGGGCGGTACGCAATCCGTTCCAGAGTCACGCCAACCAGTGAGGTCAAAACCATAGTCAGAGGCACGACCAGGAGAAAGGCTATGAGCGGGGAGAGCCCGATGATTGGTCCAATAAGAAACCCGGCGACAAAATATGAAACATAGGCACCGACCATGAAAACATCGCCGTGAGCGAAGTTGATCAAACGCAGCACACCGTAAACCAGGGTGTAGCCTAGAGCAATGAGAGCGTAAAAGCTCCCCCATTGCATGGCATTCAGGACATTCTGAATAATGAAATCCACAGAGATTCTTCCTTAAAAATGTTGAGTGTTGCTTGGTCGCTTTGTAGCGACTTATCTTAGACACAATAAAGCGGGGATCAAAGATCCCCGCTTTTTTTCAAACTATGCTACTGCAATGTTATGGACAAACCGATTCTTCGAAGACGAAGGTTCCTGCTTCGGAGATTTTAACCACGACAGCGCATTTGATCGGGTCGCCCTGCTCATTAAACTTGGATGAGCCAGTGACGCCGTCAAAAGACTTGATGGCGGACAGACCGTCACGGATAGCTTTACGCATCTTGCGCGGGTTGGAGTCGACCTTGCCGGCGTTCTTAATCCCCTCCACCATCAGACCGATGGAGTCCCAGGTGAGGGCAGCGTAATCAGCTGGTTCTGCACCGTATTTTTCCATGTAGCGGTCGATGAAAACCTTGGTCGCACCCTTGGCACCAGCTGCAGCATAATGGGTTGAGAAGTACTGACCGTTGCACTGATCGCCGCAGAGTTTGACCAGATCTGGGGTGCCCCAGGAGTCGGAACCCATGAACGGACCCTTATAGCCGAGATCACGCGCCTGCGGGATGATCAGGGCGACCTGGTTGTAGTTTTCCGGCACAAAGATGAAGTCCGGCTTGGCAGCAATGATGGTGGTCAGTTGGGCGGAGAAATCCTGATCTTTGGTGCCATTCGACTCATAGGCGACAACCGCACCAAGCCCTTTGGCTTCCCAGGAAGCTTTAAATACTTCTGCCAAACCGACAGAATAGTCGTTGGCGACATCGAAGAGAACAGCTGCGGTCTTGGCACCGAACTTTTTGGCCGCAAAGTCAGCTATGACTGGCCCCTGGAAGGGGTCAAGAAAGGCAGCGCGGAAAACCCAGGGACGATCCAGCGTGGTCGCAGGATTGGTCGACCAGGGACTGATCATTGGTACACGGTTTTCGTTAGCGGTACCGCCGCCAGGTACGGCCTGCTTGGAGGAGTTAGGACCGATAATCGCCACGACCTCTTCCTGCTCGATCAGTTTGAGTGCTGCGTTGACCGCCGAGTCGGCCTTGGACTCGTTGTCCATGTAGACGAACTCAAGCATGTACTTCTTGCCACCGACCTCAAGGCCACCAGCGCCGTTGATATCGGCAAGGTACATTTCAGCAGCATTTTTGGAGCCTTCGCCGACTTCAGGAATGTCACCGGTCATGGGAATATTAAAACCGATTTTGATCGTCTGTGCAGCCATGGCTGGTACTGCCAGCATCATAGCAATGCAAGTGATAAGTGCTGTAGTCAATAGTCGTTTCATGGTTCCTCCTCTTTGGGTGATTGATAAAATGATGTTTTACGCAACAATCAAGAGCAATAAAAAATCTGCCAGATAGTTTGATCGCCAAGTACTGACAGAAATACTTTTGGGGAACGATACAAGTTCTCCATCTAGCATCAATATCAAGAGTACTGTTAACGTAAAATCGCATTATTTTTCATAATGAGAAAAAAAACAACTGTTTTATTGTTACCACTTTCTCAGAAATGGTAGTGTAGAGAGGATGCTCGTACAAACGGTAAGAGTCATTTAATTGTTGCTGAAATACTCCTGAATTTGACATGTTCTTGTTTTGTTAGCACCGGTTGACTTTTTGTCTTAATAGTTATAGTGTGCATATGCACAAAAATAGTGATTGATCAATATCTGAAAAAGAATATTTATGTTTGCAGAGCTTTATTGATGATGCTGACTACCCCGAGATCAATGAGGTGTATCTGACCGTTTAGTTTCTGCTGTCACAGAAGCCCTTTAGCTGGAAAGAACTAATGTCACCCAGACCCAGAAAACCAAGAAGATGTTGTCCTACCCGACGACCCAGTGATCATATGTATAAACCTGCGGGAACTCCTTTATCAAAATTAGAGGTGGTTGAACTTGACGCCGATGAGTTAGAGGCCGTTTCTCTTTGTGATCGAGATGCTATGACTCAAGCAGAAGCGGGAGTGGAGATGGGGATTTCGCGTGGCACGATTCAGCGGTTGGTCACCAGTGGCCGGAAAAAGATTGTTGATGCCCTCTTGTCCGGGCATGCACTGGTGATTAAGCCACATGAATAGAATAGAGTAATGGTGCCTCAGGAGATTGATATGCAGATTGAAATTATAACCACCGGTGGCACCATCGATAAAATTTATTTCGATGCGAAAAGCAGTTTCGAAATTGGTGAGCCGCAGATTGGAGAGGTTTTACGTGACGCAAATCTGACCATCGATTATCGGATCATGCCACTGTTGCGTAAAGACAGTCTGGATTTAAATGATGCCGACCGTGAATTAATAAAAAAGGCAGCGATCGAAAGTTCGTCAGAGAAGATTGTTGTCACTCATGGAACCGATACGATGGTGGAAACGGCTAATTTTCTGGATGGAATCAGCGGGAAAACTATCGTATTAACCGGAGCTATGCAACCGGCCAGATTTCGTTTCACAGATGCAATCTACAATATTGCCAGTGCGATTACGGCAGTCCAATTGTTGCCGGCAGGGGTATGGATTGCCATGAATGGGCAAATTTTTGATCCAGAAAAATCGAGAAAGAATGTCACAATGAATCGATTTGAGGTTGTCTAGTTTTAGCGTCGTTTACAAATAAGAATATTGCTCCCTTGCTGTTTTTTAGCCGCCGTTTTCATCTCCGTACAAATATCGATGACCTCAAGTGCAGTTGCCACTTCACGTTGCGCTAAATCAACGCCACCCATACTGAGGCTAACCAGCGGGTGGTGTTTTTCTTCCCCTTCACGATTGATAGCAACGACATAACCCTTTTCAATATCTTCAGGACTATAAAATTCAGCAAGCCCCAGAT
>JAYEME010000014.1:0-21865 GCA_034717915.1 Thermodesulfobacteriota bacterium
GTCAATACCTGTACTGTCACCGCTGCCACCGATTCCCAATCACGCAATCTGATCCGTCGAGCAAGACGTTTTAATCCGCAAGCGCGGGTTGTTGTTACGGGCTGTTACGCGCAGATCGATCCGCAGAGTTTAAGTCTCCTTCCGGGGGTCTCTCTGGTAATTGGCAACCAGGAGAAAACACATCTTCTCGAAAGTTTAGCTACCCTTGATCAAGCAGAAAAGATTCAAGTTGGTGATATACGTGATTGTAAAACGATAGAACCCTTGGCATTAACCGGTTTTGAACAGCGTAGTCGGGCTTTTGTCCAGATTCAGAATGGCTGTGACGCTTTCTGCTCTTACTGTATTATCCCTTATGCACGAGGTCGAAGTCGTTCGGTTCAGGTGGCAGATGTTGTTCGTCAGGTTGAAAAACTCGCGGCCAATGGTTATCCAGAAATTGTTTTGACCGGTATCCATATCGGTCATTATGGTCACGATCTCCAGCCCTCGATTGATCTGCTTTACCTCTTGAAGAAAATCCAAGAGTCAAGCTTTTCCGGTCGGCTGAGACTTGGTTCGATTGAACCAACCGAACTCCCGGAGGCACTCTATAAATACATTATCAATTCTGATTGGATTTGCCCCCATTTTCATATCCCATTACAAGCAGGGGATGATGAAATTCTACAGCGGATGAACCGCCATTATTCAACCGATTTCTTTCATAAACTGGTTGACGATATTCACCACTTAAAGGCTGATGCAGCCATTGGTCTGGATGTGATTACCGGATTTCCCGGTGAAACTGATCAACAGTTTGATCGCACCTGCCAATTGCTTGAATCTCTGCTGTTCAGTCACCTTCACGTGTTCCCATTCAGTAAACGGACGGGCACTCCAGCGGCCAGCATGCCGGATCAAGTTTCTGGAACAACTATCAAGGAGCGGGCGGCTCTATTGCGGCAGATCGGGGAGAAGAAGTATCAAAACTTTTCCCAGCGATTTATCGGTTCAGAGCTGGAACTGGTGATAGAAGGGGGCGAAACCGGTGGTTTTCGCAAGGGGTTGTCGGCTAATTATCTTTCAGTTCAGGTTCCTGTCGCCACTGCAAATCCGGGGGAGTTGCTCCGGGTGAAGATTGTTGATCTGTGTCCAGATGGGTTGCTTGGCGAACTGGTATGTTCACTTTCTTGATAACAGCTGTTTCTTCGTGAAAGCTCTTCACAGACTTTCAGATTCGGCCAACTTGCGCCCCCGTTGCACATTGACCAAAAGCAATAATAACCCACCAACAATAAAAAATATCCCCAATGCCAGTATTGAATTGCGTGAACTACCACTTAAGTCTGCAACCAAAGCAAAGAGGAGTGGACCAAAGATTGCTGCAAATCTGGAGCTGATAGCAAAAAAACCGAAAAATTCAGCACTTTTTTGTTTTGGAACCATGCTGGCGAAGAGAGAACGACTCAACGCTTGACTACCGCCAAGAATAACTGCAATCACCCCACCCAGAATCCAAAACTCCAAGGCACTGGTCATTCTGTAAGCAAAAAAGCAAACGAGCAAAAAGGTGCTCAGACTAAAAACTATGGCACGTGCTGTTCCGATTTTTTCACCCAACCGGGCAAAAAGTAGTGCTCCCGGCATCGCCATAAATTGAATCATCAAAAAACAGCCGATGATGGTTCCTTGATTCAGTTGAAGTTCTTCACGTGCGTAGATTGCTGAAACACTGATGACGGTTTGAATGCCATCGTTATAACAAAGAAAAGCGATCAGAAATATCGACAGATCGCGATAATGGAGGAGCTGTTTGAATTGATTAAAATAACTTTGCAGGCTGAAACTTCCTTTAGGTACTGAGCGTTTCTCAGTTTTTGGCAGATAGATGAAGGTGGGAATAGCGAAAATAAACCACCAGAAGGCAGTGATTAAAAAACCAAAACGGGTGGCTGCTCCCCGGTCTGCGAATCCAAAATAATCGTGTTTAAGAATCAGCAGAAAGACGATGGCTAATACCAATCCTCCGCCTATATAGCCATAAGAAAAACCGCGTGCAGAAAGTCGATCTGCTTGTTCGACTGGAGTCAGAAATGGGAGGTAGGCATTGTAGAAAATATTTGCACCAGCGAAAGCCAGGTTCCCAAGGATAAAAAAGAGGGTTGCTGGTAGATAATCACCTTTCCCCGTTGTCGCCAACAGGGCAGTTGCCACACAGCCAAACAACCAGAACAGCATCATTAAGCGTTTGTGCCAGCCGTTTCGATCGGCTAACGCACCCAGGACTGGTGCTGCAACGGCGAGGACAACCATTGAGATTGAGACGCTATAACCCCAGAGGCTGGCTGCTGAAAACTTATGGGCTGAAAAAAAGGGGAGGGTGGCACCATTGTCTGGAACCAGTGAAACAAAATAGACCGGTAAAACAGCGGCCAGAATAACCGTAGCAAAAGCAGAATTTGCCCAGTCATAAAGACACCAGCCGAAGCGAGCTTTGTGTAAATACTTGTCCAAAACAGATTTCCCTTTGAGAAGTGCTTTATCAAGGGTAAGTGATTTAACCTGTGGAGATCAATTGAAATTAAGATTTTAACCAATTGGATGAGTTGATAAAAAAATGCCTCGAACCTTGGAGGGGGGTAAGGTTCGAGGCGATAGCAAAAAAGGTATAATAGACGATATCGGTGATTTGTCTAGTATATTAATGTTAGATTGTCAATATATTGATTTTATAATGTCTTTTTCAATAGCAATAAGCTGCCTAGTCTATGCGCACTCAGAATAGCCACATGCGTGACAAACGCAGCAACCACCTTCGTGTTCGACTGGTCCGCCGCAGTCGGGGCAAGCCCCACCGTTGCTGGTAAATTCTGTGCGGGTTTCCTCATCATTAAGCATATGTATCTCGATCGCTTTGGCAACAGCATCGGCACAGGAGGTTATTCTGTTTTTACCAAAACCAGCCGGTTTATGGCAGGTGATGCCGATCAATTGTTTGACGGTTTGTCTTGCCTGACCACCACTGCGCCAAGCGAGAGAGACCAGGCGACCAATGGCTTCACATTGAGAGGCTGCACAGCCACCGGCTTTACCCATGGTGGTGAAGAGTTCAAATAGACCGTTTTCGTCTTCGTTGATAGTGATATAAAGTGGACCACAGCCTGTTTCCATTTGGTAGGTCGAACCGGTCAATGCGCGTGGCCGTTCCCGTTTGCGGGTGGGTTTTTTACTTTCCATCCGAATGTTGGTATCAATCTTTCTCTCTTCTTCCCCTTTTCCGGCAACTGAAAGAACTTGCATATCACGCGATCCATCTCGGTAAATGGTGACCCCTTTACACCCTTCTTTATAGGCAAGTCGGTAAACAGTGGCAACATCTTCCCGGGTTGCATCGCTACAAAAGTTAACAGTTTTAGAAACCGCATTATCAGTGTGCTTCTGAAAAGCTGCCTGCATCAGTACGTGATCTTCAGGGGTGATGTCATGGGAGGTGACAAAGATTCTGCGAATATCAGCAGGTATGGCATCAATATCCTGTACCGTTCCCTTTTCGGCAATCTCCTGCATCAACTCTTCGGTGTAAAAGCCGCGCTGTTTGGCAATCTTTTCAAACAGCGGATGGACTTCAATCAATTTGTTGTTATCGAGAACTTGTCGAATATATGAAACAGCAAACAATGGTTCTACGCCACTGGAGCAATTGGCAATAATTGAGATAGTTCCTGTAGGTGCAATTGTGGTGCAGGTCGAATTACGGATTGGGCTTAAGCCCGGTTTGTCGTAGAGACTTTCCTTGAAATTTGGAAAAGCACCGCGTTCCTCAGCTAGCAGGATCGATTCTTCATGCGATTTTTCATTGATAAAGCGCATCACTTTTTCCCCCAAGTCAATGGCACCCTGACTATTGTAGGGGATTTCAAGTAAGATCAGCATGTCGGCCCAGCCCATGACACCTAAGCCAATTTTACGGTTGGCGTGGGTCATGTCATGAATTTCGGGCAAGGGATATTTGTTGGCTTCGATGACATTATCGAGGAAGCGGGTGGACAATTTCACTGTCTTCTCTAACTTGTCCCAGAGTATTTTCCCATCAACAATCATGTTTGCTAAGTTGAGAGAGCCGAGATTACAGGATTCATAAGGGAGGAGAGGCTGCTCGCCACAGGGGTTGGTACTTTCATACTCACCAATATGTGGGGTCGGATTATCACGGTTAAGCCGGTCAAGGAAGACGATTCCCGGTTCACCGTTAGACCATGCCATGTCGATAATCTGATTGAAAACCTTGGCTGCATTCAACTGTTTTATAATTTTTCCATCACGGGGGTTGATAATATCGTAATCATGTCCCTTTTCAACCGCATCCATAAAAGCTTCAGTAACACCAACCGAGATATTGAAATTGGTCAGAATTGTCAGATCCCGTTTAGACATAATGAAATTCATGATATCGGGATGATCAACGCGGAGGATTCCCATATTGGCGCCACGACGGGTGCCACCCTGTTTAATCGTTTCAGTCGCCGCGTCAAAAACCCGCATAAAGGAGATCGGACCTGAAGAAACACCGCTGGTTGAACAGACTTCATCGTTGGCCGGGCGGATTCGGGAAAACGAAAATCCAGTACCACCGCCACTTTTATGGATCAGTGCAGTATTTTTGATGGCCTCAAAAATACTTTCCATTGAATCACCAACCGGGAGGACAAAACAGGCTGACAACTGACCGAGTTCTCGTCCAGCATTCATCAACGTCGGTGAGTTGGGTAGAAAATCAAGACTGGCCATCATCTGGTAATATTGTTGTTCGTAATTGGTCTTTTTCTTACTCGTTGAAGGTTCAGCAGAATTGATCGTTTTGGCAACGCGTTGAAACATCTCTTCAGGTGTTTCCAAAGTCTTTCCGTCGCTATCACGCTTCAAGTAGCGTTTTGTTAGAACCGTCTGTGCATTCTTGGAAAGATTCAACTTTTCGGTCGTTTTTGCTTTGGCCATTGTGGTTCCTCTCGTGTTTGTTTCTATCTATCTGATATCAAAAAGAAGTTACAATATCTACCTGTAACTATTACTAAATTAGTACGTTATCCATACTACATTTTGTAGGGGGTGAATATAGACCACCACATCTAGTGCCTGTCAAGTTGGAAAAGTATAATATTTAAGACTAACGGAAAAAGTAATTTGGTGTGGAAACAAACAAATATCGAGCCAAGTTTTTTGATTTATCTCAGCTTTCATAAATCTCTTTTTAAGCCCCGAAGAGTTCTGCTTGTCGTTGTGCTAAAAATTGAGTAATCTGCCACATCTAACACTAAAGTCTGGAAGATATGATGTCATCAGTTAAGCCAATTTATCTTGATAATGCCGCTACCAGTCACCCCAAGCCCGAATCTGTCTATCTGGCGACTATGGAGACATTACGTGCCGGTGGAAGCCCGGGGCGGGGCGGTCATCAACAGACTCTGGCTGCTGATCGTCTGGTATTTGAAACACGGGAGGCATTGGCCAAATTATTTAACGTTTGTGATTCTTCCCGCTTTGTTTTTACTCCCAACGCGACCTTTGCAATTAATCAAGCTTTGTTTGGCTTATTGCAGCCCGGTGATAGGGTTGTGACGACCATGGTTGAGCACAATGCAGTTACCCGACCTTTGCGTGAACTACTGAAACGTGGTGTTGAGGTTGTCAAGGTGTCCGCTGATTCAATGAGCGGAACTGTCAAAAAAACAGCGCTGCAAGAGGCTTGTCTACTCAAACCAACGCGTTTATTGCTGGTGAATCATTGTTCCAATGTGATTGGTACCATGCAACCGATTGAAGGTTTAAGCCGGTGGTGTCAGGAACATGATATTCTGTTTATGCTTGATGGTGCCCAAACTGCCGGGCTGTTGCCGATTGACTTCCAGGCGCTGGATGTTGACATTTTTGCCGCGCCCGGACATAAAGGGTTGTTGGGACCGCAAGGAACTGGTTTTCTGTATATGAAAGAGGGAATAGAGCTGACCCCACTTATTTACGGCGGGACTGGCACGAATTCTCAATTTGAATTACAACCAGAGAGATTGCCGGAACGATTGGAATCTGGAACAGTTAATCTCCCTGGTTTGGCGGGGTTGCATGCCTCATTGCAGTTTTTACATCAAGTTGGTGTCACACAGGTTCATGCAAAAGAAACCCGGTTAATAGAAAAAATTCTGTCGGGTTTGCAAAGGATAGAAAGGGTGAAGGTTTATGGCTCTGATGATGTTATGCTGCGGCTCGGAGCAATTTCATTCAATCTGGAGAGTTGTGACCCAGCTGAGGTTGCTTTTATTCTGGATCAAAAGGAACAGATTTCGGTACGGGTTGGACTACATTGTGCCCCCGATGCCCACCGCACGATAGGAACTTACCCAACGGGAACGATACGCGTTAGTCCCGGATATTTTACCACAGAGGTAGAAATTGACCGTTTTCTGCAAGCTATTCGAAAAATCAGTCAGAAGAATTAAGAAAGTTGACGGTTTTTTTGTAAACAGCGTAGCCAAGGATAATTAGCTGATGAAAAATTATATTCTCGACACAAATGTTGTGCTGCATGATCCGCAGGCACTGTTTAAATTTTCTGACAATACAGTGATCTTGCCTTTAACGGTCATTGAAGAGATCGACAGGTTTAAAAAGGATCAGAGTGAAACAGGACGGAATGCTCGTCAAATCTCACGCATGATCGATGAATTTCGTTCGCAAGCTAAGCTAGTTGAAGGTGTACCTCTAGAAAATGGTGGAATACTTAAGGTCGCAATTTACAAAGAGGAATTTATCCATAAATTGCCCCCGGAACTGCGTAATGATCAGGGGGATAACCGAATTTTGGCAGTTGCTTGGGATCTGCAGGAAAACTTACCCAAAGGAACTGTTTTCTTTGTTACCAAAGACATTAATCTACGGATCAAAGCTGATACGATCGGCATGTATGCTGTAGATTATCAAAGCGATAAAGTCCCCATTGAGGAGCTCTATACCGGCACCAGTGAATTGCTTCTGCCCAAGGATCAAGTCGATCAGTTCTATGCTGAGGGGGCACTGGCAATAGAAGGAGACTATTTTGCCAATCAGGGTTTGACTTTGATTGATGAGACCAATCCGTCTCATACGGCACTTGGTCGCTATAATGCTACCAAGCAAGAAGTTGTTGCCTTGATCAAAGTTCCAAAGGAAGGTATTTGGGGAATACATCCACGTAATCGTGAGCAGCAGTTTGCCTTTGATTTATTGTTGAATGATGATATTCAGCTGGTTTCTCTGGTTGGAAAAGCCGGAACAGGAAAAACCTTGCTGGCTATTGCTGCTGGGTTAGTCAAAACAGCAGACGAAAGTGCTTATAATCGGTTGCTTGTTTCCCGTCCGGTGTATCCGATGGGGCGAGATTTGGGCTTTCTACCTGGGGATATAGAGGATAAATTGGCACCCTGGATGCAGCCGATATTTGATAATGTCGAATTACTATTATCTTCTTATGATGAGGGTGGTAATCGTAAGCGTGGTTATCAGGAATTGATTGATCTGGGTCTTATGGAAATTGAACCTTTGACCTACATCCGGGGCCGTTCTATTCCCAAACAATACATGATCGTTGATGAAGCCCAGAATCTGACGCCACACGAAATCAAAACGATTATTACCCGGGCGGGAGAGGGTACAAAAATCATTCTGACGGGTGATCCATACCAGATTGATAACCCCTATGTTGATTCCGCCAGCAATGGTTTGTCTTTTTCTGTTGAGCGATTGAAAGGTCAGGAAATAACTGGCCATACGACCTTGACGAAAGGGGAACGTTCTTTGCTCGCGGAACTGGCAGCAAACCTTCTTTGAGGCGTTGCAATATACCTGAAGCTTTATCTTCAAACGATAGATGTTGAATTTTTATGTTGTTACTTGCTCTTGAAAGCTCATGTGACGAAACGGCAGCGGCGGTTGTTCGTGACGGTTGCCAGATATTGTCTAATCTGATTGCATCCCAGGTCGATCTACATGCTGTCTATGGTGGTGTCGTGCCAGAACTGGCATCACGTCGACATCTTGAAGTGATCAATCCATTAGTTGAAGAGGCTCTGAGTAAGGCAGGGGTGCAGCAGGAGGATTTAGAGGGGGTTGTCGTAACGCGGGGACCGGGGTTGGTTGGTGCCTTGCTGGTAGGCGTATCGTTTGCCAAAGCATACGCTTACACACTCAACATACCCCTGATTGGTGTCCATCACATTGAAGGACATATTCAAGCTATTCAGCTGGAAGAAAAGGTTGAATATCCATTTCTTGCGGTTGCTGTGTCGGGGGGACACACCCACTTATACCGAGTTGACGGGATTGGTCGTTATCAGTTGCTAGGACGAACAGTTGATGATGCGGCAGGAGAGGCCTTCGATAAAGTTGCCAAAATGCTGGGGCTTGGTTATCCGGGAGGGCCGATTATAGATAAACTGGCTGCAGCAGGTGATGACGGTAGGATTGTATTTCCTCGTCCAATGCTGAAAAAGGATAATTTTGATTTCAGTTTTTCCGGGATGAAGACAGCTGTTCTCAACTATTTACATCGGTTGGAGTCAACTCCAGATACAATAACCACAAATCAGATTTCCTGTGCTTTTCAAACAGCAGTTGTTGATGTTGTTACACAAAAGACCCTCCGTGCGGCTGAATCTGAAGGTTTAAACCGTATTGTTGTTGCTGGTGGGGTTGCTTGTAACTCAGGGTTACGTAATAAATTCGCCGAACTCGCTCTATCTAATAATATCAATGTTTTTTTCCCTTCACCAATTCTTTGCGCAGATAACGCTGCTATGTTAGCTGTAGCCGGTGATTATTATTTATCACAAGGTTTGTCATCGGGTCTTGATTTGAATGCTGTCTCCAATTGGCCGTTGGAGCAGGTTTTTAACGATTTTAAATAGGGTTTTTATGTGGCGTCGTTGGGGCTTTTTCAGGCAATTCAAATTGAATCTGATTCAGCTCGCACGCCTTCGCTCGGAACCTGATGCTGTTGGCCGTGGTATGGCTCTTGGCCTGTTTTTAGGATTTACCCCCACATTCGGTTTCCAAATTTTTCTGGCAGTTTTCTTAGCCTTTCTATTTCGCCAAAACAAAATTGCTACCTTTGTCGGTGTTTGGATTACTAATCCCTTAACGGCTCCATTAATTTATGGTTTAGAATATAAAGTAGGGCGGTTGTTGCTGGGGATGCCACCACTGAGTCCCAATCATCCTGATTTTGAGTGGAGTTGGTCCTTGTGGGCACATATTGCCGTACCGATGGTTCTTGGGTGTCTGGTTCTCGGAATACCTGTGGCGATAATCGGTTATTCCATGACTGTTCGATTGGTTCCAAGTTTAAAACAATGGAAAATACCTCGTTGGCCACGTAGACGTTGATGAGTAATCCCTCTCATGAAATTATCTTCGAGAGGGGTGACTTTGAGAGAGTCGTGCTGATGTAAAAGAAGCGAGGTCATTGACTGACCCCGCAGGATATTACTATATATTTAACGTCGCATAATAGATATTATGTAAACTAAACTACAGACCAGACGTTTTGAACAAGACTTTCTGATCTTCTGAGCTTGACTAAGGTTCTAATGACCTTATTACGGAATGAGAATGATTTTTCCGTTGACCCCATTTAGCAGAACTAAATCGTGAGCCTTGCTAGCATCCCCCATTGGCATTTCAGAATGGATGATTGGTTTGTAACGCCCATCAATCAACCCAGCCTTAACGACCGCATGGATTTGATGGAGTTCTTTTGTTGTGGCACTGAACAAAGACATCCCAAGAATCGAGGCATTTTTTCCCATGGTGTCACGTGGATCAATTTCAATCGTGCCACGATTACCAATCACAACAACGCGGCCAAATTTAGCAAGAACTTTTAAATCATTAGCAAGATTGACATTGGCAAGCATCTCAAGAATGACATCTACACCCAACCCACAAGTTAAATCATCAATTGGATCAAGGTAGTTTTCACTATTATGATTCAATGCAGCAATCACGCCTTGATCTAGTATAAGTTTTAAGCCTTGTTTCGTCCCCGCTGTTCCAATAACCCGTATACCGTTAGCCTTTGCAATCTGAATGGCAGCAATTCCAACAGCTCCACTGGCTCCATGTATCAGTATAGTTTCGCCAGGTAATACACGAGCACGAAAGTTTAGTGCAAAAGCAGCGGTACTATATGGGACTCCAAGTGCCGCTCCAGCACTGAAACTGATATTCTCAGGAAGACTATAGGCCTGATCCTCTTCACAAATGAGGCTTTCCGCATAACTGCCGGACACGCTGCCACAAACATAAACCCGATCACCGACCTTCTTATGAATCACATCAGGACCAATTTCCGTAATAATTCCAGCAGCATCCTTCCCTGGTGTGTATGGAAGGTTCGGCTTTATCGGATATGTTCCAGCACGAATATAAGTATCAACCGGATTGACCCCAATGGCTTTAACTTCAATTTTTAGTTGATTATTGACTACGCTTAGGTTTGGAATTTCTTCAAGCTGCATGACATTCGAATCGCCAAAGCTATGAACTCGTATTGCTCGCATGAAAATCTCCTAAAAGATGATGACTTATGTGAAATAAATTAAGTATTACATCGAATAAACGTTATATCACCCAATCACTGCTAATTCCAGTCTGCCACCCCAACGGCGGATCAGCTCATTTTTTATCGGTTTTGCATCTTCGGTGCTCAATTGGTTAGTTTTTTGTACATATGCAAAAGCTTCCTGACGAGCGGTTTCAAGAATGCGAATATCTTTCAAGAGGCTGGCAACCCGAAAATCTGGAAGCCCTGCTTGACGAGTTCCGAGAAAATCACCGGGACCACGTATTTCCAGATCAGCTTCTGCAATGCGAAATCCGTCTTCTGTTTCAACCATAACCCGCAATCTGCGTGCTGCATCTTCACTGTAATGCTCTGAAGGAATCAGTAAACAATAGCTTTTATCTGCCCCCCGACCAACGCGACCGCGCAATTGGTGCAGTTGAGAGAGCCCGAAGCGATCAGCATGTTCAATCATCATAACCGTTGCGTTCGGCACATCCACACCGACCTCTATGACCGTCGTTGAGACAAGAAGCTGGACATCGCCTTGTCGAAATGAGTTCATCACAGCATCTTTTTCAACAGTTTTCATCTGACCGTGTAGAAGACCGACATTAAAATCGGGGAAAATATCTTTTGTAAAAGTTTCTGCTGCAACCGTTGCCGCCTGGAGATCACTTTTTTCCGATTCTTCAACTAGTGGAAAGACAACGTAGGCCTGCCGCCCATGCTGAAGCTCCTGTCGTATTAACTGATAAGCCTTTTCCCGTTGTGTAGACGTGAACCGCTTGGTCGTGACAGGCTTCCTCCCCGGAGGCAATTGGTCGATAACGGAAACCGTAAGATCCCCATACAGGGTCATTGATAATGTCCTTGGAATTGGGGTTGCGGTCATGACCAGCATGTCCGGATTCACCCCTTTATGCTTCAAAAGACTGCGCTGGCGGACTCCAAAGCGGTGCTGTTCATCAACAATCCCCAGACCAAGACGATGAAACTCAACCCCTTCCTGCAAAACAGCATGTGTTCCAACAACCAAATCAATTTCCCCCCGAGTTATCTGTTCCAGAATTTTACGTTTAGCAGCAACAGGCATGTTGCCCTGTAGTAACCCCGTCTGCAAGCCAAGTTTGTCCATCCACTGACTGAAAGTTTGATAATGTTGTTCAGCAAGGATTTCTGTTGGGGCGACTACCGCAACTTGCGCTCTATTTTCAATGGCAATCAGTGCAGCCATCAGCGCAACAAGGGTTTTCCCACTTCCAACATCGCCCTGTAGCAAGCGGTGCATCGGGTGTGGAGCCATCATATCATTTTTTATTTCTCCCAAAACCTGTCGTTGTGCATCGGTGAGTCTAAATGGCAACATTTTGTTCAGAGGAACGGTATACTTGTGGGCAAAATCAAAAGCAATTCCCTCTTCCAGTTGTACCCCTGCCCTTTTCAGTGCCAGACCAACTTCCAGATAAAAGAACTCATCAAACACCAGTGAATACCTTGCTTTGTCTTTCCCTTTTTCCAATTCAGCTAAGTTGACCGAGTCATCAGGCCAGTGAGCCTGTTTTAAGGCTTCAGAAACTGGCATCAACTGATATTTTTTCTGGATATCCTCCGGGATAAAACTTAAAGCATAGTTGGCATATTCCTGAACCAGTTGATTCCAGATTTTACGTGCTTGCTTTTGGGTCAGTCCTTCAGTAAGTGCATAAACAGGAAGAATTCTGCCAAAACTGAGTGGGTCTGATTGCAATAGCTGCTGGAGATCCTGGTCAGAATTCAGCAATTCAGAATCGGGGTGGTGGATTTCACGGGTAGCGGCAAAACGTTTGACTTCACCAATAATGATGGCTTTTTGGCCGACCGGAAATCGTTTTTTCAGCCAGAGGTTACGGTAACGAAACCATTTTAAAGAAATTTTTCCGGTATCGTCACCAACGATAACTTCATAAATACGTCGACGGCTGCGAGTCGTGACGGTTTCGCCCGAAGCCAGGACAGATCCGACAAAAACTTCACGATTATCGTCGATTAATTGATTGATAGTTTTGAGTTGTCGCCGGTCTTCATATCTAGTAGGAAGGTGATAGAGAGCATCTTCAAGGGTATTTATGCCAAGTTTTTGCAGTTTGGGAAGCATTCGTGGCCCGACACCATGCAGGATATCGGGTGATTGATCAAGTTGTTGGTTGAGATGTAGGTTTTGAGCCGACATACAAAGGCTCAATCTTCAAAAATGGCATTCAGTGCAATAAGAATTTCATCGAGATCCAAACCATGCCCCCTGATGCCCTGAGCAATAGACTCACTTGTTGCACCGAGGCATTCTCCACAATCCAGATTATATTGTTCAAGGACTTTGGCGACTTCTGGATCCATCTGTAAAATCTGATAAAAGGTCATGTCTTTAGTAATTTGGGGAGCCATTGTTACCTCCAAGAATAAGCAGATACCTTGATGGCTGATTTTCCCAGAATCACCTTTAAAATGCAAGAAAAACGGGGCATCGCCTGTAATGGCAATGCCCCGCAAATGAAAAGTAGCAAAATAAGGCTAAAAGATGATCAGCTTTGAAGTTTCTTCAGCCTAATCGCCTTCAGTCTAAAGCCCTAGCTGTATTCAATATCAGTCACTTCATATACTTTAACACCAGATGGGACATTAATATTCACTTCTTCATCGACTCTGTGACCTACCAAGGCTCTACCAACTGGAGAACTGATAGATATTTTACCAACTTTAATATCGGCTTCATCGACACCAACAATCTGATAGGTCACCTCTTTATCTGTGTCTATATCAATCAGGGTAACTTTGGCACCAAATACAATCTTGTCACTTTTTATGCTGGCTGGATCTATCACCTGAGCCACAGCAATTTTATGATTCAGTTCCTTGATCCGCCCCTCTACAAAGCCTTGTCGATCCTTGGCGGCATCGTATTCAGCGTTTTCTGAAAGATCACCATGGCTGCGTGCTTCTGCAATATCCTGTACAACTTTCGGGCGTTCAAACCGAACCAGCTGCTTTAATTCGTCTTGTAGGCGCTGATGGCCCTCTGTTGTCATCGGAACTGATTCATCCATAACTGTGTCCACTCCTCAAAAAAAACAGTGGACGGAAATACCGCCCACTGGGTCATTGATCTATTTAATTTATCATTAGATGACGGGATAATACTCTTGTAGAGGCTTAACGTCAAGGTTTTCTCGCAACATTGCCAGAATTCCATCTGTTCCAGCTTTGATTCCCTCCATTGTTGTGAAATAAGCGATTTCGTAAATAATCACTGAACGACGGATAGAATAGGAATCAGTTATCGATTCTGCACCTAGAGTTGTATTGAAAACCAGACAAATTTCACCACTTTTGATCGCATCGACACAGTGGGGACGCCCTTCTTTCACCTTGTTGACTCGTTCGGATTTCACTCCCTGTTGATTCAGATAAGTTGCTGTGCCGCTGGTTGCAACAATTGTAAAACCAGCAGCAATCAGCTTCTTTGTCGGCTCAAGAATCGCTTCTTTATCGGAGTCTTTAACACTGATAAATATTTTTCCACTGCGTGGTAGTTTAACACCGGCGCCCAATTGTGATTTGGCGTAAGCATTCCCAAAATCATAATCGATGCCCATAACTTCACCTGTCGACTTCATCTCCGGACCGAGTAAAGTATCAACACCAGGAAACTTAACAAACGGGAAAACTGCTTCTTTGACCGAAATATATTCAGGGATAATCTCTCCGTAAATATTCAATTGGGCAAGATTTTTACCTGCCATCACTTTAGCCGCAATCTGTGCCAGAGGGCGCCCGGTTGCTTTGGAAACGAATGGGACGGTTCGGCTGGCACGTGGGTTAACTTCAAGCAGGTAGACGTCGCCATCCTTGACCGCAAACTGAATATTCATCAAACCGATGACTTTCAGTTCCAGCGCAAGTTCAATGGTTTGGCGCCGTATCTCAGCAATGATATCCTCTGGTAGCGAGAAAGGTGGCAAAGTGCAAGCCGAATCACCCGAATGGATACCCGCTTCTTCTATATGTTGCATGATTCCACCAATAACAACATCTCTTCCATCTGCCAGAGCATCAACGTCAACCTCAATGGCATTCTGTAAAAATTTATCCACGAGCACCGGATGTTCAGGTGAGGCATCAACGGCATATTTCATGTAATCCCGCAGCCGCTCAACATCGTAGACAATCTCCATGGCTCTTCCGCCTAAAACATAGGAGGGTCTGACAACAACCGGGTAGCCAATTTTCTCAGCTATGACCTCAGCCTGATCAAAGGCGCGGGCAATGCCATTCTGTGGTTGGAGAAGGTTCAGTTTATTGACCAAAGCCTGAAAACGTTCACGATCTTCCGCCCGGTCAATGGCATCAGGAGAAGTTCCAATGATTGGAACCCCCGCCTTTTCCAGATCTGCCGCTAATTTTAAAGGCGTTTGCCCCCCATATTGGACAATAACCCCCTCTGGTTTTTCGATCTCAACAATTTCCAGAACATCTTCAAGGGTTAATGGTTCAAAATAGAGTCGATCAGAAGTATCGTAATCGGTGGATACTGTTTCCGGATTACAGTTAACCATGATCGTTTCAAAACCGTCAGCAGCGAGTGAAAAGGCACCATGAACACAACAATAGTCAAATTCAATCCCCTGGCCAATCCGATTTGGCCCACCGCCCAGAATCATAATTTTACGTTTATCTGTAGGTTCAGCTTCACACTCAGATTCATAAGTTGAATACAGATAAGGGGTAAATGCTTCAAACTCAGCAGCGCAGGTATCAACTCGTTTATAAACAGGCAGAACTGCAAGGTTGTGGCGCATATCCCGAACGTCATACTCGGTAATCCCCCAAAGAAAGGCTAACCGTCGATCAGAAAATCCATATTGTTTTGCCTCACGTAACAGGTCGATAAAGTCCTGATTGTTGGTATTCAATTGGTCTTTATAGGTGAGAAGAACAGATTCTTTTTCAACTATCTGGGCGATATTTGACAAAAACCAGGGATCTATTCCGCTTAGCTGGTGGATTTGGTCAATACTGAATCCCGCCCGGATGGCATCAGCGAGATACCACATCCTCTCCCAACTGGGAATCTGTAGTTGAGAAATAAGTTCATCCCGTTCACGAGTTGTTATATTGCGAACATATTCCGCCGGGTTTTTAAAAATTCTGCTTTCAAAACCGTAAGAATCAATTTCTAGAGAGCGCAGTGACTTTTGTAGACTTTCTTTAAAAGTGCGACCAATCGCCATCGCTTCCCCGACTGACTTCATTTGTGTGGTCAAGGTTGCGTCAGACTGGGGGAACTTTTCAAATGTGAACCGGGGAACTTTAGTGACAACATAATCAATTGTAGGCTCAAACGATGCGAGGGTTTCACGAGTTATGTCGTTTTTGATCTCATTCAGGCGATATCCGACAGATAATTTTGCCGCTATTTTGGCAATTGGAAACCCGGTTGCTTTAGATGCCAAGGCGGAAGATCGAGAGACGCGTGGGTTCATTTCGATGACCACAAGTCGACCATCTTTCGGGTTAATCCCGAACTGGATATTGGAGCCACCGGTTTCGACACCAATTTCACGGATGATCTTTAACGATGCGTCACGAAGTATCTGATATTCCTTGTCACTCAACGTCTGAGCAGGGGCAACCGTGACAGAATCACCGGTATGGACGCCCATGGCATCAAAGTTTTCGATGGAACAGATGATGACAACATTGTCAGCAGTGTCACGCATCACTTCGAGTTCATACTCTTTCCAGCCAATAATTGACTCTTCTACCAGGATTTCGCTGGTAGGAGATGCGTCAATACCAAGAATTGCCATCCGATCATATTCTTCACGATTATAGGCAACACCACCACCCGTTCCCCCAAGGGTAAATGATGGTCGAATGATCGCGGGGAAGCCTATATCTTCTATGACCTTGACCGCTTCTTCATAATTATGCGCCAAACCTGAACGGGGAACATCAATTTCAATGTTTTGCATCGCCTGTTTAAACAGCGTACGATCTTCAGCTTTCTTGATCGGGTCAAGTTTTGCACCGATCAATTCGACATTATATTTTTCCAGTATTCCCGATTCAGCGACAGAAACCGCAGTATTCAGGGCAGTTTGGCCGCCCAGAGTCGGCAATAATGCATCAGGACGTTCTTTTGCAATAATTCTACTCAGGACATCAGGGGTCACCGGCTCAATATAGGTTCGATCGGCAAAGTCGGGATCGGTCATAATCGTTGCCGGATTGGAGTTGAGCAGAACAACCTCATAGCCCTCTTCTTTTAAGGCCTTACATGCCTGAGTACCCGAATAATCAAACTCACACGCTTGTCCAATAACAATGGGGCCGGCACCGATAATCAAAATTTTCTTTATATCTGTTCTTTTAGGCATTTTTGACCCCCTTTTTGTGCTTCTTCATCAGATCAATAAAACGTTCAAACAGATACTGAGCATCGTGGGGTCCTGGCGAGGCTTCCGGGTGATATTGAACTGAAAATGCGGGAGCCGACAGAAGTTGTATCCCTTCAACGGTATTATCATTCAGATTGATGTGGGTCACTTTAATATCATTACCCAGGCTCTCTTCATCGACAGCAAAACCATGGTTCTGTGAGGTGATCTCAACCTGTTGCCGTTGATAATCGAGAACCGGTTGATTGCCGCCGCGATGGCCAAATTTGAGTTTGTAAGTTTGACCACCAAGGGCAATAGAGAGAAGTTGATGACCAAGACAAATACCGAAAACAGGAACTTTACCGAGCAACTTTTTGATATTTACCTGAGCATAATGGAGCGGTTCAGGATCTCCCGGCCCATTACTCAGAAATACACCATCGGGGTTCATGTTCAGCACTTCTTCTGCCGTTGTTGCTGCGGGAACGACAGTAACGTTACAACCCAAAGTCGCCAGATTTCGCAAAATATTGCGTTTGATGCCAAAATCGTAAGCAATAACTTTGTAAGAGGAGTGAGTTTGCTCGCAATCCACATAGCCCTCACCCAGCTTCCAGACCCCCTCAGTTGGCTGATATGGCTCACTGCAGGTGACTTCCCTCACCAGATCACGGCCGACGATCGAAGGTGCTTTACGGGCTTTTTCAATCAGGCTGTCGGGGTCAATATCGGTTGAAGAGATAATTCCAGTCTGCGCACCAACGGTTCGGATATGACGCACTAGTGCCCGAGTGTCAATCCCTTCAATACTGACAATATTATTCTCTTTGAGGTAAGCATCAAGACTCATCTCTGAACGAAAATTACTGGGAAAAGGGCACGCCTCTTTCACTACGAAGCCAGAGAGAAAAGGTCGGTTTGACTCAACATCTTCCGGGTTGATGCCGTAATTCCCGATTTGAGGATAAGTCATAGTGACAATTTCACCATGGTAGGATGGATCGGTCAAAATTTCCTGATACCCGGCCATACTGGTATTGAAGACGACTTCACCTGTAACTTCGCCAACAGAACCCAGTGCTTTTCCAACAAAATACTTGCCATCGGCAAGAGCTAAAACAGCTTTCATTAAGACCTCAATAGTTAATTAGTTACATTAAGTTGTGGTGTGTATTGTACAAATATTTATAGTATTTACGCAATTTCCTCTCCCTTATGGAGAAGGGTCAAGCAAAAACCATTATCTTTCAAAAACCGTCTTCCCCGCCAGAATTGTCCGAACGGCATAGCCGCGCACTGTTTGACCGGCAAACGCGGTATTCTTGCTTTTGGAATGGAGCTTGTCTGCTTCTACAGTCCACTCTTTATTTGGATTGATCAAAGTAATGTCTGCTACAGCTCCGGTCGCAAGGGTACCGCGATCAATACCAAGAATTTCAGCTGGCTGACAGGTGAGCAGTGCAATGGCCTTAGACAGATTAAGAACCTTTTCGGTAACCAGCTTGAGAGTCAACGGCAGCAGAGTCTCAAGTCCGACAACACCGTTCAGGGCGATGGCAAACTCGACATTTTTCTCATCGATATGGTGTGGCGCATGATCGGTGGCTATGGCGTCGATGGTTCCGTCAGTCAGCCCGGCACGAACAGCGTCGACATCTTCCTGGGCTCGCAGTGGCGGATTCATCTTAAAATTGGCGTCATAACCACGCACCGCTTCATCAGTCAGCATGAAGTGGTGTGGTGTTGCTTCACAGGTGACGCGTACGCCGCGAGCCTTGGCATGACGCACCAGCTCGACACTTCCTTTAGTGGAAACATGGCAAACATGCAGGTGTGCACCGGTCAGTTCGGCCAGCATGATATCTCTAGCCGTAACGGCATCTTCTGCAACCCAGGGAATCCCCTTAAGCCCAAGCTCGGTTGAAATCGAACCTTCGTTCATACTGCCGCCGGCAACCAGGCTTATGTCCTCGGCATGGGTAAAAATTGGCACACCAAAAGTATTGGCGTATTCCAATCCGCGGCGCATCATTTCGCCATTTATAACTGGCAGCCCGTCATCAGAGAAACCAACGCAACCACCCTCTTTCAGCTCGCCCATCTCGCTCAGGAGTTCACCATTCATCCCCTTGGTGATAGAACCGATGGGAAAGACGTTGGCACTCCCCTGCTCCTGCGCTTTATTGATGATATATTTAGTAATCGCAAGATTGTCATTCACCGGGCTGGTGTTCGGCATGCAGGCAACCGAAGTCACGCCGCCGGCCGCAGCCGCACGGGTTCCGCTGATAATATCCTCTTTGTACTCATAGCCCGGATCACGCAGATGGGTGTGCATGTCAACCAGTCCAGGTGTTACGATCAGGCCTGCAGCATTAATGATTTCAGCATCGCCGGGGTCAATGTTGGCAGCCAGTTTAGAAATTTTGCCATTAACAACCAGAATATCAAGTTTTTCGTCGATTTTGTTGGCAGGATCTACAACCCGACCAGATTTAATCAGTATTTTCATTATGATCACCTTTTATTGAAATTAGTAGGGTATTCTCTCACTCGTTATTCAGTTTCTCACCACCCGCAACCAGGTAGAGCAGTGCCATGCGCACGGCAACGCCGTTTTCTACCTGATTGAGAATTACGTTCTGGGGGCCGTCGGCAATAGCAGTTCCCAATTCAACCCCACGATTGACCGGGCCGGGGTGCATCACAATGGCATCTTTTTTTGCCAGATCCATTTTGCTGCCGTTAAGCCCGAAGAAACGTGCGTATTCGCGCACCGAAGGGATCAACGGCGCCCCCTGCCGTTCCCGCTGGATCCGCAGCATCATGACGACGTCGGCATCGCGGATGGCATCTTCCAGATTGTTGAACACCTCGCAGCCTAATCTCTTAATCCCCTGCGGCATCATGGTTCCCGGTCCGGCCAGACGAACCTTGGCTCCTAACTTGGTCAGGCAGTAGATATTGGAACGGACCACCCGACTGTGGGTGATGTCGCCAACAATCGCCACGGTCAGTCCTGCAATAGAACCTTTGTGCTCACGGATGGTAAAGGCGTCCAGAAGCGCCTGACTCGGGTGTTCGTGCATGCCGTCTCCGGCATTGATCACCGAGCAGTCGAGCCGATCGGCAAGGTACTGGCATGCACCCGAGGCGTTGTGCCGCATAACGATGATATCGGGATGCATGGCTTGAATGTTTTTTGCCGTATCCTCCAGGGTTTCCCCTTTGACCACTGACGATCCCGAAGCGCTGATATTGACGGTGTCTGCTGAAAGCCGTTTGCCAGCAATTTCAAAAGAAGTACGGGTGCGGGTACTGGCTTCGTAGAACAGATTGATGATGGTTTTCCCACGCAGAGTTGGTACTTTCTTGATCTGTCGAGTATTGATTTCTTTAAAGCTGGCAGCAGTATCAAGAATGAAAGTGATTTTTTCTTCTGTCAGATTTTTTATACCCAGGATATGCTTCGGGCTGAAAGACATACGAATAACCTCCAGATCAAGTTCTAAGTAAATGTACTGCTCGAGGAACATTTTGATCGTCAAAATCGACTTCTATCTGTTCATTCTGGGCAGTTGGTATATTACGACCAATATAATCGGGGCGAATCGGCAACTCGCGGTGGCCGCGATCAACCAGAATAGCTAGTTGGATATTCTGTGGCCGACCAATGGCAATAACTGCTTCCAACGCGGCTCGGATTGTCCGACCGGTAAAAAGAACATCATCGACCAGGACAATTTTTTTGTCAGTGACCGGAACGTGGATGCAACTATGCCCGACCTTTAGATTGTTCCGAGACTCAAGATCGTCCCGGTACATTGTGACATCAATGGTGCCTGAAGAGACAGTCGTTCCCTCTATTTCACTGATTTTCTGTTGCAGCTGTGTTACCAGATATGCTCCGCCAGTACGGATGCCGATCAGTAACAAGTCTTCTACTCCTGCATTCTTTTCCAGAATTTCATGAGCTATTCGAGTTAAAGCCCGATGGACACCTTCAGAGTCTAGAATTTCAATCGTTTCCACAGACATATTAACCTCCAAAATGAAAACAGGCATAAAAAAACACCGGCACAAAATGAATTGTACAGGTGTCTGGATAGTCCCTTGATTTTGATTTCATAATTACTTTCCCTTGACGATCTCTCGGATCAGCTTAAAGGGTTATCTAGATCTTTCTAATTTTTTGGATCTAACAACGTTACAATAAGAATGTCAATTACAGAATAGTTAAAAATAACTACTTTATTGGACGACCAATACGCGAAAACCTGATTTTATGTAGCAGGTCACCTTTTGCATCCCATGACCAATATTTTATCATTGCCAAACCTTTAATTTTTGATTTATTCACATACCCCCAAAAACGGCTATCAAATGAATAATCACGGTTATCACCCATCACAAAATAACTATCTTCAGGAACTTTGATCGGGCCGGCAAAGTCACGTGGACTGGCAACCGCTGGGATTGTATCTTGATCTTTATGCCTTTCTGCTGTGACCGTAAATGGTTCGCCGTTGACATAAACCTGCTTGGCCTTGACTTCGATTAAATCTCCCGGTAGTCCAATGACCCGTTTGATAAAATCACGCTTTTTCAGAAAAGGTTTATCCTCATCGCCAGGAAACTCAAAGACAATCACATCCCCACGCTCTGGATTTCGTATCTTCAGATAGTTGCCCTCAACAAAAGGAACCTTTGTGCCATAGATGAATTTATTGACCAGTAAATGGTCACCGATCAAAAGGGTATCAAGCATTGAGCCCGAAGGTATTTTAAAAGCCTGAAACAGAAAAGTACGGATAATCAATGCCAGAATAACAGCAACAATCATCGCTTCCGACCATTCGCGATACCAAGGTTTTTT
>JAYEME010000015.1:0-1310 GCA_034717915.1 Thermodesulfobacteriota bacterium
TTAGGGTTTACTGAAAAAAGGTTTAGGGAATCAGGGAGCAAAAAGTTGCTGTAATCAGCTCCCGGCCTGATTGAATTTATTGATTCATCGATCTGTTTCATGGTTTACTTCATATTCTTTTGATCGCGGTTTGTAGGTTCATACTCATTAACCCCAGGCGGACCCATATTTCAGGGCCGTCCTCGATGTAGTATTTTATTTTATCGAGACTGAAGTGGTTTTTAGCGTGTCCGAAACTGCCTTCAATTCGGTTTCGTTCTCGCTGTTTTTGTTTTCGCCATCTGGTGGCGGGGTTTTGCTGACCGGCTTTTCGCCCCAGTGGTTGAAAGGCGTCTCGAATCTCTTCCTTTTTGAGCAAACGCCTGTTTTCCCGATTGCCGTAGATTTTGTCGGCAACCACATAAGAAGGCTTTTGGCCGAATAGAGTTTCGTACTGTTCGAGCTGCGTACCAACACGAGAAGCCTCTGGAAAGTTTTCAGAAGACAGATGATCCAGGAAAACAAAGCCATCCACATAGGAAAGTGAGGCTTTGGGACCGAACTCAACCGCCTTAGGCCCAGTCTTGCCCCTGAGGATGGGACGTGTCCAGTGGCGTTGAAGACTGACTATCCGCTTCTCGATCCGGTTTACTTTCTGGCGATGCATTTGATATTGCTGGTCGAGAACCTTGCGCACTACTTCAAAGCGATCACGCACTTTCTGTTTGATCTGTATTCCCTGTTCTCTAGCCTCATCCATCAAGGATTGAAATTGTTTGACGTTGCGACGCAGATACTGCAAAAGAGATTTCCTGGTGCGCCGGATCAGCTTTCTGCTCTTGGTTTTCTTTTTGCTGAATGAAAGATATTCTTTTTGAGCTTTACGGCAGTAGGTTCTCACCTTTTTACCAACTGAATTGCCGACCTTTTTAATCTGCTTGACGACCCACTGCCTGGACTCGTTAAGCAAGCCGGTATCTGTTGGGTAACGTAAATGCTCCGGGAAAACTGTTGCGTCAATAAGCAAGCCCTTGGCTTTGATGATCTTTCGTTCAATGAGAACCTGGTAAGTCTCTCGTTCGAGTTCGACAAAATATTTTGAACCCAAACGCTTACGAATTTTGCTCAGACTGCTGGAGTCCAGAAGAGGTTCAGTGGAGAAACGTTCCAACCAGCAGAATGATTGCATGTAGGGGTTCTCGTTAACTCTGGTTACAATCTCATCGTCACTGGACCCTGTTATGTGCTTCAGCAAAAGGATGCCGACTACCAGGCGGCCATCCAATGCCGGGCGGCCTCGATCTGAAAAGTAACTCTGATACCTGGACTCA
>JAYEME010000016.1:0-21754 GCA_034717915.1 Thermodesulfobacteriota bacterium
ATCAAAGCTAACCAGGCCAAATGGAATGGCTGGCTTGATGCCGCACGTAAAGCCGCTAAATAAAACTTATCGGCAACGGTAAAAAATGGCCGGAGGACATAATCCTCCGGCCATTTTTTTTACAAATCCTCTATACTCCGAATCACCTGTTCCATAACCAGGCAATTAACTTTTTGATTAAAAATCTCCATCAGTTCTTCGAGGTATCGATAATCGGCTGGAGGGTTTTGTCCTGCATGATGTTTTCTTCATCAATCGCTATATTATCTACAGTTGCAAAGATGGTTCCTGCAACGCTGCCATTTGCTCACGCAGCTCCAAAATATGCTCGCCCCAGTACTGGACAGTATTAAACCAGGGGAAAGTTCGCGGAAAAGCGGGATCATCCCAACGTTTGGCCAGCCAGGTGCTGTGATGAATCATCCGTAAGGTTCGTAATGGCTCGATCAGTTGCAATTCAGCGAAATTAAAATCATAAAACTGATGATACCCTTCCAGGATCTTATCAAATTGACGCCGTTGTTGATCTTCCGAACCTGATAGCAACATCCACAGATCCTGAATTGCCGGAGCCATCCGGGCATCGTCAAAATCAACAAAATGGGGAGCACCATCCCGCCAGAGCATATTGCCGTTGTGACAATCACCATGAACCCGGATGTTTTGAATTGATTCGAGGCGTGCAAACCGCTCGTCGATCTGTTGCAACAGGTCACGGGTCAACGATTGATACGATTCTCGATAATCATCGGGGATAAATTTTTCAGCAATAAAAGCGGCACATTCGTGACCAAAGCTACGACTATCAAGCGTTGGCCGCTGGCTAAATGGTCGACTGGCACCGAGCAGGTGGATACGACTGAGTAACCGTCCAATGATCAACAGGTGCTCCAGATTGTCGAGTTCAGGAGAGTGGCCACCTTTACACGGTGACAGGCTGAAACGAAAACCTTGATATTGGTGCAGGGTTTCTTTATCTGCGTTACGTAGAGGTGCGACTACAGGCAGTTCCTGTGCCGCCAGATCCAGAGTGAAGTCATGTTCTTCCAGAATCTGGGCATCAGACCATCGCTCTGGACGATAAAATTTGGCAATCAGCGGTTCGCTATCTTCGATGCCAACTTGGTAAACCCGATTTTCGTAGCTGTTGAGGGTCAGAATCCGGCAATCACAATGATATCCCTGCGATTCAACCGCATCCATGAGAAAGTCGGGGGTGAGCTGTTCAAAGGGGTGGTTTGCTGAGTCCAACATCTTCGCTTCCTTACTTCAAGAGACGGGGGAAGTCTACCGCTGACACTCGCATAAGTAAAGAAGAGCAAAGCAATATCAGCCTAAAAGCAGGTTCAGTCTCGGCAAAATCAGTGAAACAGCAATTCCCCACATAGCAAGGCAGACAAAGCCATCGAGAAGCCGCCAGGCAAGTGGTTTTCTGAAAAATGGAGACAGGAATCCAGCACCGATACTCAGACTAAAAAACCAGACCACAGATGCCGTGACAGCACCCGCCCCGAACCAGTAGCGATCATCGTAACTCAGCTGGCTGCTGATACCGCCAATCAGAATAATTGTATCGATATAGACATGAGGGTTGAGGAAGGTTAAAGCCAGCGTCGTGAATAATAATTGACGCCGGGAAGGGACGATTTCAAGCGTTGCTTCCAGACTATTTCCACGTAGAGCTGAGCGAAAAGCCCGTCCCCCGTAGCAGAACAAAAACAGCGCTCCGATCCAGGTCGCCAGTTCCACCAGTTGTGGATTGGTTGACACCAGTGTTCCGACACCGCTGATACCGATGATGATCAACATGGCATCACAAAAAGCGCAGACAATAGCCGTTTGAAACGGATAATTCCGCCGCACCCCCTGTGACAAAACAAACGCATTCTGGGCACCAATAGCGACAATAAGGCCGCCGCTAACCCCAAAACCCTGTAAAAAATGCAACATGGTAATCCTCCATAGGAGAAGAGAGCCTAACGACATAACCAATAAAAGTATAATTAATTGTTTTTGTATATCATTAACAGTGCTAATATTACTGCATGTTAGATTACAAACATATTGAAGCACTGGCAAAAGTCATTCAGGAGGGTGGTTTTGAGCGTGCAGCTCGAGTCCTCTTCTTGACCCAGTCGGCCGTTTCTCAACGGGTCAGGCAGTTGGAAGAATCGTCCGGGCAAATTCTGATTTCGCGCACCACTCCTCCCCAACCAACTGCTGCTGGAAATGCTCTGCTTAAACATTATCAACAGGTGAAGTTACTTGAGGATGGATTATCCTCTGAGCTGACAGATTCACCTGCAGCAAAAATGACAACCCTGGCGGTCGGGATCAATGCTGATAGTCTGGCGAATTGGTTTATTGCGGCAATCAGTCCCATCCTGCAAAGGATGGATCTGTTGATCGATCTGCGGGTGGATGACCAGGAGCAGACCCACAGCTTTTTGCGGGAAGGGGATGTTGTTGGTTGTGTCAGTACTGAAGCGAATGCCATGCAGGGGTGCCGGGTAGAAAAGCTCGGCAGTATGACCTATCGCCTTCTGGCAACCCCTGATTTTATTGACCGCTGGTTCCCGAATGAACTTTCTCTGGAAGGTGCCGAGCAAGCTCCCGCAGTTATTTTTAACCGCAAAGATCGCCTCCATTATCAGTTTTTTGAGCAATACCTAAACAGGGCTCCGGAATCATTCCCCGCCCATTTTATTCCTGCACCCGATCAGTTTTTAGAAGTTATTGCCGATGGTTACAGTTATGGGATGGTTCCAGACTGGCAAGGAACCGAGCTGTTGGCAGCAGGACAATTACAGGAACTGATGCCCGGAGCAACGCTGCAGGTTGATCTCTATTGGCATTGCTGGAATCTGACCGCCCAGCCATTACAAGATTTTTCAGACCAGATGGTCAAAAGAGCAAGAAAACAACTTACCAGATAAATAGCCTTTAGCCCCCCACCCATAACATGAAATAATTTTAAATAAATCTTTATTATTTAAAGATTATCATATAGACTGTGGCTATCTTGTTTTAAGACGGATAGGAGGCTGTAAGTGAAGTTATGCCACTGGATATTGATAGCTGCTCTGCTTATTTCCCTTCCAGGATTTGTTGCTGCAGAGACGGAAACTCTGTTCGGTACAGTCCGGGATGCACAAACCGGAGTTTTACTCAGCGGTGTTGAGCTACGTACAGTTGATGATTCCAGTTTCAGTGCTGCGGATGGCAGCTTTCAATTACAATCCAATGATAACGAAATTGTGGTGCGCCAGCCCGGCTACCTGCCTCAAAAAATTGCGGCCGATTTTCCTCTTCACCTGAATCTGCAACCTTTCACTCCGAAAGCCCTCTACCTCTCCTATTGGGCTGCCGACAGCAGCGACCGGCGGGATCAGCTACAACAGTTGATCGCTGAAACTGGAATGAATGCACTGGTGATTGATCTTAAATCCTCCCGTGGGGATATTGCTTTTCGGAGTCAATTGTCACTAGCACAGGCAGTTGGAGCACAAAAGGTCAGAACTCTGAAAGATCTACCTGAATTGCTGGCCGAATTGAAACGGCAGGGAATTTATACCATCGGTCGGATTGTGGTTTTTAAGGATGCAGCTCTGGCAAAAAACCGACGAGATCTGGCTGTCCATACTCTGGACGGATATCTTTGGGAAGATCGTGAAAAAATCAGTTGGGTAGATCCTTTCAACCAGGAAGTTTGGGATTATAATATCAGTATTGCGGAAGAAGCGGCTGCCTTGGGTTTTGATGAAGTACAATTCGATTATATTCGCTTCCCGGCAAAATCAGACCTGATGTTCTCCCGGGAAAACACCGGCGACAACCGCGTTGCTGCAATCAATGGTTTTCTCCAACGTGCCAAACAGCAATTAGCTAATTATCCGGTTATGACATCGGCAAATATTTTCGGCTATATCTGTTGGAAGCATAAGGATCAGAAGATCGGTCAACGTTTGATTGACCTGGCCGAACATGTCGATTATATCTCCCCCATGCTCTACCCTTCCGGGTTCCCGCATGGAGTTCCCGGATATAAAAATCCAGTGGAAAATTCTTATGAAGTTATTGCCCACTCTTTACAAAAAGCTGGTGAACTGACCGGACTCCCTGCCGTACGTTTTCGCCCCTGGTTACAAGCGTTCAGGGATTATGCCTTTGACCGGAGAAGTTTTACTGCTGATGAGATCCATGCTCAGATAAATGCCAGTGATGCCAGCGGCAGTCATGGCTGGATGTTGTGGAATGCTGCCAGCCGTTTCAGCTTGGCGGGACTGCAGCAGGAAATCCCTTTAGGGGAACTGAACCTGGTTGATGCCAGTCCAAAAGCGGGAGATTCTACAATCCTGACCAGAGCAGCAGACCAAAAGTATGACTATTTGCCTATGATGTGACCTGCTCACCTGACTCAGGCAAAAAACAGATATGCCAAGAGAGTCACTACCGTACCGAGTAGAGCACCAAGAAATACTTCTTTGGGAGTATGGATTTTCATCAGCAGGCGGCTCTGACTGACCAGCGCGGCGAGCAACAAAACCATCATTCCGATCAGGAAATTTCCCCCGAACAGAAACGTTGAAACTGCAATTGAAAATGCAGCAGCGGCATGTCCACTCGGCAACCCGCCATGCAAGGGGGTGCCACGATTGTAGTGGGCTTTCAGCAAAACAACCAGAATAACCACAATCAGCAAGGCTCCAACCGGAATGGTTCCCTGTGGTTCTTTCCCATAAGTTGGTTCACTATGGAACAGGGGAAAGATGTGACCGGAAAGAACCAGATATCCAAGAATAACCGCACCAACGCTGGTTACCAGAACTGCTCCTGCGGCGACATCCTTTGCTCGTTTGGCTAGCTCGTGGTAATCATCGGTGACCAGATCGACAACAGCCTCAATAGCAGTATTCATCAGCTCTGCAAAGATCACTAGAACCGCGGCCAGAGCCAACAGGAAAAATTCGAGTGCGGAAATTTTGAAGAAAAGAGCCAGAAAGACAACTGCCAGAGCGGCAACAAAATGGTAGCGCACATGGCGTTCACTTTTGGCCGCCCAGAGAATCCCCTCAATAGCACAGTTAAGACTTTCCAGCCAGCTTGTCGGTTTCATAAGCAATCCTGAATGGTTCTAGTTTAACATTTTTGCAGTAAACTTGGGACTGTCCCCAGTCCCATCGGGGGCTGTCCCTGAAGTTTACGATCCACGAAGAACTGTGGTGATTTACACCGCAAATACCTGGGACAGCCCCCATGCGGGGAGAGTCCCAGATTTGCTGCCATCTCCCCTGAAACAAGTGCCGTTCTAGTTAGTCCCATAAAAAATTTAGCTAGTTATCTCAAAGATAACATCTGCCATGGAAATCACAAACGGGATTCATTCATTTACTCCCGCAACAAAACCAGCTAATCTCTGTACTTTCCAAAAATAAATCAAAAGAGGTGGATTATGAGTGATGAAAATTTTACCGATGATGAGATGAACGAAGATGAAGGAAGCTTTGCCGAGATGTTTGAAGCCAGTCTGGCGGGGGTTGGGGAACCATTGGTCCCTGGCAAGAAGATTGAAGCAACAATTCTGCAGATTGGTTCAGACTGGAGTTTTCTTGATGTCGGTCAAAAAGGGGAAGGAGTTCTTTCTTCCGCTGAGCTCCTGAATGCAGATGGCGAATATCAATACGTCGTAGGAGATAAAATATCGGCCTATTTCTTATCCCGAAGCGGTGGAGAATTACGTTTCACCACTAAAATTGGTGGCACTGGTTCCGGCACTGAGCAACTGGAAAATGCTTATCAAGCTGGCATCCCGGTCGATGGGACAATAGAAAAAGAGATTAAAGGGGGTTTTGAAGTCAAACTTTCGGGGAATATCAGAGCGTTTTGCCCCTTCTCCCAGACGGGGCTACGCCAAGCCGAGCCTGCTGACCTGATCGGACAAAGCCTGCCATTTAAAATCAGTCAGTTCAGTGAACGGGGGCGAAATATCGTCGTTTCACACCGAGCGATTCTGGACGAAGAACGTGAGCAATTACGGGTCGGTTTGCGCGAAACGTTGCAAGAGGGGATGGTGGTCAAGGGAACTGTGACCAATATTCGTGATTTTGGAGCCTTTGTTGATATTGGCGGAATTGAGGGACTGTTACCGATTTCTGAAATCAGCTATGGCCGGGTTGAAGATATCAATGAAGTGCTCAGTCTCGAGCAGGAACTTGAGGTTGCGGTAAAACGGATCGACTGGGACAATAACAAATTTTCTTTTAGTCTGCGTGACACCTTGGCCGACCCCTGGAACAAGGTTGGATCGATCTATCAAGTCGGCAAACAATATCCTGGAAGAGTCAGTCGCTTAGCACAATTTGGTGCCTTTGTTACATTGGAAGAAGGGGTTGACGGGTTGCTGCATATCTCCAAGTTAGGTGAAGGAAAACGGATTCGTCATCCACAGGATGTGGTCAAAGTTGGTCAACAATTACAAGTCACTGTTGAAAAAATTGATCAGCCTGAACGGCGTATTTCATTGGCACTGGCTGGTCAGGCAGAGGACGCCGCAGAGACCAGCTATACAGATCAGCCCTCTTCCTCCGGGCTGGGAACTCTTGGTGATCTGCTCAAGGCTGGTCAAAATAAAGGGTATAAAAAACGCCGATGAAAGATGGGGGCACCTCTAAATCTGCCATTCTGTTTTCAATCTGTATGGCCCATTTCCTCAATCCCTTTATGCTCTCAGCTGTCGGTGTTGCCCTGCCGGTTATGGGGCGAGAATTTTCAGCCAGTGCAGTACAGCTGGGGCTGGTTGAAACCAGCTTCATGTTGTCGATGGCAATTTTTCTTTTGGCCATGGGACGATTTGGGGATATCTACGGGCGGCGGAAAATTTTCCAGAGAGGATTGCTTCTTTTTGCCTTTGCCGGTGGGTTAATTTCTCAGGTTCATTCGATAGAAATGATCATCGCCTTGCGTTTTTTACAAGGGGTCGGCGGAGCAATGGTTAACGCAACAACCATGGCAATCCTCGTCTCTGCGTTCGCGCCGCACGAGCGTGGCAAAGCCCTTGGAATTGCTATTGCCAGTGTTTATGCCGGAATTTCCTGTGGTCCCTTTATCGGGGGTTTTTTGATTGAACTGCTTGGATGGAGATCCCTCTTTTACCTGATGGTTCCCTTCGGTCTTTTGACCTATCTGGTCACTCGCATCAAAATTAAAGATGAATGGGCTGGTTCTGAGGGTGAACCCTTTGACTGGACAGGTGCCCTTGTTTATGCCCCCTCAATTCTGTTGTTAGTCTACGGCGTCACCCATCTAAAGGATGGGGGGATCGCCTGGGGATTGCTGATCCTTGCAAATTTAGGGTTAGTTTTGTTTTTATTGATTGAAAAGCGAACTCCATACCCGATGTTAAATATTCAATTGTTTCTTGAAAATCGGGTCTTTGCCTTAAGTAATTTAGCTGCTTTATTCAACTATGCGGCAACCTTTGGAGTGACGTTTTTTCTGAGTTTATACTTGCAGTTTGTCAAAGGAATGGGGCCACAACAGGCCGGGACGATTCTGATTGTCCAGCCAATCTTCCAGGCAATTTTTTCACCTTTTTTCGGTCGACTATCTGATCGAATTCCGGCAGCCTACGTTGCTACCAGCGGTATGGTGTTCTGCGTTTTGGGACTGGCGGTTGCGACAAGACTTACGGCAGAATCATCGCTGTCAATGATCCTTCTTCTTTTGGCCTTTCTCGGCTTGGGATTTGCGCTCTTTTCTTCACCCAATGTCAGTATGATTATGGGCAGTGTTGCGCCACGTCATCTTGGTATAGCCTCAGGATTAAGTGCCAGCATGCGAACCCTGGGGATGCTGACCAGCATGATGATTATTACCCTGATCTTTTCCTATCTGATGCATGGACAACCAGTGACATTGGAAACTCAAGTAACATTTCTCAGGAGTATGCGGATGGCTCTGCTGATTTTTTGTGCTCTGTGCATCATCGGAATCGGCTGTTCTTTGGGGCGGACAACCAGCTCGACTCGGTAGGTTCTCCTTTATCTACTAATAAAATCTATAAATATTAACGATTTTTATAGACAAGCGGTGTCATCTTTGACATATTAGCCCTGATTCATGTTAAACCGCTTACAAAAACATCAAACATGAGAGAGGGGCGCAGCTCTTTTCTTACACATCGAGGGGAAAGTAGTTAGTGGAGACAAAGAAAAAAATCCTTATTGTTGATGATGAACCCTTCTTCAGAGAAGTTCTGATAGATGCTCTACACGAGCACTTTATTATTATTGAAGCCAAGGATGGTTTTGAAGCGGTTTCTCTCTGTTATGAACATATGCCCAATCTCATCATTATGGACGTTGAAATGCCGCGTAGAAATGGCATTGAGGCCTGTAAGATCCTCAAGCGCGAACCAGAGACAAGAAAAATTCCAATCATTCTGTTTACTTCCCGTTCGAAGAAAAAAGACATGGTTCTTGGTTTAAAGGCCGGAGCTGACGACTACATTACTAAACCAATCTATATTCCTGAAATTATTGCCCGGATTGACGCTCATCTCCGTACCAAAGATTTTTATTCTGATCTGGAACATAAAGATCTCCGTTTTCTCCTCGAAATCACAGAAAATATTTCTGCGATTCGCAATCCCATGACAATACTTCGCCTTATTGTGGAGAAGATGGCAGAAATCATCGATGTTGCGCGCTGCTCAATTGTGAGTATCAATGATAACGGGGAAATTCTTGTCAAGGCGAGCAACGATCTTGATTGTCAAGAAGAACTGAAATTAGATCTATCCAAGTACCCTGAAATTCGGAAATCACTGGAATCAAAGCAAGCGGTCATTATCAACGATATTAAAAGTGACCCCCTGATGGAATCTGTTCGGGAACAGACAAAAGAGCTGGTGTATAATTCGATTGTTGTCATACCAGTGGTAAAAAAAGAGAGTGTTATTGGGACTTTTTTCTTGCGGACGGCAACTCCTATCAAGGGCGGTATCACCGATAGAGTTTATAAACTCTGTCAATTGATTGCCAATATTTCAGCAAATGCCCTGGAAAATGCGATCCTGTTTGAATCGGTACAAGCAGCCCAGGAGTATTTTGAAGAGATGGCAATTCGTGATGGTTTGACCAGTCTTTATAATCACCGCCATTTCTACGATCGCCTTGAAGGAGAATTCAGTCGATCCGGTCGTTATGCGACACCCCTGTCACTGGTGTTTTTTGACATAGATGATTTCAAGCGGATTAATGATACTTATGGTCATACGTGTGGGGATCAAGTGCTTAAAAAAATTGGTCAGCTGTTAAAGAGTATCGCAAGGGAAAGTGATATTCCTGCTAGATATGGGGGTGAGGAATTTGCAGTTCTTCTCCCCAATACTGGGGAACAGGGAGCCTTTGACCTGGCTAACCGAATCCATTGTATGATTCGGGAGCATGAATTTGAAAATTTATCCGGCGAACAGATCACGATCAGCTCAGGTGTTTCAACCTTTGTAAATAACAATCTCCAATCGTTCAATGATCTTGTTCACCTTGCTGATGATGGTATGTATAAAGCCAAGAATCAAGGGAAAGACAAAGTTTTCAGATCAGAGTCAATCCACAGGCAGCAACTTAGCCAATCATGACCAAGCTTTTATTTAAAGTTCAAAACAACCGGTATTTCTGCTTTCACCTCATTCGATCATATTGGAAGTTATCTGGTAGAACACACCTCTTTCCTGCCTGACTGTTTCAATTTTCTGTTCTTCTTCCAAGACATCAAGATATTTATTAATTTCGTTGATGTGAATCCCTAAAATTTCGATTAAATCTTCAATGGTACAGGGTCGCCTTGAAATCGTTTCAAAAATAGCCGCTTCCGCATCGCATCTATACGACTGAATATTTTTTCTTTGTGAAGCAGCCGATATTATTTCTATATTTTCAAAATTCCAGAGATCAACGATCTCCTCTAACTCTTTTCGACTTGCAGAATGAAGATCAGCGACAGTCCCGGGTCGATCAAGGGTATTGAGCTGGATAGAATCAGGATTTATTTTAATTATTGCCTGTTCCATTTTTTTTAATTCCATCTCTTCAAGATTAAATCCCGGCAAAATGAAAATTTCCAGCCAGATTTTCCCGCTAAATTCTTTTCTGAAATCAATCAGACCCTGGATATATTGTTCTATACCAAAACCTGGAACAGGACGATTGATCTTATCGAAGATTGGATGAGTCGCCGCATCCAGAGAAGGGAGGACGACATCAGCTCCCCTTAGTTCTGCTCGCACTTCAGGATCAAATAATAGAGTCCCATTAGTTAAAACAGCTACGGGAATTTCAGGCTTATTTTGTTTTATAAATTTAAGGACATCGCCTATTCGGGAATTTAAAGTCGGCTCACCGGAACCTGAAAAAGTGATATAATCCGGATCAGGATTATTTTTGAAGTAATGACTCAGTTCACTTACGACCTTATCAAATAAGATATATTCTTTTCGTTCAAGAGTCAGTTTTGTCGTTTTTCCTACTTCACAATAGACACAATCGAGAGAACATACTTTCCTTGGAACCAGATCGATTCCCAAAGACATTCCCAACCGCCGCGACGGGACAGGTCCAAATAAATACTGATACATTTTGTCCTTCTTTTATTAATCGTAAGAGAGTCTAACCGCTTCAGTTGCCATTGTTGGGGTGATCAGTTCTTTCCATTCTTCAGTATCCCATGTATTTAATTCATTATGAGTCAAATAATATTTTTGTGGAATGGGATGGGTTCCAACAACAACTGGTACTTTATATTTTGTTTCTATGAGCTTTTTAAAATCTACGATATAGGGGCAAGGGGGATAACCAACAACAAAACCGGTTGCCAGGTGAATGGCTTCCACACCATTTTTTATCATCTCTTCAGGAGAGTATTCTATATTCCCCCCCGGACAACCACCACAAGACGTATATCCACCGACTTCTAAAACCTCGTCCTTTGGGTAAATATCAAAGGCACCTTCTCTGTTTTGCATGGCTCTAAAACATTTGCCCCCAGCGCAGCTCCGATACCTGTCGCAAATAATAATCCCTATTTTCATATCAACATCCCAATGGCTATGTGTGTTTTTTTCAATTATGAAAGAGTGATTATCGAACGTCAACTAGCAATAGTCATTACTTTTTTTCGTCAGACCTAATTAAGCAACAAATCTCACTAAATTTCGAGTATGTTTACTGCAGTGGTAGAGTAGATTGTGACTTTTAATATAGACAACCTCAGGGGAGATATTATGAATTATTGGTTGATGAAATCGGAACCGTCTGCCTTCGGCATTGATGATCTGACTGCTATGCCGGATCAAACTGAGCATTGGGATGGGGTGCGCAACTACCAGGCTCGTAATATGATGCGGGATCAGATGAAAATTGGTGACCAGGTGTTCTTTTATCACTCCAACTGTAAGGTTCCCGGCATTGTTGGAATAATGGAAGTAGTTCGTGAAGGCTATCCAGATCACACCGCCTTTGATCCACAAAGTAAATATTTTGACCCTAAAAGTGATCCAAAAAATCCGCGTTGGATCATGGTGGATATCAAATATATCCGCCATACCAGTCGAGTCATTTCATTGGCAGAACTGAAAGAGTGTGAAGTGCTGGAAAATATGCAACTGGTTCGCAAAGGTAACCGATTATCAATCATGCCAGTCTCAGCTGATGAATGGGCGATGATTCTTCAATTAGAAAAATAGGTTTTGGGCAAGATGACTGTTTTGGTTAAAGAATATGGATAAGGAGATCTTTTTTCACCGAGAGGGAGAATAAAAAATCTCCGGCTATGGCATCTAGCCTGGGGAATAATTCTCGATTCAAGATTTTTGTTGATCCTCAACAACAGGATGCAATTCCCAAACCAGTTTTTCACTATCAAAATTCTGCATGATGACTGGTTTGATAATTTCAAAGTAGGGAGACACGTCAAAATCGCGTGGTACAAACAAGCTGTGATGACGGATTGTCAAAGTCTCTTGACAATAGATCTGACCGTTTGAATCAGTGCTCTGCTGGTAATCGATCTCGGGAAGAATCGGGTAACGAATCGACTGAAATGCCTGGGCGATCAACGAAGAACAGATGGCTCGGGTAGGATCTCCGCTTCCCAAGGTGAGCAATTTACGTCTCCAGCGAGTTGGAATCGGTGTTGGTAAAACCAGAAAGCGAACCAGATCAAAAACATTTTTCAAATCATACTGGTGGCCCAACCGTTCGACACCATATGCGATAAGTTGCTCAATCGTCTCTGTTGCCAATCCAACCGGGCGACAAATTCGGGTATGACTCGAACTGTATTCACTGAGAGGGATCAGTCGAATCCCTTCCAAAATGTCCGCTTCCAGAAGAACTTTTTTTTCCTGATCGTCTTTACCCTCGGCATACCCTGGGCCAACATACAATGCAGCATGTGACCAACTCGATTGGGTCAAATATTTGATCACCCCACTGACCCGACTACTACCATCAACCAGAAGGACATCTCCCGGTTGTAATGTTGCAGCCAATTGGCCTGGTGAACTTGTTGCAATTTGAACCGTACCAGGTCGGGGCTGGCTAAGATATTTAGCCAAGTGGTGGCCAATATTACGTAAAAAACCTCTGACTGAGTTCAAACAGACCTCTTCTTCGTCTTGTTATTTAATCTTTACAGGTTAAATTTAACAGAACCGGCGAAAAAGGTCTAATATTTCATCCATTTCATACATTTCCTTACCGTCTTAACCTACTGAAAATACATCTTTTTAACTAGACATCAGGATGGATACAAGTCGATATCGGATGAAACAGTCGTTTTAATCGGCTAGAGTTTGATTCAAAGACAAGAAGCGAAAGATTCTCTGGCTCTCTCAACAGAAGGAGGACAACATGAAAACAACATTAACTCTTTTGATTGCAGGACTGATTTTTCTAGCAACACCGATGCTGGCATCAGCGGATAGAGGAGATCATCATGATCGTCAAAAATATGATCGGGGTTGGTTTCAGGGTGATCGGCATACTTACAACCAACACTATAGCCAAAGTTACAACCGTCATGATCAGCGGCGTGACCATTATTATAAGCAACGTAATGACCATAAGCAGAACCCTCGAGTAAAAACACATCTAAAGCGGAAGCTACGTGAAACCCGTCAAGATCTGCGCCAGATTAAACGACAGATCAGACACAATCACCGCCGCCCGTATTATGCAAAACGTCATTATTCGAACCCGGCAGTTGTCATCGGCATACCACACCTGGTTTTCCAATTTGATTGGTAATACAGTTCCAGCACTTCCCTAATATTGAGGTGCTGTTCACAAGGAGCCGACCTTTAAATGGGCGGCTCCTTTTTTTATATATAAATGGCTGTTTCAAGAAAAAACAGCAATGCCCCTTGAATTTGTGGACAATGAGGGGAGCCTCATGCTACTTGTGTTAGGTTTTAACCTGTGGTGTTGGCAGCCAAACAAAGTGCCAGCCGATACTCAATACCTTCATATTGGAGCCTGATGCCATGAAAGCCAAAAAAAATCCCTTTTTTAACAACGCACTATTGGATCCAGAGCAAGGAAGGCCTTGGATGAAATATCTGCTGATAAGCCTCTTCATCCTTCTTGCTCCTGTTTCATCGGTATTGGCTTCTGGTGGTGGCGGTGGTGACACACCCAATATGACAGGAACTGCTCTTGGTATTTTTGCGCTGATTCTTTTTGTTGGCGCATATTGTCTGGTCATTTTTGAAGAGCAACTCCATTTGCGTAAAAGTAAACCGGTTCTTTTTGCCGCTGGTATCATTTGGGTTTTGGTTGCCCTGGCCTATATTGGTATTGGGGACACCCATACCGCCCATAATGCGATCAAGCACAACCTGATCGAATACGCCGAGTTGTTTCTGTTTTTGCTGGTGGCAATGACCTATATCAATTCAATGGATGAGCGAAATGTATTCCAGGCACTCCGTTCCTGGCTGGTCAGCCGGGGTTTCACCCTGCGTACTGTATTCTGGGTCACCGGTGTTCTGGCTTTTTTCATCTCTCCAATTGCAGACAATCTGACCACCGCCCTGCTTATGGGTGCCGTAGCCATGGCTGTCGCGGGCAATAATAAAAAGTTTCTGGTTGTCGCCTGCATCAATATTGTTGTTGCCGCCAATGCCGGTGGTGCCTTCTCTCCCTTTGGCGATATCACCACGTTAATGGTATGGCAGAAGGCCAAGGTAGAGTTCGCAGAATTCTTCGCCATTTTCATTCCATCGCTGGTGAACTGGCTAGTCCCTGCAATTATTATGAGTTTGACTGTTGCCAAAGAGCGACCACAAGCGTCCGATGAAGCAATTAAAATGAAATTGGGTGCAAAACGGGTCATGTTCCTGTTTCTCTGCACCATCGTCACTGCTGTTTCCTTTCACAATTTTCTCCACTTGCCACCTGCAACCGGAATGATGCTGGGTCTTGGTTACCTTGGTTTCTTTGGTTTCTGGCTGAAGAAAAAAGAACACCGGGTGGGAACTGGCGATCTGCCCCTCGACATAACTGGACACAACCCCGACGAACATAAGGTTCCGGTGGCTCATGGACATGGATCAGCAACTGGTTTTGATTTGTTCCGTAAGATCGCCCGTGCCGAGTGGGATACCCTGTTGTTTTTCTACGGCGTTATTCTCTGTGTCGGCGGACTCGGTCAATTTGGCTATCTGGCGATGGCATCTGAAGCGATGTACGTGGGTCTTGGCCATACTGGTGCTAATGTTCTGGTCGGTTTCCTCTCTGCTATTGTCGATAATATCCCGGTCATGTTTGCAGTATTGACCATGGATCCCCACATGTCACACGGTCAGTGGTTACTGGTCACTTTGACCGCCGGAGTTGGTGGCAGTATGCTATCAATCGGTTCTGCCGCTGGTGTTGCTCTGATGGGCTCTGCACGCGGTATTTATACCTTCGGTGCCCACCTCAAATGGAGCTGGGCGATTGCCCTTGGTTATGCTGCAAGTATTGTTGCTCACCTGTTTATCAATGCCAGTCATTTTCACTGATCAATAAAAAATCAGTCCAAACTAAAAAAGGCGATCAGCTTTTCAGCTGATCGCCTTTTTTAATTTACCAGTATTATAAAATCAGCAGATTATTTACTGTGACAAGCGGAACAAGCGTCCATATCGTCAACTTCGTCATGACACATACCACATGTTTCGTGACCACTTGCCATATCAATAATTTCAATTTTAGCAGGTTCACCTTCGTGGCAGTCCTCACAGTCGCCCATTTCCTGGTGCATATTGTGATCAAAGTAAACATTTCCCTTGGTGTCACCTTCGTACTTGTAAACTCCCTCTTCAAGGACTTCTACCTTAGTGATCGGAGCCTTTATCCCATTTTGTTGTGCCAGAAAAACTGGAATAAAAGAAAAAACGACAGCCAAAACGACAAATGCTAGATTTTTCATCTGTTAACTCCATTATCTGATCAATTATACTTCATAAGTAAAATCTGCATATGTCTTCTACACCGAAGCACGTCTTATGTCAATTCTCATTTCCACGCGATTTCAGGGTAAATCCAAATAAATAAAGGAAAATTGCCGTCTAACTGTGGTTTTTTCTACCTTTATCTCGTTATAATTTTTATAAGGGAAAAAACTCTGAAGCAATTATTTCAACCTCCAATTTGTCCCTTCGCGGCTATCAAGCAATAAAATTCCTTTTTCTTCAAGCTCGGCGCGAATTTCATCACCGCGAGCAAAATCTTTTTCTCCACGCGCTTGCAATCGCTGTTTGAGCAACACAGCTATCTCCTCTTGAGTAATATCCAGCTTCCTCAGACCAGCTAACTTGACTTTTCCCAACCATTCGGTTGGTTGTGATCGATACAGACCGATAACTTCTCCCAAACGGAGAATCATCGAATGCAAATCGCGAACTTGCGCAACCAATTCTGGTTTTTTTCTGAACTTTTTCGTTGCAACCAAACGGTTCATGATGCGGACACCGTCAAACAAATGGGCAATCGCCAGAGCGGTATTAAAATCGTCATCCATTGCTTCACGGAATTTTTCTTCAACCTTTGCACCCTCTTCGCTGACAACATCTCCCTGATCCAATCCGTTAGTGGCTATTTCAGCAGACTCAAGTGCCTCATAAAAACGCTTGAGTCCACTCTGTGCTTCAGCCAGATTCTGATCAGAAAAATCGATGGGGGAACGATAGTGAGCCGAAAGGATAAAGAAGCGGATCACCTCGGCATCATAGGTTTCAAGAATATCGCGGATGGTAAAAAAGTTGCCGAGAGATTTGCTCATCTTCTCCTGATCAACATTAACAAAACCGTTGTGTAACCAATATTTGACAAACGGTTTGCCGCTGGCACCTTCACTCTGGGCAATCTCATTCTCGTGGTGAGGAAAAATCAGGTCACGTCCCCCTCCATGAATATCGAAACTTTCACCCAGCAGAGAAGAACTCATAGCTGAACACTCGATATGCCAGCCCGGACGGCCTGCTCCCCAAGGGGATTCCCAGCTTGGCTCACCCGGTTTTGCCGTTTTCCAGAGGGCAAAATCCATGGGATTACGTTTCTGCTCACCTGGAGTCACCCGTGCACCAGCCTGCATCTCTTCCATATTACGCTTGGAGAGTTTCAGGTAATCGGGAAATTTATCAACACTGTAGTAAACATCGCCAGAAGCCTCGTAAGCGATCCCTTTATCGATAAGGATTTGAGTGATCTCAATAATTTTCTGGATATATTCAGTCGCTCGCGGTTCATGAGTCGGCTTGATCAATCCGAGGGAGTCCATATCCTCGTCAAAGGCTCTGATAAATTCTTCAGCCAGATCCTTACTGGAAATTTCCCGTTCGTTGGCACGGTTGATAATTTTATCATCAACATCGGTATAATTACGCACGTAGGTGGTTTCATAGCCAGCGAATTGCAGATAACGGAAGATGACATCAAAGACAATATTGGCTCGAGCATGACCGATATGGCAGTAATCGTAAACAGTGACACCGCAGACATACATCCCGACCTTACCCGGAACCAACGGCTGAAAATCTTCCTTTTTGCCACTCATAGTGTTGTAAACGCGTAAAGTCATAGCATTGCTCCCCGTGATGAATATTGTAGGGGCAGACCCCCGTGCCTGCCCAGGGCGGCCACAGGGGGTCGCCCCTACAGAAAAAATTACTTCATTTTTACCCAGGCATCCCGTAACGTCACTGTGCGATTAAACACTGGTTTCCCCGGCTGTGAATCTTTGTTATCAACGGTAAAATATCCAACCCTCTCAAACTGGAACGTTGTCCCCAGCTCCGCATCCAGCAAACCCGGCTCAATCAAAGCGGAAGTCATCTTGTGTGACTCTGGATTAAGAGCATCCAGGTAGTTATCTCCTTTATCAGGGTTTTCCTGATTGAACAGACGGTCATAGAGATGTACTTCGACCTCTTCAGCTTGTTCTGCTGACACCCAGTGGATAATCCCCTTCACTTTTCGACCTACCGGATTTTTCCCTAAAGTATCAAGATCAGCTAAACATTTCAGTTCGACAACCTCGCCAGTTGCATCCTTGATTACCTCTTCACATTTGATGATATAGGCGTTACGTAATCTCACTTCCCGACCAGGGCCGAGACGGAAGAATTTTTTTGGTGGATCTTCCATGAAATCATCCCGATCAATGTACAGTTCGTGACTGAACGGCAGCTTGCGGGTTCCCAGATCAGGTTGCTGGGGATGATTCGGTGCCTCCAGCTCTTCAATTTTATCTGCCGGATAGTTGGTGAGAGTCACTTTCAGTGGATTTAACACAGCTTGACGGCGCAAAGCCGTCTGATTAAGTTGTTCTCGCACACATTCTTCCAGAACTGACAGATCTATCCAGCTGGCTCCTCTACCAACGCCGATCCGCTCGCAGAAAGTTCTGATCGCTTCCGGTGGATAGCCGCGCCGCCGCATTCCAACCAAGGTCGGCATACGGGGGTCATCCCAGCCAGAGACATGGTTGTCGTTCACCAGTTGCAGCAACTTCCGTTTACTCATTACGGTATAGCTGAGATTCAACCGGGCAAACTCAATCTGCTGTGGAGCAAAAATACCCAGTTCTTCGATAAACCAGTCATAAAGGGGTCGATGATCCTCAAATTCCAAAGTACAGATCGAGTAGGTCACCCCCTCAATCGAATCCCCTTGCCCATGAGCGAAATCATACATCGGATAGATACACCATTTATTTCCGGTACGATGATGATCGGCATGCAGAATCCGGTACATAGCTGGATCCCGCAGGTTCATATTGGGCGAACTCATGTCTATTTTAGCCCGCAAAATGTGTGTGCCGTCAGGAAAATCTCCATTTTTCATTTTATCAAACAGCTCTAGATTATCCTCGACACTCCGATCCCGAAACGGGCTGGCAACACCTGCCGCGGTCAACGTACCGCGATTTGTACGCATCTGTTCCGCACTTTGACTATCCACATAGGCTTTTCCTGCCTTGATCAGTTGTACCGCCCAGAGATACAGTTGGTCGAAGTAATCAGAAGCAAAATGGAGATGTTCCCCCCAGTCAAATCCAAGCCAGCGTACATCAGCCTTAATCGCCTCTACGTACTCATCTTCCTCTTTGACAGGATTGGTATCATCAAAACGGAGATGACAGCGTCCACCAAAATCTTCTGCCAGACCAAAATTGAGACTAAAACTTTTTGCGTGTCCAATATGGAGATAGCCGTTCGGTTCTGGCGGAAAACGGGTAATAACCTGATCACGTTTTCCGCTCTCCAGATCTTCAGTAATAATTGTACGGATGAAATTTGAAGTCACCGGTGACTCTGATGTACTCATGAAGTATCCTCTATTTAACAAATAATTCTTTCAAAAAAAATGTGCTGATTACCATCAAGTAATGACCGCCCGCTTAGCCGCCAGCCGTTTTTCATCCCGTTGCAACAACACTACGGCATGTGCTGCGATTCCCTCCCCACGACCGGTTAAGCCAAGTTTCTCCGTCGTGGTTGCTTTAATATTGATCTGCTGCTGTTCGGTTCGACAATCTTCAGCGATCCGTTCAATCATCAACATGATATGGGGGGCCAGTTTCGGTTTCTGGCAGATGATAGTCGCATCCAGATTTCCCAATCGATAACCAGCTCTCACCATTTTTGAAATAACGTTACGAAGTAGTTCCCGGCTGTCAATTCCAGCTAAGGATGCATCGGTATCAGGGAAATGTTGACCAAGATCCCCAAGGCCAAGGGCTCCGAGAATAGCATCGCAGATAGCATGTAGCAGAACATCAGCATCAGAATGGCCGAGCAACCCAAGTTCGTAGTCTATTTCAACTCCACCAATAATCAGTGGACGATCTTCCACCAAACGATGAACATCGTAACCGTGACCGATACGCATCATGTTGAACCTCCCAGCAAAGCCGCCGCGATCAAAATATCTTCAGGGGTTGTCACCTTGATATTGCGATAATCGCCTTCAAGTATCTGCACCGGACAACCAAGCCGCTCCAACAATGATGCATCATCGGTGGCGACAAACCCATCGGCATCAGCTTGATCAAAAGCGTTACGTATCAATTGATACTGAAACCCCTGCGGCGTCTGAGCCTGCCAAAGTCGATTTCGATCAGGTGAACCGGTAATTTTGTTATCTTCAACATCTTTGATTGTATCTTTAACCGGAACTCCAATGATGCAGGCTCCTGCTTCATAAATGGTCTCAAGCAGAATAGATAACTGGTTACAATCAAACAGAGGACGTGCACCGTCATGAATTAAAATTGGCCGTTGCGGCTGAGCAAAGCCGTCTTCGATTAGCGCATCCAGGCCATTTCTGACAGAATCTTGCCGCTCAGCACCTCCAGCGATAATCCGGCGCACCTTACTGAAACCATAACAGTCAATAATCTGCTTCTGACAATAGGAGATATCAGCAGCAGGAACAATCGGATAAATATTTTCAACGAGAGGATGATTTTCGAACAGGGTCAACGTGTGAGCCAGAATCGGCTTGCCAAGAAGGTTAAGATACTGTTTTCTGACCGAGCCCCCCATACGGCGACCCATTCCCGCTGCCGGGATAAGGACAGTTGCTTTCATCATTTTCCTTCAACACACTTCTGACCGGTTTTATCTCAAACAGGTCGTTTTAAAACGCTATGAGGGTATCATAAAACAGAAAGACCGGGCATCAATTATGTGCCCGGTCTTGAGTTCTGTCATGTCAGAAAATCTTAGTGGAAAATATTTTCCAACCGTTGAACAACCTGAGCCTCTTTGGCTCCTTCCGCCAAGGCAACTTCTGTTACCAGCAACTTGCGTGCCTGCTCCAGAACTTTTTTCTCTCCGTAGGAAAGTTCTTTGCCTGTCCCGATCTGATATAGGTCACGTAAAACCTGCGCGACTTCCAGCAAATCCCCGGTCTTTAACTTATCGTTATATTCCCGCTGCCGCCGACTCCATGAAGCAACCTTCCCACCACTTGAAGGCTCGGCCAAGGCATCAAAAACACCGGTAATCCGTTGCTGATCAATTAAGCGCCGCATTCCAACATTAGTAACATTGCTGACTGGGATCATAATCTTCATGTCACTGTCAACAATTCTCAAGATGTAAAAATTCTGACTGTGTCCTGAGTATTCGCGAACTTCAATGTTCTCAATAACTCCAACTCCCTGAGTTGGATAAACCGCCATATCACCGACTTTAAACACAATTTCACTCCTTTGGCTAGATCACTAATAATAGCACAAATGACTTATTTCGTCAAAGTTATAATTAAGAGATAACTTCTTGAATAAAAACAGGAAATTCTTTTCTAAATGGCGGACAAGCCGGATTTTGGTGGAGCCTTCCCAAGGGGCTGTGTTAGGATTTTTGAGAGCATCCATTCTTCTATTGCAAATAAGGTGACCATCAATATGCCCACACTTGCCTTCCTCTTTCTGCTTCTCTTTGTACCACCCGTCTACGCAGAACCAGACTTGCTCTCTTTTGCCGACAGTCTGGTAGCAGAAGAGGACTATTATCGAGCCGTTACTGAATATAAGCGGTTTCTGCACTATTATCCCCAGGACTCACGGGCTGCTTACGCTCAATTGGCTATCGCCCAAAGTTTACTCTCGGGACAGCGCTGGAAACAGGCTGATCTTGCTATGGAAAAAGTCTGGACTCTCTATCCTGACTCTCTTGAAGCAGTCACCGCAAAGCAGCTCCATGCCGATGCAGCCTATGACAGGGGGGACTATGCAACAGCACAGCAACGTTACCAACAACTGCAAGATAATCTTCCTGCGGCAAGTAATAAAACCTCGGCATATCAAATCGGTCTCAGTCAATTGCAACAGAACCGGGTGGAGGACGCCCGTGCCAGTTTCGCCAAACTTCCGGCACCACTCAGCCAGAAGTTGAGATTATCCCTTGATGAATATCAACAGCTGCAGCAAAAATCACCCCAGATGGCAGGAACTCTTTCTGCTATCCTTCCTGGAGCTGGACAGCTTTATACCGAGAGACCTCGCCAGGCAGGCATGGCCTTCGCACTCAATGCAGCCTTTATTTATGGTGCGGTAGAAGCGTGGGAGAATAAAAATTATGCGGTTGCGGGGATCTTATCACTCTTTGAAATTGGCTGGTATGGAGGTAATATCTATAATGCCATGAACAATGCACATAAATTCAACCTTCGGCAAAAAAATCAGTTTTTGGAGCAGTTTC
>JAYEME010000017.1:0-6076 GCA_034717915.1 Thermodesulfobacteriota bacterium
TGTGTCAGTCTACCTTTTTAACAAACACCTTGACAAGATTATTTTTGAGCGCTGGTTCGGAGGAAGAACATAAATTAAAAAAGCCGTCCCCAATTGGGACGGCTTCTTTAATTTGGTGGAGGTGGCGGGAATCGAACCCGCGTCCGAAAGCTTTCCACGTAAGGCTTCTACATGCGTAGTCTGTATTTTAAATTAACCGGATGAAGCTCCTACAGACAGGATATCCACCAGGCGAGTCCGCTTTAGTTTCGCTTCGGCGCCACAGACATTCGCTGAAACTAGCCTGCTAAATTAACGTCCGACCAGCCACACAGGCAATAATTGGTAAGACGTAACAGCCTTAGGCTGCTAGTGCGTAACTAACGTCAGTATCTGCGTTTAGTTAAGTTGGGCTTGTTACGGAGCCAGCCCACTCCGGCATGCGGCACTTCGTTTCCGTCCCCCGTCGAAACCTTGACACCCCCATTCTGAAAGTTGTTGTTATTTATCAGTCAGTTAATCTCTGACTTATGAGTCATTGTCTCATATTTTTGGAAAAAAATCTACCTCTGTGCACTCTTTATTGCTTTGGCCATTTCTCGATCAGCCTCTTTGCGTTTGAGAGTCTCCCGCTTATCATGCAACTTCTTTCCCCGTCCGATACCAATTTCAAGTTTGACATAGTTCTTCTTGAAATAGATTTTAGTCGGCACCATGGACAAACCCTTCTGCTCGGTGAAACGGATCAACTTATCAATCTCTGCGTGGTGCAACAGTAATTTGCGCATCCGGGTCGGATCATGATTTTCCCGATTACCAAAATCATAGGCGGCAATATTCATATTATTGATAAATACCTCACCGTCCTTGATGCGACAGAATGATTCTTTCAGGTTCACCTTGCCGGCACGGATCGATTTCACTTCGGTTCCGGTCAAGGAGATTCCAGCTTCAAAGGTCTCATCGATGAAATAATCGTGATAAGCTTTTTTATTGGTGGCGATAATTTTGATTCCCATTTTTTTACCAACTCAATATAACTTCTAAGTAGTTTCAGGCTAAAAACGTGAAACCATGCATTTTTTGCCGCGGATAAAATCTGATCAAATCTGACAGGTCAAGGGCCTTAAACCCTGAACGTTATTGCTTTTGATTTTCACATCAGACCTTATCAGATTTAATCTGCGGCAGATATGGTTTTGACTCAGGAGACTTGCAGCTCCCCGCGATGATACACCTGGATAATATCATCCGTACAGCGGGACGAAACAAAATAATCGAAAATTTCAGCTATGGCAACACTGGTTTGGGGCCGTAAGATTTGAAAACCTGCCAATTTTCCGGCCTCCAATGTACCAATTTCATCCTCCAGTCCCAGAGCCTCGGCACCACCCTGAGTTGCCATAGCAAACAGAGTTGGTGCATCAAGTTCGCCCTCAAACCACTGATGAGCAAAAGCTATTTCATCCCAGACAGAAAGGCTGTCACAACTGGCCAAACTGTCGGTTCCAAGAGCCAATTTCACCCCGGATTGAAGCAGTTTTCCTGCTGGAGCCTTGCCAACATTAAGTTTAGCGTTGGAACGTGGACAAAGGACAAGTCGCATCTGTTTTTCAGCTAACAATTGAATCTCAGCATCATTCAGCTGCACCCCATGCACCAACAGATTTTCCGGGAACAATCCGCCCTGCTGCTGCAGGTACTCAACCGGGCAGAGCCCGGAAGGTTGTGGAAGATATTTTTCCCAACCAATTTGTGAATAGAATCGACCAGCCAAATCACCGTGACCCCGCTCAACAAAGTCAACCTCTTCAGACGATTCCGCCAAGTGAGTGGTACAACGTATTTTCTGCTGCTGGCAATAACTATAAACACTCTGCAGATAATCTTTACTGATGGTATAGGGAGAATGGGGGGAAATGCCAAGCTTAACCGATCCAACAACATCATCTTTCAGAGTTTCTTTGAGTTCATTTTTCAGCCGCCGGACAACTGCCGGATCCTGTCCCAGGGTTTCGAGAAACAGAGAACCCAACAATGGACTGCTGTGATAAAGTTTACGCACCGAATGATGTGCGAGAATATCACCAACGGCTCCGGTACCTGAAGCGACAGATTGTTCAATTCCATGACAGAGCGAAAGCTGATACTGCTTTCCGCTCAAATTCCGCTTAATCCTGATCAGGCGCAAAATCCAATCAACAAAATTTTCGGGTGGTGCAACCTCCCCTGCCAATTTTGACCATTGTCCGAAATCGGTGAGTTCAAGGTGCGTATGGGCGTTAATCAATAATGGCACCAGCAGCGCATCATGAAAATCGACAACCTTAACACCAGGATTATTACGTTTTATTTCTTTAAGGGTTGCCACGCTGATAATTCTGTCGCCATGAACTAACAACGCTCCTCCCTCGATAGGTGGAGCGTTAGTCGTAACCAGATATTTTGCGGTATAGATACAATTCAAGGCGGTCACCAAATCTGATCAAGCGACGACATGCTTAATCTTTTCTATAAGATTTTGTACCTCTGTCTTTTTCACAATAGCACATTGCTCTTCCAGAACCGCTGCTAAAATAGCTTCTGTTGTGAGAGGATTTGCCAACACCGACCGAAACACCGAAATTTGTTCGTCAGGATAGCCAGAAGAACGCAACCGGGTTCGGGAGACAAAAGTTTTCCCTGCTTCACGCTGACGCTTCTGTACCTCTTGAGTTATCAGATCTAACAACTGATTAATTTCCCGCAACTGTTCCCGATCCAGTTGTCCCATTTTTTCCTGTAACCAGGCTGGATTATAACGGTAGGTGAGAATATTTAATTCGGGAGCTGTTATCAACTCAAAGTTGGAATGCGCCACGATGATTTCTGCAAATTGTTGGGCTTTTTCAATTCCCAGATCGATGAGCAGTTCATACCCTTTACGCCCGATAATTGACAAACCGGCATGCACCAACATAGCCATGCCAGGTCGTGAACCCTCCAAAGTATGACTCCCTAAATCTTTGGAACCGTGGCGTAAAATATAGTTGGCGTGATGTTCTATGGCAGAGAGGGCATGTGGATCTTTAAACAGAACCATCCCGGCACCCATCGGCACATAGAGTTGTTTATGGGCATCAATGGTTAGCGAATCGGCTCGTTCAGCCCCTTTGAGTAAATGGCGGTGTGTTTCCGAAAACAGTGTTGGACCACCCCAGGCGGCGTCAACATGAAAATGGCAACCGACTTCCTCCGCGAAATCAGCCAGTTCATCCAACGGATCAACATGTCCGGTTTCAGTCGTTCCGGCAATCCCGACCAATGCCAGTGGGCGGATATTGTTTTTGCGCAACTTTATATATTCACTTTTGAGGGATTGTATATCAATTCGACTATCCACATCGGTATCTACCAGAATCAGATTATCTCGACCGATACCAAGCAGATCAACCGCTTTCCCCAATGAATAATGTGCCCGGCGTGAAACCAGGATAGCCAGTCCATTGCAATTCAAATGTTGTAACGCCCTGAATAAACCCTCCTTGGCAATCCCAGCAAAAGAGTCATCGGGTTCACAAAGTTGATTTCTGGCAACCCAGAGTGCGGTTGTATTGGCGATGGTTCCACCAGAACAGAATGCCCCCAGGGCGTGTTGGCTGTCATGAATCCATTGCTCATAAAAATTGGTATCCCGACGGTAGACCAGGTGATGCAACATAGCTAACACCTGACGTTCCATAGGGGTAAACGCTTTTGAAGTCTCAACCTTGACCAGATTCTGATTAAGGGCGGTCATGATTCTTGACAGTGGTAACATGAAGTAGGGCAAAGCTGAGGTCATATGGCCGACAAAACCTGGAGCTGCGGTATGAACCGATTGAGCGACCAGTTTCTGTTTTAAAAAATCGGCGTACTCTGAAACAAAAGAGGGCTCTTCAGGAATTTTAGAGGTAGAAAAGTCGCTCTCAATATCCTCAAGGCTCCGCTCCAGTGCGACAATGTGTTTTTGCAAAAAATCTGCGACATTTTCACTGATAGCCTGATCTACGGCACCCAGAGTTGAATCGGGTGCTTCCGGTACAGTAAAGATACGATACAAATTCTGTAAATTGGCAAGAGCGATTTCAGTCATGAGTTGACACCAGAAAGCCGTTATCAATCAAACGGGTTTTGTCAAAATAGACCGCCAGCAACAAAACTGAATCACTATCTACATGGCTTTGATCTTCCAGAGTCAACTGGTGGCAGATCTGCACATAATCGATACGGGGATCGGGTTGCTGACTGATAGTTTTTTTCACCTGGGAAATAATAGCGGCACAATCAGTTTCGCCGCGGTCAACCAACTCTTTTGCCTGTGCCAGAGACTGCGAAAGTACCAGAGCCTGTTGACGATGATCTGCACTCAGGTAAACATTGCGTGAGCTCATTGCCAGGCCGTCAGCCTCACGAAATATCGGCATCCCAAGGATATCAACCAACATATTCAGATCCAGGGTCATCCGTTTAATAACTGCCAGTTGCTGAAAATCCTTACGACCAAAAATGGCGACGTGAGGCTGAACAATATTAAAAAGCTTGCTGACAACCGTACAGACACCCCGAAAATGACCGGGTCGACTGGTGCCACAAAGGGTTTCTGTAATCCCTTCAACATCAACGTCGGTTGCGTATCCGTTTGGATACATATCCTTAGCTTCAGGGGCAAAGATAATATCAACGTCGGCCTGTTGTGCTATTTCACAATCTTTTTTCAAGTCACGCGGGTAGTCAACAAAATCTTCACCCTGACCAAACTGAGTTGGATTGACAAAAATAGAGAGCACCAGAAAATCTCCCCGTTCACGTCCCTCCTGCAACAGTGATAAATGTCCTTGATGGAGAAAGCCCATCGTCGGAACAAAGGAGATAGTCTTCCCTGTTGCCCGTATAGAAGACGTCCACTGTTGCATTTCACTGACTGATCTGATGATATCCATGTCGCCCTACTTGAATGCATGTTCAGAAGTCGGAAAATCGCCACCTTTAACTTCTTTGATGTAGGTCTCAACTCCTTGAGAGATGGTGGCAGAAATATCCGCATAACGTTTAACAAATTTGGGGGAATACTTATCACAAAGACCTAAAATATCGTGAATCACCAGAACCTGTCCGTCGCAATCGACACCGGCACCAATCCCAATGGTCGGGATAGAGACCGATTCGGTCACGGCTTTTGCCAGGTCGCTTGGGATTCCCTCCAGAACCATGGCAAAAGCACCAGACTCCTCCACCGCTTTGGCATCAGCAAGGATCTTTCTCGCTTGCTCTTCTTCGCGCCCTTGAACCCGAAACCCACCCATACGGTGAATTGATTGTGGGGTTAAACCAATGTGAGCAACAACCGGGATATCGATACCAACAATACTACGGATGGTTGCAGCCATATGTTCACCACCTTCCAGCTTCACCGCCTGCGCACCGCCCTCTTTGATTAACCGGCCAGCATTCAGCCGCGCATCCCGCTCATCAATCTGATAGGACATGAAGGGCATATCGGTGACAATCAGTGCCTGTTGACTGCCGCGCACGACAGCTTTGGTATGATAGAGCATCTCATCCAAAGTCACCGGAAGGGTATTGTCATAGCCGGAAAAGACTGAACCGACTGAATCACCAACCAGAATCATGTCGATACCAACAGCATCCATCAATTGCGCAAATGGATAATCGTAGGCGGTCAATACGGTAATTTTGTCCTGCTGTTCTTTCATCAGACCAATGTCAAGAATCGTTTTACGTTTTTGCATGAATTATTCCTCGGCAGAAATAAAAAAATGCCCTTCGCAAAGAACGAAAGGCATAGGCAGAATATTTCTGCTCTGTTTTATTCAAATCACCTTCCGTCCCAGTCCGTAGATCCAGGCGGTATTTGATTTTTTTAAAAATCCAGCGTGACTCCGAAGCTTGTCTCGGGTCAGCTGTCACACTTTGAAAACATAACGGGATATAGCACAGTTATTATCTAATTAACAATGATGCTTTCGCAAAAAACCATGGGATGGCTAAGCAAAAATTTCGTCCCACAAGGCGTAGTGGTTTTCCAAGACCTTGACATGTCAAGGTCTTGGAAAAC
>JAYEME010000018.1:0-1284 GCA_034717915.1 Thermodesulfobacteriota bacterium
AGATTCTACTGGCACTGTTTCTCGATTTTTTAATCGGCGATCCGCGCTGGCTTCCCCACCCGGTCAAGGGGATTGCCCGTTTGGCATTGTGGCTTGAAGATCTCCTGCGGCAACGATTTTCTCTCCGCATTGCCGGAATCATTGCCCTGTTGCTGGTCGTAACAATCAGCACCGGTCTGGCTTGGCTCTGTTGCTATCTAGCGACAGTCATCCACCCTCTCTTTGGTGATCTGGTGTCGATTTTGTTTCTCACCACCTGTTTTGCCATGCAGGATTTACGTCAGCATGCTTTAACTGTTTATCGTGCACTTAGCGTAAAGGATCTACCGCAAGCGCAACACAAGGTAGCGATGTTGGTGGGACGCGATACAGAAAATTTGGACGAGGCAGAAATCGCCCGCGCAACGATCGAAAGTGTTGCCGAAAATACAGTGGATGGGGTGACGGCTCCTCTGCTTTTCGCCCTTATCGCAGGGGCACCCGGTGCTATTTTGTACAAAACGATCAACACCCTCGATTCAACCTGGGGCTATAAAAACGAACGCTATCTTCAGTTTGGTTGGGCCGCTGCACGACTCGATGATCTGGCCAACTTTCTCCCGGCGCGGATCAGCGCACTGCTAGTGCCGCTGGCTGCCAAGTTGACAGGGCAGAACAGTGGTCAATCGTGGCGTATCTTCCGACGGGATCGACGCAATCATCCCAGTCCCAACGGTGGCCAGATTGAATCAGCTTTTGCCGGAGCATTGGCTATCCAATTAGGTGGAAAAATAAGCTATGGTGGTAAAATGTCATTCCGTCCTTGTTTGGGAAACCCGGTGGAGAAGCTAATTCCAAAAAAAATTAAAGCGGCACTTCGTTTAATGGTCGCTGTTTCACTTTGTGTAGGAACAGGTGGAATCCTATTGAGATTGATAACAATTTGAGAGGTGAATCCATGGCAAAAAATATTTTGATTTTCACCGGCGATGGCAAAGGGAAATCGACCGCCGCCTTCGGCATGGCACTGCGAGCCGCCGGTCACGGACAGAGAATTCTGATTCTCCAGTTTATGAAAGCGGACGATTCCACCGGCGAGCTCGTCAGCTTTCGGGAAAAACTGGGGGTTGATATCCGTATGACCGGACTTGGCTTTGTGCCGAAACCGGGGAATCCTAAATATCCCGCCCACAAAGAAGCAGCACAACAGGGCTTTGTCACCGCCTGCCAAGCAATGCAGAGCGGTGAATATGATCTACTGATTCTCGATGAAATCTGTGGTTCTGTTGCCTGTGGGCTGATTGA
>JAYEME010000019.1:0-1282 GCA_034717915.1 Thermodesulfobacteriota bacterium
GTTATATCGACAAACTGGCCGACTCTACTTCACTCAACTTCCAAGCAACCTACCACTCTGACCGAGCGTTGTTTGGTCGAGTTCGTGATGGTGGTGGTACACCGATCAAGACGTTTGAAGGTACTGGTACATTTGGTGCTGCTGGCGGAACGATCTCTGTTGCAAGGACAACTGACGAGTAAGGATAAGCAATGGCAGTTCCATCATATACAACAGACTTATCAGTTCATGATGATGCGAGTGCTGTAACTAACTGGGATGAGTCAAGTAATAATGCTTGGGATGATAGTGCACCTCCTGCTGTTGACACTGATCTTGCTATTTACGGCTCTCAGTGTATTACTGCTGATCGTCACAACACTGGAGTCTCTACAATTCTAGCTGATGTGGCAGCAAGAACTTTGGGAACAAACCACGCCTTTTTTATCTGGACAAAGTTCCATGCCCCAAACTCCCAAGATACACTTGCTAATGGTGGAGTGCGGGTTGTTATTGGGGATACGCTAGGTGACTTCTATGGTTGGTATGTTGATGGGAGTGACACATATACATACGGTGGCTGGGTAAACTATGCCGTAGATCCAGATGTAACAGCGGATGTTACTGTTGGGACTCCTGATGATACTTGGGTTGTTGCTGGAATAGGCTGGAAGTGTGTTAATCAGATTTCAAAAGGCAATCCGATGCAGGTGGATATTATCCGCTATGGCAGAGGAGAGTCCAGATTTACTGGTGGTGAGTCTTCAGATTATGCAACGATTGCCGGTTATGCTGCTGTTAATGATAATGCCACTACCGGACGATTCGGGCTACTTCAGGCAATTTCTGGTGGCTATTTGTTTAAGGGTTTGATGAGCCTTGGGTTGACTGCTACTGCTGTTGATATGCGGGACAGCAACGTTACCATCACCATAGATAACACCAGAAAGGTCGGCACTGCTTTCAACAGAATAGAAGTCCATAACGCATCCTCAAATGTGGAGTGGTCTGGGTTTACAATCAGCAAGGTTGGCACTGTATCAAAGGGTCAATTTGAGATGATTGCCAATGCAACTGTCGTTCTGGATGCCTGTACCTTTGTTGATATGGACACCTTTATTTTTCAGAGTAATGGTGATCTTGATGGTTGTACCTTTAGACGTTGTGGGCAGGTTACAGCAGGTAGTGCTGATTTTGATGGTTGTTTGTTTACCAATACAACAGCAGCAACGGCTCTGCTTGCAGGATCTTCTGTAGCTACCATTAGTGACTGTGACTTCATATCTGATGGTAGTAGCCACGG
>JAYEME010000020.1:0-3965 GCA_034717915.1 Thermodesulfobacteriota bacterium
CTTATAGTAGGTGTTATAAAAGGTATGCCAGTCTTTTTCACTGAGGTCGTAGGTAATGTGGATTTGTTGACTCATAGGCTAAATATTCCAGGCTGAAGGGGGGGTATTCCTTGTTCATTTACCCTATAGACAGGTATTGGGTCAAAGATTATTTCAAAACGAACCTATAACCAAAACTAAGGCTGATTGCCACCAAAAAGTCTGGGACAGCCCCCATGCGGGGACAGTCCCGATTTTGCTGAATTGTTATTTTTATCAGCTTTTCCGGTGTAGAAAACTGTTTAAACGTAACAATAACCCCTGCTTGGTTACCAGGGCTCCATGGGGACAGAGTTCCTGGCAACAGAAACAACGGATACATTGATCATAGTCGATTTGTAACCGGCTGTCTTCAATCTTCATTGCCTGTGGTGGACAGTGGGTGACACAGTCGTTGCAGAGGCGACAGAGATTATGATCCGGCTCTGGCCGGGCGGTCAGGGAATTTCTTAAGTAATGTTTAAGCCCACCTTTAAGACCAAAGTTGACATCGGTCATTTTTGCCGGATGAAAATTATTGATTTTCAATGATTCAAGCGGGTCTCCACTGAGTTTCAATTGCTGAAGTTCGGTGTAGGGGCGCCCCGTATCAATGGCTTGCTGTTGAGTGTAAACTTGGCGTGGTTGCAGACCGACCAGCTCTGTTGCCACGGTATCAACAGCCTGGGGATGGCTGCCCGCCAGCAATGCGCCAATCTGTACCGGATCTCCGCTGCCGGGGCCTTCACCTTCCATGCCGACAACCGCATCGACAATGGTCAATGTCGGTGCCAAAGTTTCGCAGAGTTCCAACAGCATCAGGGCAAAAAAAGCTTTGTCGGTTCCAGCCTGCAGGTGGAGGCGGGGTTTGCGCAAGCCAACAACAGCTCCGAACATATTTTTTACGCCACAGGTCAGTCCCATCATCTGGTGAGTTTTCAGCTTTGGCAGGTTGATGATTACATCGGCATCCAGAATTTCCTGGGCAACCTCCAGCTGCTGGAATGTTCCACCTTTTGGCTGAATTGTGACCGATGTTTCAAGGGGGACAAACCGACAGTCCGTTTCTTCTAAAACTGCAAGAATCCCACTTTTACGGGCAACATTTTCGGGGCTGCCAATGCCGGGAGAATCTCCAAGTGACACTTCTCCACCAGCTTTCTGTGCCAGTTTAATCACTGCCCGGACGATTTCTGGGTGAGTTGTGACTGCTTTATCGGGAGTTTTTCCGGCGAGTAAGTTTGGTTTGATCAGAACTTTCTGCCCCGGTTTGATAAAAGCGGGCATCCCACCGAGTGGCTGCAGCAGTTTTTCAATCGCAGTTAGAGTTTCAGTAGGGTTGTAGCTCTTCAATCCCTGCAGAGAAACTCGGGCATGTTCTGGCTTGGGTGGGGATTGCAAAAGGATCAATCCTTTATTGAATACGATTTGAGCACATGGGACGTGTCTAAGTTGGGGGATTAAGCGGTTTTTTTAATGCTCTAACCGTTGCAGCTATCGGTGCTTTGCGGTAAATCAGCGAGGTATGTCCCATACCATCAAGTTCGATTGGTTCTCCCCAAGGCAAGTGATTATTGGAATTGGGCAGAACCATGTTGTCTTTATTGGTGTAAATATTGGTTAAATGGACATTTTCCGGAACAGGTGCACTATTGAGTCGCTGGAGAAAGTTGGAATTTGGAATCAGCAGCTTTCCAAGAGGGTTGGTCGTGAAGGGTGCCAGCTTTGATCCATAATGGGGAGAACCAAGGCAGACTAAATGTTCGACCTTGTCGTTGCCTCCACGCAGCTGCACATAATTTCGGGCAATAACTCCCCCCATGGAATGTCCGACCAGGTGAACCTTGTTGACCCCAAGTTGATGACGTAGCTCATCAACCCGTTTTGCCACTAACTCGGACAAAACCTCCTCACTGTGCCAGGAGGAAAGGTTCATGGTGACGATATTATTGAATCCCTGTTGCCGGAGTTGGCGCTTGAACCAGAACCAGCAGGATTGGTTGACTAACAATCCGTGGAGTAATAGAACCGGAGTTTCTCCACGTTGTGTGGCCTGGTTGTTTCTGATCCATGTCCCGAAAGGAAGTGCCGCCAGGGAGATAAAGTCAAAGAAAACCTCGGGACATATCAACTTTATAATCAGTTTTAAATTTTTCCAACTGAATCTTTTATTCACCAGATTGGGGTTAGAATTTGAATATTCGTACCAGCAGATACTGTAGCTGAGGAGAACCACCAGCAGGTCAAAGGCAAGGACAACCAGAGTGACCAGGATAAACAGGACGAAGAGTAGATATGAAATCACGTAATTTTCTCCAGAACAATAAGCTGTCGAATCTAATGTTCGGGGTTCTTCTCGACAGTCTTCATTTCCCCCGCTATGATTAAGGTAAGTATGTCATGCTGGGGCGAAGTCGTCAATTGGTTGGGGAGATCCAGTGGTTCAGTATTTGAAACAATTTGAGCAACACCTGGCGGTTGAACGTAATCTCTCTCCGCGAACTGTCGAAGCTTATCTTCGGGATTTGCGGCAGTTGCAAACTTTTTTGCAACAGTCTGGAGTCTTCGATGCGCGAGAAGGCTGGTTGGAACAAATCGATTTATTGCTACTGAGACAATATCTTGCCGGACTGCATAAAACGTGCGGTCGAACCAGCATTGCGCGTAAATTATCAGCGATAAAAGTTTTTTTCCGGTTTCTGGTGCGCGAGGGAGTTCTTGCCGATTCTCCGGTAGATGCTTTGTCCACGCCACGCCGGGAGCAGTATTTGCCCAAGGTTCTCAGTGCTGAACAGGTCGGTCATCTGTTGGATCAATCTCCTTCTGGAGAGTATTTGCTGGTGTTGCGTGACCTGGCCATTTTTGAGTTAACCTATTCCTGTGGATTGCGGGTCGGAGAGTTGACCAGTCTTGATGTCGGTGCTGTCGATTTAGAGAACCATCAGATTCGGGTTCTTGGCAAGGGGAACAAGGAGCGAGTTTTGCCAATTGGAAGTCAGGCTTGTGCTGCTTTGCAGAACTATCTTGCGGAACGGGAGCCTTTGGTTCTTGATGATGCTTTGTTTCTCAATCAACGGGGTGGACGGTTGACAGCGCGTAGTGTGCAACGCAATCTGAAGAGCCGTTTGCTGCAGTTTGGATTACCGACTGATGTCACTCCGCATGCCCTACGGCACTCATTTGCAACCCATCTACTTGATGCTGGCGCAGATCTGCGGGTGATTCAGGAACTTCTTGGGCATGCTTCCTTATCGACAACCCAAAAATATACCAAGGTTAGCTTTTCTCACCTGACGGACGTTTACGATCAATGCCATCCGCGCAGTCGTAAAAATAACTAAAATAGTAATAATTACTTGACAAGTCATATTCAATCATTAAGATATGAGGAAATCTATAAAACTTGATGGCGTCGCCATCCCATGAATTTTTGCGAAAGTATTAAACTTAAAAAGGAGATCAACAATGAGTGTACTGGTAGGAAAGCAAGCCCCCAATTTTAGTGCTCCGGCCGTTATGGCCGATGGATCTATGAATGATGATTTTTCCCTGGCTGATTACAAGGGAAAACATATTGTCCTGTTCTTTTACCCCCTTGATTTTACATTTGTCTGCCCGACTGAGCTGATTGCTTTCAGCCACCGGATAGCTGAGTTTGAAAAACGTGGTGTACAAGTTCTTGGTTGTTCCATCGATTCACAATTTACCCATGCGGCTTGGCGCAATACAGCTATTGACAAAGGTGGTATCGGCCCGGTGAAGTATCCACTGGTCGCTGACGTCAAGCATGAAATCTGTCGTGATTATGATGTTGAATTTGAACCAGCAGGTGTTGCCCTGCGAGGATCATTTTTGATCGATAAAGAAGGTATTGTTCGCCATCAGGTTGTAAATGACCTGCCCCTTGGTCGGAATATTGATGAAATGTTGCGGATGGTTGACGCTGT
>JAYEME010000020.1:4065-6016 GCA_034717915.1 Thermodesulfobacteriota bacterium
AACCAGCAGGTGTTGCCCTGCGAGGATCATTTTTGATCGATAAAGAAGGTATTGTTCGCCATCAGGTTGTAAATGACCTGCCCCTTGGTCGGAATATTGATGAAATGTTGCGGATGGTTGACGCTGTACAATTTCATGAAAATCACGGTGAAGTTTGTCCTGCGGGTTGGAGTAAGGGCGATGAGGGGATGGTTGCTGACGAAAAAGGTGTTGCTTCTTATCTTGCTGATCAGGCAGATAAGTTGTAATCGAAAAAAGTATAATTCGTTCAGCATGTTTAATAAAAAGGCTCCACCGGTTTTCCGGTGGAGCCTTTTTATTGCAACAATAATCAAAATCGGGACAGCCCCTGTACAGAGGCTGTCCCGATTTTGAGTTTACTTCTCCCAGAAACGCATGGTGCCGTTATTAGCGAGACTGAGGTGCAGGTTGTAGCACTCGTCCAACAGCTGTGGCTCGTGATGTCCGCCAGTAGCTTTGATTCCACGCTCAAGATAATCGGTGAGGTAGTCTCGGTAGGTCGGGTGAGCACATTTGTTGATGATTTCACGGGCACGATCAAGTGGTGACATGCCACGCAGGTCAGCCAGACCCTGCTCGGTGACCAGAACATCAATATCATGCTCAGTATGGTCAACGTGTGGAACCTTCGGAACAACACCGGAGATACCGAACTCATCAGTCTTGCTTGGACGACATGATGGGCAATGCATCATTGAGATGTAAGCATTCCGCTCAAAGTCACCGGAACCGCCGATACCATTCAGCATGCGGGTACCACCAGCATGGGTGGAGTTAGCATGAGCAAAGATATCAAACTCAAGTGGAGTATTCATGCCGATGGCGCCAAGACGACGGATAACTTCCGGGTTGTTGGAAATCTGCTGTGGACGCATGAGAACCATGTTCTTATACTTCTCAAACTCTTTCCACCAGAGTTCAAAACCATCGTTGGACAGTGACAGGGAAGTACAGTTGATGTACTTACACTTGCCTGAATCCATGAAGTCAAGGAATGTGTCCTGTAGAACTTCAGTAAAGACGATGAGATCTTCAAAGGGTGAAGTGGTCAGGCCACCAACAACAGCGTTGGCGATGGAACCGACACCGGATTGCAGTGGCAGCAGGTTCTTCGGCAGACGGCCAGCTTTAACTTCAGCTGAGAAGAAATCAACAATGTTATCAGCAATAGCTTGAGCTACTGGGTCGGTACCACGCAGGGCGCGACCGTTGTCAGGCATCTTGGACTCAACAATAGCTACGATCTTGCTGCTGTCAGTTGGAACCCATGGAGTACCGATACGTTGCTTGGCATCAGTGATAGGAATAATCTGACGATAAGGAGGTACGTCGGTCATGAAGATGTCATGCATCCCTTCAAAGGAGGGCAAGCCAGTGTTGATTTCAACAATGATCTTGTCAGCAATGTCAATAACTTCGTTTGCAGCACCTATGGCACCAGAGAGGATGATGTCACCATTTTCGGTGATGGCAGAAGCTTCGATAACACCAAGGTCAAGTTTGCCACCGTCGTCTTTGGTGTAGAAACCGTATTTCAGATCCTGAGCAAACATCGACAAGTGCTTGTCACCCATGCGGATATCACCACGGTTGATTGCTTTACCCAGCTCTTTACCCGTTTGATATGGCCAGCGACGATCAATCATGTTGAGAGACGCCATGCGGTCTTCGACTTCGGCACCAACAGAAGCACCGATAAACAGGTTAAGCTTCAGTTTGCCTTGCAAATTGTTTTTTTCAACATGGTCACACAGGGCGACAGGGACAACTTTGGGGTAGCCGACCGGGGTAAAACCGGACATACCAACGTTCATACCATCTTTGAAGTACTCGACACATTGCTCAGGGGTTTTAACCAGTTTAAGCAGCTCTTTGTTACGTACACGATCTTGAAGTGTTCCGAAGTCGGACATTCTCTCTCCTCCTGTAA
>JAYEME010000021.1:0-1274 GCA_034717915.1 Thermodesulfobacteriota bacterium
ATCATTAAACTAATAGCTAACCGCTAATTGCTTAACTTAGGAGTAAAAAATATCTGGCCGTGACAAAGAAGGAATTTGCTGACGACTGGTCCAGTTACCCTCAGGTTGGCATGAGAATTGGGAACAATGAAAGATTGTTTCAACTCACCAACGGCGTCCCTGAGTTTTATGTCCGACTGGGGCGGGCAGTGGCTCAAGGAGGACGTGCGCTGACAGTTTGTCGGTGGTGAACAACGTCAACTACGCCTAGATCCGTAACAGCGGCCATCAGGAGAAAAGTCAAATATGGATAATCGATTTTTCGAACAGCCAGTCCTTAACTCTCCCTACGAATATCCGGATAAACATTGGGAGCTTGATGAATATGGACAGCCGACGCAACGAATAATCGAAATCCGCCGTAGCGCAAAGTTCATTACGCCTATTCCCAAACCCAGGAAGCGCAAAGGGAAGGCACACCAACAGCAGCTTTTTGTCGATACTGACATCTCAACAGCTAAACAGCAGTACGATCCCACCTCAATTATCAATGAAATTCGCCACCATGTGGACAAATGGCGGTGCCTGCCAAACCGGAACGACTGGAAAGTCACACCGGAAACCGTTCGTCTGCTTCAGCATTGGCGTCATCATAGGTTCAGTGACATCCGGCCGTTTTTCTGTCAGGTGGAAGCGGTTGAGACTGCCATCTGGCTTACCGAGGTGGCACCAAAAGCCGGGAAAATCGGCAAACGTTTTATTGAACATATTGCTAATGCCAACAACGACGCCAATCCGGAACTCCTGCGCCTGGCTCTGAAACTTGCCACTGGAGCAGGAAAAACTACTGTCATGGCTATGCTGATTGTCTGGCAGACAATCAATGCTGTACGTCGGCCTTCAAGCAAGAAATTTACCCGTGGTTTTTTAATCGTTACACCCGGCATTACAATCCGAGATCGGCTCCGTGTTCTGCAACCCAACGATCCTGACAGCTATTATCAAAGCCGGGAACTCGTACCCAACGACATGCTTGCCGATCTGGAACGGACCAAAATTGTCATCACCAACTACCATGCCTTCAAACTTCGTGAGCGGATAGATCTTTCAAAGGGCGGTCGTTCACTGCTCCAGGGCAAGGGTCGAAGCAGAGTTCAATAAAATGATCGAGTTAGTTGCAGGAGATAACGCATGAAGACTGATCTTATCCACAACCTGACCGAAACTTTTGAGGTCCATGCCCAGGAAACAGAAGGTGGTATCGAATTCTGGCTCGCCCGTGATCTTCAATATCT
>JAYEME010000022.1:0-5983 GCA_034717915.1 Thermodesulfobacteriota bacterium
CTGCTGTTGAAGGATCTCGCAAGACTGCTGCTGCTAAGAACTAAAACGAAACAAGAATAAAAACAAAAGCGGGGACAGAATTAAATTCTGTCCCCGCTGCTATTTTGAGGGCAACCGATTGGTTGCCCTTTTGTTTTGACGGCGTGTCGGATCCTCCGCATCTTGCTAAGGGGAATTTAGTGGATCAGCTGTTTAATCCCGAACTCGACTTGGAAGTCTGATGCTTTGACTTTGGGAACTATACGGTGGTTGTTCTTTTTTAGCTGATTCCATGGGGAAGCTGTTTGCTTGACCATCTTATTTGTTTTTGCGAGACCACCTTTTATGGCATGATAAAAGAGTAAGGCGACGAGTGGGGGCGCAACCCCGTGATCTTGTTTGGTTTCTAATCCGTGTTCAGGGGTCATGTAACGAGTACATGCCCCCCGAATCCTCTGTTCATCGCCCTAAAGAAACCGGCATATCTTCTGGATAGGTGACTTGATAGCCGTATTGAAGTTTTTGTTTTCCCTGTGGAGGAAGAGTCAAATTCCAGCTGAGTTGACCATTTTCCTGCGTTGGTAGTGGCGGGGTAAACAACTCTTTCAGGACAATCTTCTCATGTCCTGCGTGGGGGTAAGAATCTTCTACTTTGAGATCAACAGCAAAGCTTTTATGATTCTCTACGTTGATGTTCCATTTCCAGATGTAGATTCGTTTTTTTGATAACAGCCCTTTTTCTCCAGCAACGTGATCAGTTTTGACGTCAACAGTGATACTCGGATCACTTCCGAAACTCATAGTGATATCCTGTTTTTCGTGCAGGGAAAAATTACGCCGACCGACATGGACACCGTCCACCTGAATTGAAGCTATTCCGGTTGGCAGGGGGAGGAAATTACCTGTCAGTTCAGGAGTTGCTTCGAGGAAAACCTGCTCGGACATCAATGGCCGGGTCAGATAGGTGAACTCGGCATTCCAGTGCCCCTCTCTGATTTTGATCCGGGACTCTTTTCCGGAGGCGATATTGACTTGCCCAAGATCATAAATATCGAACAGTTGGCCCTCAACTCTTGCTGGGACAGGTGGTGCTGCCATCTCTGATACTGCATCCATCGCCATTTCCTGTGGCATTGCCATGGTCATCATTTTCAGGTTGCCACGTGCCCTCAGTCTTTGCTCTTCACGTATTTCCCACGCTCTGATTTCAGGTGGTGTCAGGGTGAAAACGGGCTCGGCAGTGGCAATTTTTAAATCAACCCCGTTCCAGTCAACGCCAGTTTGCTGCATAATTTTTGCGGTCCAGATCCACTGGATATTTTTTTGATCAGGGAGGGCGTTTAAGCTGTAACTCGATTGCCAGCCAGCACGACGGATGCGGTAAGAATAGGCCAGTCCAAGGTTGGTTTGAGTCGCTTGAGCCAACCTGACTTGAACTCGCCAGTTGCGCTGGTTATTCCCGGTTTTTTGCTGGAGTTGCTGGCGCGCCTCTTTAAGTTGTTTTTCCCGATCGGTTTTTTTCTGCCGCAGTTGGGTGGCATCCTGGAGCAAAAGAGCACTTTCATCGCGAATAATTTTCCCCATTTCTCGTGCATCCGCAAGGGTTTTTAGCGGCAGCTCCTGTTGGGTTTTCCAATAATTAAGTGCGAGAGTTCGTGATTGAATTTGGTCATCAAGAGCAGCAATCTCTCGCTCAAGTCGAGAAATCAATTCTTTGAGCTCCTTGAAATCAGAGGAATCTGGTAAGACCGACTCATACTCGATCCCGGTTATTTTCTGTCTCGCTGCACCTTTGAGTCCTAACTTTAAGGATTCCGGGATTGCCACATGTGGTAGCAGTAACGTTGCAGAGTCTGCCCCTTGCGGTATAATTTTCAATTCGGAAATGGTTGCTCCCGAAGGGTAGAGGATCACTTCTGTTGGTTGTGCGATAGCGGTGGTTGCCAGCAGCGAAAAAATAAGCAGGGATGATAAACATAGGTATTTCATAAAAACCTCTTTGTTATTTCAGGGCTAAAATATGGTACTCTCGAAGGGTGATTCAGTGACAATATAACGATAGTGGAGAAAAAAATGGAGAAAAAATCAATATTGATCTGGCTGGTCATGTTGTTATCGCTGGCTGGTTGTGCTGTCAATCCGGTCACCGGGAAAAATGAGTTGGCATTTGTCTCCGAAACGTCGGAAATCAGTATTGGCACCAAACAATATCTTCCCAGCCGGCAGATGCAGGGGGGAGATTATAAAACTGCTCCACAGGTTGTTGCCTATGTGAAGCGAGTGGGTCAACGGCTGGCTGCTGTGAGTGATCGAAAACTTCCATACGAGTTTAATGTCATCAATGACTCCACTCCCAACGCCTGGGCGTTGCCCGGTGGAAAAATAGTCATCAATCGTGGTTTGCTGGTTGAACTTGAAAGTGAGGCTGAACTTGCTGCGGTTCTGGGGCATGAAATTGTCCATGCGGCAGCTCGCCACGGTGCCAAAGGGATGGAACGGGGGATGATGTTGCAGGGGGCGATCATGGTAGCTGGAATTGCTTCGCAAAACAGTGAGTATTCTGGATTGGCGATCGGAGGTGCCGGGATTGCTGCGCAGTTATTGACCCACAAATATAGTCGCGATGCCGAACGAGAAGCTGACCTGTATGGGATGACCTATATGTCCAGAGCTGGTTATGACCCTCATGCAGCAATAAAGCTGCAACAGACCTTTGTCCGTCTATCTGAGGGGGGAAACTCAAACTGGCTCAATGGATTATTTGCCAGCCATCCACCGTCACGGGAACGGGTTGATGCAAATCGCATCACTGCAGCCAATCTGCCACAGGGGGGAGAAATTGGCCGCGAACGTTACCAGAAAACTATTGCGCCATTATTGCGGGATCGGGGTGCCTATGAGGCTTTTGATGAAGGTCGCAAGGCCTTACATGACGGCAATACCAGTCGTGCTCTCAGCTTTGCCAATAAGGCGTTGAAAATGCAACCGCGGGAAGCACTGTTTCATTCCTTGCGTGGAGATGTTCGCCTGAAACAACAACGTTATCATAATGCTATCACCAATTATGATCGTGCTCTGCAGCGCGATGACCAATATTTCCATTATTATCTGCAACGTGGATTGGCTAAATTGAAAGTGAGGAACAAAATTCAGGCTCAGGCAGATCTGAAAAAAAGTGTCACACTTCTCCCCACTGCACCCGCTATGAATGCTCTGGGTAATTTGTCCCTTAATGGGGGGGATGTTGTTATGGCTAAAAAATATTTTTCAGCTGCTGCAGGCTCCAATTCCAACGCTGGCAAGGCGGCGAATCGTTCACTGATTCGACTTGATCTTCCCGATAATCCACACAAATACCTGCAAATGAAATTGGGGCGTGATCGCAGTAACTATCTGCTGGTACAGATTAACAATAGAACCCGGCAAACAGTCGATGATATCAGCTTTATCGTCCAATTCAGGGATGCGCAGGGGAAAGTTCGAACTGTTCAACTGCAATTATCCAACCGTCTTGCCCCGCAGCAGTCGAAAACTGTAGCAACCGGTATTGGTCCGTTTGCAGATCTGAAAAATGTGCAGGGAAAGGTTGTTCGGGCACTGGTGGTTGAATAAACATGAGTAATCTCGGGACTGTCCCCAGCTCCATCGGGGGCTGTCCCAAGAGTTTACGAGCCATGAAACTGTGGTGGTTCGCACCGCAAAAGACTGGGACAGCCCCCATACGGTGACAGTCCCGTTTTTGCTGCCATCTATCCTTAAACTAGCGCATTCTCAGGTGCCCATCTTTTTAGAATAGAGAGAAACATGCAGGGATACGTTCAGGTGTACACCGGTGACGGCAAAGGAAAAACAACCGCAGCTCTGGGTCTTGCCCTGCGTGCTGCCGGAGCAGGTCTTAAAGTTTATATCGCTCAGTTTGTGAAGGGGATGAAATACAGTGAACTTGAGTCGATAGCTAAGCTAGAGAATTTGATCACATTGAAGCAGTATGGACGAGATTGTTTCATCTACAAAGATCCAGAAGCTGAAGATATTGAAGCCGCGCGTGCTGGTTTAAAAGAAGCCAAAGCAATGATGTGCTCAGGAGAATATCAGGTCATTATTCTGGATGAGGCCAATATCGCCACCTATTACAATCTTTTCAGTGTCGATGATTTGCTCGATTTTATCCGTGAAAAACCAGCTGGGGTTGAGCTTGTTATTACCGGTAGAAGGGCTGACCCCAGGGTGATCGATGCCGCCGATCTGGTGACCGAAATGAAAGAGATCAAGCACTACTACCAGAATGGAGTAGAAGCAAGGGTTGGAATTGAAAAGTAATTTGCAACCCTTGCTTTTTCCCTGGTTAGAGTGCTTCGGTCAGTCTCTTTTCTGCCAGTTTCCGTTCTTCTTCACAGCGATTCTGATCCCAGCCCAACTCGGCAGCCATGATCTCGATAGTTCTGGGAACTGCCTGTTTGGCGGCTTCCGTGTCCAGCAAGGCTAAAGGTGTTCGCCGAGCCAAAATATCGATCACCCGCTCCGCAAATTCATAGCGTGCAGCATAAAGAATTTCTGCTTCCAGAACCGGGTGATTTTCCACCAGTCGTGCGCTATAACCTTCTTTTGCCAGCGTGGCAACCTGTTCTGCCTGATCGCCGTAAGTCCGGTTCAAATAAGCAGCAATATCAGTGCTGAAGCCATATTTTTCAATCAGTTTCTGATCGCCGTTCTCATCATAGTTGCTGCTCCCAAGGATTGGCAATTGTTCGGTCTGGCACGTTGGTTTTGGTGCAGCCAAGTGGAACAATTTTAAGGCGTGATCGACTGTATCCAGAGCCATTTTTCGATAACTCGTCCATTTGCCACCAGCGATGGTCAATAAATCACTTTGACTATCGGTAATGACGTGATCCCGAGCCAATTTTGCGGTATCGGCCGCCTGGGGATCGGAGACCAGTGGTCGCAGCCCCGACCAGACCGCTTTAACATCTGCTCTGTCGACGTGCAGATTGAAGTAACGGGTGACATGCCGCAACAGGTAGTCAATTTCTGTTTCCAACGGCTGTGGATGTTCAGTGACTTCTGCGGGTTCATCAGTGGTCCCAACCAGAGCGTGCCCTTCCCACGGTAAAACGAACAGCACCCGGCCATCTTCAGTTTCTGGGATCATCAATCCAGCATCGGGCGGGGCAAAGCGTTTGTCGAGAATGATATGAATACCGGTGCTGGTCGTGACGATTCCAGGTATTTGTGGATCGTCCATTTTTCTGATCTGATCAACAAATGGGCCGGTCGCGTTAATCACTCCCCTGGCTTTTATCTGCCAGGTTTTTCCGGTCAGAGAATCGGTGAGCTCTGCCCCCGATAATTTTCCATTCTCTTTTAATAACCCGCTGACTGTAACGTGATTGGTGATGACCGCCCCATATTTTTCCGCAGTCAAAGCCAGAGAGAGAGCCATGCGGGCATCATGAAACTGGCCATCATAGTAGAGGACCCCTGCTTTGAGATTTTCTGATTTTACCCCTGGAAACCGCCGTAAGGTTTCCTTGCGGCTGAGCAGGCGACTATGCCCAATATTCTGTTTGCCGGAGAGGATGTCATAAAATTTGAGGCCAGCAAAGACGTAGGGTACGTCAATCCATTTATACAGCGGGGTAATAAATGTAATCCGGTTTGAAAGGTGGCGGGCATTTTTAAGTAGCAGTCCACGCTCACGCAGCCCATCCTTGACCAGATTATACTGAACCCGATCGAGCTGCTTGACCGCCATCTCCAGATAGCGAACTCCGCCGTGAACCAGCTTGGTGCTGCGACTGCTGGTTCCTTCGGAAAAATCATTCTTCTCAATGAGAGCAACTTTGAGACCGCGTGTTGCTGCATCAAGGGCAACTCCGCAACCGGTGGCACCTCCGCCGATGATAATCAGATCAAAGAGACTGCCGTCTTTTAATTTTTCCAGGTTTTGTTGTCTTCCCATGTTGCCTCCCCATCTCAGTGTTTGGCTGAGTGGATATAAATC
>JAYEME010000023.1:0-5951 GCA_034717915.1 Thermodesulfobacteriota bacterium
TATCGCCTACCAGATTCATGGAACGCGCATAAAGATTTTGCTCTGCATAGTTAATACTCTCACGGAAAGCTGGTGGAGTTGGTTTATTGAGAATTTTTACACCTGACCCTGGCCCTTCATTTATTTCGATACGATATAACCCTGGATGTTCATCCATTCCTCCAGGACTGATTGTCCAAACCTGCCCAGGTTCCAATGGATCCTCACCTATACTATTTTCGTTATGCAATTCGGGAGTTAAGACGAACTTCTCGACATCATCGATTCCCACCCTATAACTAAAATGCGTGTTTCTGAATTCTGCTGCACCAATCTTTTTTTGTTGTTCTTTGACACGACGTCTTGCCTCCATTGCAATTCGTACAGCCCATTCAATTTCTTCGTCAGGGATATCAACATTGCTTGCTGGGTAGAGTAATTTTAAAAGTCCACTAACGGTTTTGTTAACTGCATTGATATCTCGGCCACTTAGTGCTCCACCAAAGAATACCCGATTTTGTAGTACTGAAATTCTACTTTGATTACGAAGTTGACTTAAACATTCGGAGAGGAAATCACTAACAATGCCAAAATGGTCAGTAACCACTTCATCATTGATCTTTGGTACATCCCAGCCAGGCAGATAAGCATGAATACGATCCATAAATGCAGTATCATTTCTTATTTCTGGGGGTAAGGGACCGAAAAGATGGCCGATACGTTGTTGATGTTCGACATCCACTTCAAAGTTACCTACCAATACCAGACTACCATCAGCACGAATACTTTCCTTTCCCCTACTGAATTCACCTGATTCCATGTATCCTTTCATGATGTTGACGCCATCTTTTTGGTCGAAGGAGATCCCTGACACCTCATCGAAACAAACTACATCATACTGGCAAACCAGCCCTCGTTGACCACTAGAGTTATTCACAAACATCTTGGCCACTGTGGCTTTACCGCCTGAGATAAGATGGGCGTAGGGAGATACTTGTTGGAATAGATGACTTTTTCCAGTGCCACGCGGTCCTAATTCGACGAGATTATAATTTCGTTCTACGAATGGAACTATTCGGAGGAGGATTGCATTTTTCGCCTGTTCAGAAAGAGAGGCTGGTTCAATTCCTATACTACGCAGTAACAACGACTTCCATTCTTCTGTCGTGAAGTTGTTTCTAGCTTCAGCCAGTATATCGATAACGTCATGTTTAGATAGTTGGATTTCTCGAAGAGCTCCAATCCCAAACGGTCGCCCTTTATTTTCTTGGGCAATTGCTGCATCATAAGTTAGTGTGATCTCAGCATAGAATCCCCCCGTCAACATCCGCTCGTGTTTATTTACTATTTCATCAGGTATTCGTACATCTGTTAACTGCAGACTTGGCAATGTCGCCATATACGAATCGGTTCTGGCATCCAATCGGGCAGTGATAATATCTATGATTTTCACTTCACCTTGCTCTCTTGCTCTTGATTTAAATAGTTCTGTTTCTCCAGCCTTGACTGTCCGAGATTGTAGTTGACGCTGAACGATTTCCAGACCTTCATCAATTTCTTCCTGATCAATGCTTGCACAGTAGCGGCCCAGAAGAAATTCCACGACGTATGTCGGTACAGGGAATTGAAGACTAAATGTCCGAACAAGGTCTTTGCGAACCAGATATCCATCCAGAGAAGAAGCTGCCAGCTGATCTATATTATCCAATTCAATCATTATATCCCTCCGCCAATAATTGTATCGTACTGAGCCAGGAGCCCCCCGTTTGAATCAAGTAGGACGATAATGGCATCAGTTCCTTCCATTTCTTCATCTTCTATAACTACAGAGACTTTTCCGTCATCCTTCAATGGTTTTACGCTCATTACCACACTGGATACTGAATTTCCTGGTTGTGTACGAATGTCTAAGGATAAACCATTGAATTCGCCACCCACAGCGACATTACAACGTAATCCTTTCCAGACTACATCTGTTATTTCAGTTGTAATATTGGAAGTATATGGTTCCGCGGCTGAAACCATGAGTTCAAGAGTCAGGCACTCTTGAAGGCTTATACCCCCATGGTCATATTCCAAACCATTTCTGAAACAGCTGATACCATCAGCTAGTGCAAAATGCTGATCTGGATTCCAGTACCATGGATATAATCGTTCACCTATCGATGCACCTGGTTTAATAGCGGCGCAGCGACCCCATTTAGTTTCGGTCTGTGCACGGGGCAATTCTATTTTAGGAAGATTGCCCGGCAGAAGAAGCCAACCATGATCGGTGACGATATGAACTATTTTCCAACCCGCTCCAAGAAGTTGCATCACCCGCTTCCGGATATCATCAAGGATGTTATCAAGGTGTTTTGCCAGTTCCCAGCCCCGTTCGTGGCCTTCATGGTCAATGTTTCCAAACTCGCACCAGGCATTGCCATTCACATTGCCTATCGATGAAGAGTCGAGGATTTCCCAGCCGGCATCTCTCAACAACTTTTTCAGGTGGTAGCCACCTTTGAGTGATTGACCGGATTCGGCAATGGAGGGTTCAAAATCTATGCTGGCGTCATTTCCGTATATTTCATTACGCACCGGTGTCACAGCGGGTTTGCCGGTTGCGGTGACGCTGGGCAGTGCGGCCCATGCAAGTGTTTCTTCAATCTGATATTCATAATCATTGAGCATCTTGACAAGCCTTTTCGCTGTATCAAAACGAAGCCCGTCCACGAATAAGATGCATTCCCCATCATTATAATGGGGGGCTTTATGAGTAGATGCAGTTCCGCCAGGATATCCGGATTCATCCACAATTTTCTGCAAGTATCTGGCTGATTCTTCGGCCCATGGTTTGTAGATGAGGCGGATAGGCGTCGTGACAGCCTTGATATCCTCTTGCTTTTCTACGCAGGCAAGCGCCCGCATCACCGCATCATCTGCTTGCCATCCTGCATTCTGGTATCCGGCTGCAAGGTCCTCGGCAGTGCCTGCAGCTAGAGCATTAGTTGTGTTCTGGGAAAGAACTGAAAGGTGTTCCAATGCTTGTGCCAATGAAGCTTCACCCAACTCTGCCCATACCAAGTTCCGTCGTGACCCATGTTCATTTTCAAGTTTTGCGATTATTTCGCGCGCCTCATGGGGTGGCACGCTGTCAAGAGTCTCTAACTTTTCGCGGAGGTTGTTCTCCTGTTCTTCATTCCACTGTGGCCATCCGTCATAGTCACTTTGACCTGGATTATACCATGATAGACTGGTCGGGCGCTTGCATTTTAGAATATGTACCGGGATGTTTGGATATCGCTTCGGTGCTTCGCAGAATCGCTCCCACACTACAGTCCAAGGGCCTTCATGGACGGCTAGTTTGGCTACACCTGCCAACAAGCCGTCGTTTTGCGGGTCGAACGCGAACTGTGATTTGCAAACTCCAACGAAAGCCTTCCATTCGTTCTCGTTGTGACCATTCCGGAACTCATCACCTTGATTGAGCCATTGCAGCATATCTCGCACAGGGTCACCACCCGTCAGTAGGGTATTGAAATAGTCTTTGTCCAGTCGCTTGTCTTTGAGGAGTTCTATATCTTCATCGAGGAGGTAATTGAGTGCCCGTTGCATGGCTTTCTTTGTTTCTGTATCCTGCGATACATCTAATCCAAGACCACCTTGGTCAGATTTAAGATATGCGAGGATGGTCCAATCCTTGGCATTGACCTGTGACCAAATCACTCCTCGATACTGGAGTTCTGCCAGTGGTTTGAGGTAATCCGGATAGTTCTTTACCACTCGAAGGTCTTGGCGGCTGACGCCAGGCAAATAGATAATTGGCACTTTATCGTTAGGTATTTCCAGATCATCATTTTTTCCAGCAATAACGCATCGTAGCCAGATGGCAGGTCCGGTGTGCATTTCAGGGTTATAGTCGCCGAGGATGAGGAGCTCTGGTAATTTGTTTAGCAAACTCTGAATTATCTCTTCCCATTGGTGGTCATGGTCAGGCCAGAGGATGCAAGCTGGAGCCATCTGAATATCGGAGTTGAATATGGCGGCATCACGCACAGCTTTCTTGAGGTGTTCAATCAACATTATAACAAGTCCTGACATTGTGCTTCATACCAGACAATATCAAGCAAGAAGCTCTTGCCAAGACCGTTGTCGCCAGTCAGCAGATTCATGCGTTTGCCAAATTCCAGCTCCATGGTATGCGCAGGACCGACATTGGTTATTTTTAGGTACCTAATCATTTGTGACCTCCATTTTTAAGAGCGATTGAATAAGATCCCCTCTTCGAAAAGTTGCAGAAAGTTGCTGGAGAGATATTTCTGCATTGGCGTAAAGCTCCTTCAGTGCACTCTCTACATCACGCGATGACTTCTCAAAATAGTCACTCCCATTTTGCTCAATGATACTGACGGCTTGTGCAAAGTTCTGGTGATTCAACCCCACAAGATCACAGCGAAGGTCGCGCAGGAGGCGCCGCCCCATCTGCATGGCGATGAAACAGGAGGCGTAGCGAACGAAGTCAGGGTCGCTTGCCTCCGGGCGACGACGACGATTTTCAGCAATTCTATAGAGAAGAACGGCGATGACTGTTTGAGCGCCATTCAGGTCTTTGGTGAAGATGGTTTCGTACAGTTTGCCGAAATGCCCCCGCGAGAAAAATTTTGCCTGATGGGGGGCATGCCGCCAGACTGCCAACAGTGCCTCAGCCGCTACACCCGAGGTGATGTCACTGGATCTGATGGATGCATCGCTACGCTTTCTGCGGTAGTTATAGCCCAATGCCGCAATGCCTTCTCCCAGCAATTTTTGCTTTTCATCGTTGGCTTTGAGGTCTTTTAGGTCGACAGGGTTCTGACTGTTCGTTGCGTAGGTAATTTGCAGAACAATGTCCTGATCGTCTTTAGGCAATTTGTACAGGCGAAAGAGGACACTGGCATCCTTGGGAATCATGCTACTATCCATCGTCTCCAATGTTTTGAAGATAGTCATACAAGTTTGTCCGCCATTGACTATCTGCAGGTTCTCCACCTTTAACTGGTAGTCACTGGTTTGCAGGGCATTGTATGAAAAGTCATCGCAGGTCAAGGTGAGACCGTTGTTGAAGAAATAAAAATTGTCCGGGGTTGTGCCAACCAGGGTTTGCCGAATGCTCTCATTCACACGGTTTCCCCGCAAACCAAGATAGCGACGGATATTACGTTCCAAAAGCCGTTCTCCATGATTTTTCAATAGGCTGGCCACTTCTGACACCAAAACTCTGCCGATGCAGATTCTACTGAAATTCATGTCTTCAATGATAGCCTTGCCCGTCAGACGCAGGGTTTCATCGACAGGTTGGATCCGCTGGAGAATTCCGATCAAAATATCATGATTGACATACTCCCAAATCACTTGGTCACCAAAACCGGTTCTGTCAATAGCCTCTTGGGTTGCAGAGTTCCATTTAAGGCCATTGTTGCAGGCCAAGGCACGAACACGTGGGATATACCCATCACGAATCAGGGAACGAGCCTCTTCCACTTTTGCCTTCAGGCGATCATTGATATGCCCTAATTGTGAGGACGGATCGAAAATATGGCGGATGGCGTTGATCAATCCATTGATGCCAGACTCTTCAAAATTGGATCTCGCTTCCAAGTTTTTGTGATATTTTCCTTGAAAAAGGGTCACGACAAACTCGCCATCAATCTCTTCGGAAAGGTGCATGGCGTCCACGCCAAAGTCCCCACCGCCTTCTGTCAAACAATCAAAAGTTTCAGAGTCGTCAATGTCGAGCATGGTCTTGACGCACAGGTACACAAAAGCCAATGAGTGTAGCCGGTCATCTTGGGTGATGTGCAGTTCGTCGGCAGCACGCTGACGGATATCTTCTTGAATAGCTCCTAAACGCTGGTCAATAATGGATGCAATGATATTCATGTTTTGTTCTCCTTTTGACCATTCTCTTTTGTTGATAGCTTCTTTGCCAGACTCATATGATGGTCGTTTAT
>JAYEME010000024.1:0-5947 GCA_034717915.1 Thermodesulfobacteriota bacterium
AGCTTTCTTATGTTTAATCTTTACAGGTGAACTTGAACTGTGGTAGAAATCGCAGCCTGTAGATATTGCTTAAAACAGCCACGCCACTGGCTTTATTGAACTTAAAAAGGAGACTATCGTGCTCGGCACAGAACGCAAACAGGAAATCATTAATGAGTATAAGCGTCATGAAGGTGATACTGGATCTCCGGAGGTGCAGATTGCGCTTCTGAGCGAACGGATCACTTATCTGACAGGACATTTCAAAACCCACAAAAAGGATCATCATTCCCGTCGAGGCCTATTGAAAATGGTTGGCCAGCGACGTCGATTGCTTGATTATTTAGTCAAGCAGGATGTCGAGCGCTACAGGACAATCATTAAAGCTCTCGGTCTCCGCCGTTAAAAAGAGCAGCATGTCTTAGCGGGCATGCTGCTTTTGTATTTTTAGTTGTTGAGCTGTGGAGGCTGTCCGGAGAGAACCTCTGATGATTTTACAGAGTTTGTCTCAGGCCAACCTCCTATAGCTGTTTATACCAAGCGAAGATTCCATATGGATGGAATCAGTATTTAAAAGGAGAACACTATGGCCTTTCATAAGGTTGAAGTTGAATTCAATGGTCAACCCTTGACGATTGAAACTGGTAAAGTTGCCCGTCAGGCCGACGGTGCAGTTATTGTTACTTACGGCGAAACTAAGGTGCTTTGTACCGTGGTTTCGGCCAAAAAAATGCGTGCTGGTCAGGATTTCTTTCCTCTGACCGTCAATTATGCTGAAAAGTTCTATTCTGCAGGTAAAATTCCTGGTTCATTCTTCCGGCGTGAGCGTGGCAGTACCGAGCGTGAAACTCTTATTTGTCGTCTTATCGATCGCCCCATGCGCCCACTTTTTCCTAAAGGTTACATGTTTGAAACCCAGATCATGCCATCAGTTATTTCTGCTGATCTGGTCAACGATCCCGACACCCTGGCTATGGTTGCTGCATCAGCATCTGTTGCTGTATCAGGTATCCCTTTTGAGGGGCCAATTGCAGCCGTTCGGGTCGGCCGAGTCGATGGTCAGCTCATTGCCAATCCGACTCTTGAGCAGATTGAACAGAGTGATCTGGAAATTATCATTTCTGGCTCCAAAGATGCGGTGATGATGGTTGAAGGTGAATCTGAATTCTTCAGTGAAGCTGAGATGCTGGAAGCAATCTTCTTTGGTCATGCTGCCCTACAGCCGCTGATTGCGGTACAGGAAGAACTGGCTAAGTTGGTTGGTAAAGAGATGCGTCTCTTTGAAGTTCCAGCTGCTGATGAAACTTTGGCTGCTCAGGTAACCGAACTGGCTGAAGCAAAGGTTGCTGTTGCAGCCAAGATACAGACCAAGCAGGAACGCTATGCGGCATTGGCGGATATTAGAACCGAAGTCAAAGAGCAACTGGAAGAGGAGTACGAAGGGCGTGAGGATGAGGTTTCTGCTGCCCTGGGTTTTCTGGAAAAGAAAGTTATCCGCCGCATGGTCACTAAGGATCGGATCAGGATTGATGGTCGTGATATGACCACTATCCGTCCAATCAGCTGCGAGGTTGGAGTTCTGCCCCGTGCGCACGGTAGTGCCCTGTTTACTCGTGGTGAAACCCAGGCTCTTGTTGCTGCGACTCTGGGGACCGGGACTGATGAACAGCGGATGGATAATATCCAGGGGATGGAATTTAAGAAATTTCTTCTTCATTACAACTTTCCACCATTCTGTGTTGGTGAAACCAGCATGCGCCTTTTCCCAGGACGCCGTGAAATTGGTCACGGTATGCTCGCTGAGCGTAGTGCTGCACAAATTTTACCGAAACATGAAGATTTCCCGTATACCATTCGGGTTGTTTCTGACATTCTTGAATCAAATGGTTCTTCGTCAATGGCGTCGGTTTGCGGTGCCTCTCTATCGTTGATGGATGCCGGTGTGCCAGTTTCTGAAGCAATTTCAGGAATTGCCATGGGTCTGATCAAAGAAGGGGATGACGTTGCCGTTCTGTCTGATATCCTTGGTGATGAAGATCATCTTGGAGATATGGACTTCAAAGTGACTGGTTCCGGCCGGGGAATTACTGCCCTGCAGATGGACATTAAAATCAGTGGAGTGACCAAAGAAATCATGCAGCAAGCTTTGGAGCAGGCTCGTGAAGGTCGGATCCATATCCTTGCTGAAATGGCGAAGTCACTTGATGCTCCACGTGCCGAACTTTCTGATCATGCACCGCAGATTACCAGTATCAAGGTTAAAACCGATCAGGTCAGAACCGTTATTGGTTCGGGTGGCAAAAATATCCGTGGCATTATTGATGCGACTGGTTGCGCTATTGATATTGAGGATGATGGTACGATTAAAATTGCCTCCTCAGACGGTGTAGCTGCCAAGCAGGCAATCAAAATGATTCGTGACCTGACCCAAGAGGCTGAAGTTGATAAACTTTACATGGGTAAAGTTAAAAAGATTATGGAGTTCGGTGCTTTTGTTGAGATTTTCCCAGGGACAGATGGTTTAGTGCATGTCTCTGAGCTGGCAAAAGAGCGGGTAAGAAATGTCACCGACGTTCTCAACGAAGGGGATGAGGTGCTGGTCAAGTGTATTGGTGTTGATCGCCAGGGGAAAATCAAACTTTCCCGTAAAGCAGCTCTGGGTATGGAATTGCCTGAAGAGGGTTAACGCTCCATTTCATAATTAATAAGTAAGATATTAATGGCTGGTGGAGACTTTAACTCTTCACCAGCCCTTTTTACAGGGATACTGCTATGCAGAAACCACAAGTACAGGTCAAAAAACTTCATCCTGATGCAAAACTTCCTGAATATATGACCGAGTTGGCTGCCGGTATGGATATTTGTGCATTACTTGAGAACGAATTGCTGCTTGAACCGGGGCAGCGTTTTCTGGTTCCGACCGGATTGGCTTTTGCTATCCCCCCAGGTTTTGAAATACAAGTTCGACCTCGCTCAGGTTTAGCGATAAAGCACGGTATTGCTTTGGTTAACTCGCCTGGGACAATTGATGCAGATTATCGTGGCGAAGTCTGCATCATCCTGATTAATCATGGCCAGGAGGATTTTACGATCAACACCGGTGATCGAATTGCCCAGCTTATTATTGCACCAGTCTGTCAGGCTGGTTTGACTGAGGTTTCTGAGCTTCCCGAAACACAACGCGGAACCGGGGGCTTCGGCCATACTGGTAAAAATGGCTCGACAACATGAAGAAAAAAAATGCTGAGGACTTGCTGGATTTCCCCTGTCATTATCAGTTTAAAGCCATGGGTCTTTCCGGTGAACGTTTCAAGCGAGCCATTATAGCTGCTGTCGACCAGCATGTTGCCGTACCTGAGGATAGCGTTCGCTGTCGCCCTAGTGGAAAAGGGACATATCAGGCCGTTTCAGTGCTGGTGACATTGCATAGCTATGAGCAATTGACTGATATCTATGCGGAGATACGACAGGTTGATGATTTGAAAATGTTGCTTTAATTCTCCCTACAGATTAATATTACAGTGCAATTATCATTAGTTACAGGAGTGTCGCGGTGTTTTTATCAATGAATCCAGAAAATCCTCAGCCCCGTTTGATCAAGCAAGTTGTCGAGTGTTTACAACGTGGCGGAGTGATTATCTATCCAACTGATACGACTTACGGGATTGGTTGCGATATCTTTAACCGCAAGGCAGTTAAGCAAATTTTTCAGATTAAACATCGCGATCAACGCAAACCTTTTTCTTTTATTTGTAATGATCTTGCAGAAATTTCCAATTATGCCCAAGTCAGCAACTTTGCTTTCAAGGTGATGAAGCGGCATCTTCCTGGCGCCTATACATTTGTCCTCGACGCAACAAAAATAGTCCCTGATTCACTAAGTACCAAACAAAAAACTGTTGGTGTGCGAATGCCGGAAAATGAAATTTGTCGAGCGATTGTTAAAGAGCTTGGGCATCCTTTGGTCACCACCAGCGCGAATACCTCCGGGGAAGATACTCCTCAGGATCCTCGGGATATAGATGACAGAATGGGTCATCTCGTCGACTTTGTCATTGATGGTGGAATTTCTATGGGTGAAGCTTCAACGGTTATCAGTTTGTTGGATGATCAGATTGAGATCATTCGACAAGGGAGTGGGGATACTTCCTGGATAGAATAAGGTGATTCATTTTTTCCACTTAAATGTAAAAATCCCCCTCAATCCCCCTTTATAAAAGGGGGAGCTTAAAAACTCCCCTCTTTGGCAAAGAGGGGCTGGGGGAGATTCGGAAGTCTAGCTTAAATTCGCAACCAACATCCTGAGGATTTTATTACGGGGTTTAATAGCGTGTTTTCTGAAATATCTGCCCTCACCAAGTTTATAAATCAGACCCCCGCTTTACAGATTCTGATTTCCAGTATTAAAAAAAATGATGACGATTTCTGGCTGGTTGGTGGTTGCTTGCGTAACTTTCTGCTTGATTTACCCCAAGTTGATATAGATATTGCCTGTTCAGGTGATCCAACTTCTCTGACCCAAGCATGGTCTGCTGAAGTATCTGGTCGCTGGTTCTGGCTGGATGCAAAACGAAACCAGAGTCGGGTGTTGCTGAAAAATGGTCTCAGCGTTGATTTTACTCCTTTACGTGCCCCTACAATTATAGAAGATTTGCAATTACGCGACTTTACCATCAACGCATTGGCTCTTCCGCTGGATGCTTCATTTCCAGAATCTGAGCTCCTTGACCCACTGGCCGGAAGCAGCCATCTGCAACAGAAGCTGCTCCATTCCTGTTCTCATCGAAGTTTTTCAGATGATCCACTGCGCATGTTAAAAGGAGTCAGGCATGCGGTCACTCTCGATTTCATTCTTTCTGATAGCGCACGAAGAGAAATAATCTCTTCAGCACACCTGTTAGTTAATGTTGCTGGCGAGCGTGTCAGGGATGAATTGGCCAAAATTCTGGATTCAAGTCATGCTGTCAGTGGAATTGAGCTGCTGATTGATACTGGATTGCTTGAAGTTCTTTTTGGTTTTGCAGCTGGTGATTGGGAGAGGGATACAGCTGTCAGTGAAATCAAGCAACTCCATGGACGAATTCAAGATATCAGCCTGAAGGCGGAAGATCGTTTGTCAGCAATTGGAATTTCTGAAATTTTTTCTATACGCGCTATGTTTCTGTTTGCACGGTTACTAAAAATTTATTCACCACATGATCTATCCGATTTACTCCATAAACAGTTACGTTTGAGCCGCAATTTGCAACGTTTGCTCGAGGAGTTGCAAATTGAGCCGAGTTTGGAACTTTTCACCCTTGCCACTTCGATAGACGGTCAAAGGCGGCAGGCGCTGTTAGTCGAAAAAATGGAACCATTTGCTTATGAAAAAATGCTCTACTGGGGCGTTTGTTACGGTCACTTGGAGTTGAGTAAGGTCATAAAGTTACAGGAATCATTTACTCTTGAGCAGCAACTCGGTCGCATACCCGATTTGCTCAATGGCCGTTTAATCGCATCTCTTTTGAAAGGCACTCCAGATACACAGATCGGTATCTGGCAATCGAGGTTGAAACAAGCTGAAATTAATGATGAAATCAGAACCTCCGCCGAAGCCATAGCCTGGCTTGAAAACGAATTATTATTTGACAACCAAGAGTCCTAATCACTATACTGCCCATCTCAAATGCGGGAGTAACTCAGTTGGTAGAGTGTCAGCTTCCCAAGCTGAATGTCGCGAGTTCAAACCTCGTCTTCCGCTCCAATAACAAAACTGCCTCAGGTCATTGATCTGGGGCTTTTTACTCTTTCTGACGGTTTCTTTTTGCAGCAACAGCCGTTATAGTGAAATTATGACTAATCATGAGATTAAGTGCCCTCGTTGTGGACGAAAAACTTTTTGGAGCGATAATCCATCACGCCCTTTTTGTTCTGAGAAATGTCGGATAATTGATCTTGGGGCTTGGGCTAGTGAAGAATATTCGGTTGA
>JAYEME010000025.1:0-2218 GCA_034717915.1 Thermodesulfobacteriota bacterium
GGGAGCCCCACCATGACTGTTTCAACTGCTGCCTCAACCGGTTCTGATCTCACGCCATTCCCGCAATTTATTCAAGAATTCAAAGCACAACTCAAACATCTTTTCTACATCCGTAGTGATATCGATCAACTGAGTATCAAACGCGGAATACCACCTTTCGTTTTACGTGAAATCATGTCGGACAATCCTCTGGCAACCTATATTCCCAAACAATATGGCGGCCGAGGGGGACATATTCATGAGGGACTCGCTCTTGCAGCTGCGGCCAGCTATGAATCGCTGCCCCTCTCCCTGGGGTTCGGTATTAATTGGGCTCTGTTTCTGCAACCAACGGGGAAATATGGACAGGAAGAAATTAAATCGAAAACTTTTGCCGATTTCCTGAAAAATAGAAAAATGGGTGGTTTGATGATTACCGAACCCGATTACGGTAGCGATGCCCTGCACATGAAAAGTTCTTACAGCCAGAAAAACGGGAAATATCATCTTCAGGGGACAAAACACTGGGCAGGATTGACCGGCTGGGCCGACTACTGGTTGCTTACAGCACGGCATAAGAATGCTGATGGAGATCTGAAACGCGATATCGACTTTTTTATTTGCGATTCCAGCGACCCTGATCAGAATATTGTCGTTGAAGAGTTTTATGAAAATCTCGGTGTCTATATGCTCCCCTATGGACGTAACCGGATCGACATAAGAGTTCCGACCGGCAATAAATTGCAGCCAGAGAGTACCGGTATCAAAATGATGCTTGATCTCCTCCACCGCAGCCGGATGCAGTTTCCCGGCATGGGGATGGGCTTTCTCCAGCGGATGCTGGATGAGGCCGTTAACCATTGCCAGCAGCGCCATGTTGGTGGCAAAAGTCTGTTTAATTATGATCAAGCGCAACAGCGAATATCCCGTCTGCAATCTGCCTATACCGTCTGTTCTGCAATGTGCTTCAACAGTAGCCAAAAAGCCGGGGTAGAAAATAATCTGGCACCCCACGGGCTGGAAGCCAATTCGGTCAAAACCTATGTCACCGATCTGATGCAGAGTTCAGCCCAATCACTGCTACAGCTGGTTGGAGCTAAAGGGTATCGTCTGAATCATATTGCCGGCCGAGCCATCGTTGACAGTCGCCCGTTTCAGATTTTTGAAGGTTCCAACGATATTCTTTATATTCAGATTGCTGAAGCGATCCAGAAACAGATGCAACGGGCAAAACAGAAAAACCTGTTCCAGTTTTTACGCCAACACGAATTGACGGAACGGGCAGCAGAACGGTTGCATAAGCAGTTCAATTTTGAACTTGAACAACAGCTGTCACAACGCAAATTGACTGAACTTGGCTGCATCATCAGCCGGGTTGTCGCAATCAATCTGGTTCTGAATTTAGCTGATACAGGGTTTAATAAAGAGCTGATAGCCAATGCCCTGGTCAACATTCAACAGGAAGTTTCAACATTGATGGGCGGGTTCAATTCGAAAAATGCGACTGACTTTATTGACGGTTATGATGAGGGTGAATCCTGGTTTGACTGTTATAATCGTACCAATTAGCTTGTTAATCCGTGAATTCGCTTGAATGGGGCTAGGTTAAGCAATTTTGCAGTAATCTCGGGACTGTCCCCAGCTCCATCGGGGGCTGTCCCAAGAGTTTACGAGCCATGAAACTGTGGCAGTTTACACCGCAAATACCTGGGACAGCCCCCATGCGGGGACAGTCCCGTATTTGCTGACATCTACCCTTAAACCAGCACCATTCAGGCGTGATCATCCTGATTTACAGATGGACATTAATCCTGTTCCAGGAGATTTCATATGGCAACCAACAACAAAAAACTAAGCGATGAAAATCGTAATCAGCTAATCTCTGAAATGCGCAAGGAAGAGCAGCAACGCCAATCCGGCTACCGTGAACAGGCGTTGAAATTGTTTCCCCATGTTTGTGGACGTTGTGGCCGGGACTTTGAGGGGCAGAAGATGCGTGAGTTAACGGTACACCATATAGACCACAACCACGATAACAACCCCCCAAACGGGAGTAACTGGGAGTTACTCTGTATTTACTGCCACGACCACGAACATACTCGCGGGGTACAAGAAGATCGAACCGGTGACAGTTCTAACGGCGAACAGAAACATGACACCCTCTCCCACTCCCCTTTTGCGAACTTGGCCAAACAATTGAAATAAAACCCTTAATACCTGTCAGCATCTGCTGAAAAAA